>JBEKNW010000020.1:0-35300 GCA_049522435.1 Xanthobacteraceae bacterium
GTGGGTGACGGTCTCCCCGCGCACGGCCTCGAGCAGCGCCGCGATATGGGCGTCGTCATCGGGACCGGGATCGAGGATCGCGACCTTGCCGCGGCCGATGATGTAGCTGACCGTACCCTTGAAGGTGAATGGGCCGGGATTGTTGGCGACGACCGCGCGCACGCCCGGCGCCACCTCCTGGACCCGGCCGGGCGCGAGATCGAAAGTCTTGTCGAAGCGAATGTCGTCACTCATGCGGGAATTGTGAATCATTCCTTCCCTTCGCTTCCATGTGCGAGGGTGAAGGCGAAAACGCAATAGACCGCCATGCCCGGCACAAGTCCGAGCATGGCGGTCCGAAAAAAGGATGGAGCCCCGGTGCCGGGATCGCCGGGGCTCCAAGCAATCTCATTCAACACGAGTTGTGAGACCGAGATCGCTTGCATTGCCATGCAAACAGCGGGCCAAGTCGTGCCGAGCTAGTACCCACTTTCATAGAAACGTGATTCGCGCGGGCAGTGAATTCGAGAGTCGGATGAGACACTTGTTCGCATCGTTGCCTGCGCGGATTGGTGATTCCGGGTACTAGGTTCCGTCACCCTGAGGTGCGAGCGTGCCGAGCCTCGAAGGGCGACGGCCCGGGTACTTCGGCCGATTCATCCTTCGAGGCCCGCCTTCGGGCGGGCACCTCAGAATGACGGTTAACGGGCGGCGTAATGTGCCCCCGGTCCTTTCTGGCCGCCCTGCGGGCGCTCGTTGGCTAATTTGCAGGCAGCGTAGCCGTTAAAACGGTGTCCGGCTGCGGATGGCCGCCGCCAGCGTCCCTTCGTCGAGATAATCGAGTTCCCCGCCGACCGGCACCCCATGCGCCAGCCGTGTCACCTTGACCTTGGCGTCATGCAAGAGGTCGGTGATGTAATGAGCGGTGCTCTGGCCGTCGACCGTGGCGTTCAGCGCCAGGATGATTTCGTTGACCGCCGGATCGTGCGCGCGCTTGACCAGCGCGCCGATCGACAGATCGTCCGGCCCGACGCCGTCGAGCGGGGAGAGCGTGCCGCCGAGCACGTGGTAGCGCGCGTTGATGGCGTGCGCGCGTTCGAGTGCCCACAGATCGGCGACGTCGGCCACCACCACGATGGCGGAAGGGTCGCGCCGCGCATCGGTGCAGATCGTGCAGGGATTCTGCGTGTCGATATTGCCGCAAATCCGGCACACCTCGATCTTCTCGATCGCGGTCTGCAAGGCGGCGGCAAGCGGCGCCATAATGAGCTCGCGCTTCTTGATGAGGAACAAGGCCGCGCGGCGCGCCGAGCGTGGACCAAGCCCGGGCAGGCGCGCGAGCAGCTGGATCAGGCGTTCGATCTCGGGGCCGGCGACGACGGCGGGCATGGGCATTAACAGGTGAGCAAGGGTTCCAATGGCAAGTAGTCGATAGACGCTATAGCTTACAATGCTCGACACGGGAGCGCAGAATGCTGGCGCGGCAGATTGCGGTTGGGTTTGGCATCGCCGTCATATTTCCTTTGTTGGTCTATTATGGCGTGGCGACGTTTTATCCTGCGCCCAAACGACAAGCTATCGTCGCCGCGGTGATGATGCCTCCCAATCCGACGCCCGAGGAGCGTCAAACATTTTCGGAAAAACAGCGTGAACGGGAGCATAAGCAACAGGAACAAGACGAAGCATTCAAAAACGCCGCCAAGGATTTTGCCCGTCATCTGGTAATCTTTTCGACGCCATTGGGCGTCGCCGCCATCCTCATCGGCGCCTATATTCCGCTTCATGCGATCGGTACGGGACTGATTTTTGGCGGCATTTTCACGGTTGCGTGGGGCTATTGGAGCTATTGGTTTTACCTCGATGACTGGGTGCGTTTCGTATCTTTGCTCGCCGGTTTCCTTATCCTGCTCTTCGTAGGCCATCGCCGGATCGTTGGAACCGGCACGCGGACCAGCGCATCCTGACTGGCCACAGACTCCGCGCGAGCGGCTTCAAAACAGCTTCAGCCCCGGCGGCAGCGGCAACCCGCCGGTGAGCGCCTGCATCTTGTCCTGCAACAAGGTTTCGAGCTTGCGGCGGGCGTCGGCAGATGCGGCGACGATGAGGTCCTCGAGGATTTCCTTCTGGTCCGGCTTGAGCAGCGACTCGTCGACGTGCACGGTCCTGACCTCGCCCTTGCCGGAAAGCTTTAGCGTGACGAGCCCGCCGCCGGCCGTGCCCTCGACTTCCAAACGGTCGAGCTCGGCCTGCATCGCCTCCATCTTCGATTTGAGTTCGGCGGCCTGTTTCATCAGGCCCAGAAAATCGGCCATGGCGGCACCTGCTTATGGTTCGTCGTCGGCGCGGCCGGCCTCGCCGGGCGCATCGTACGGCATCTCATCCAACGCGGCGGGCGCGCTCGCGGGCGGGCGCACGTCGACGATTTCGGCGCCGGGAAAGCGCGCCAGCACCGCCTGCACCAGCGGATCGCCGCGCACGCCGTCTTTCAGCTCCGCCTTGCGCGTTTGTGCCTGCGCGTAGAGGCTGGGCAGGCCCGGCTCGGCGGAGACGATGACCATCCATCGCCTGCCGGTCCAATCGCCGAGCTTTTTCGACAGTTCGCCGGTAAACGTTTTCGGCGCGCTTGATTCGAGGCCGATCTCCAGCCTGCCGTCCTCGAAACGCACCAGCCGCACGTCGCGTTCAAGCGCGCTCTTGATCGCCAGGTCGCGTTTTTCGCCGGCAAGCGCGACCAAGTCCTCGAAATTTTGCAGCGCCCGCGCCGGCACGCTCAACTCGGCGCTGCCGACAACCGGCTCATGCGCCGGCAATTCGGCCGCGGCAACCGCGGCAACCGCAGCGACTGAGGCAACCGCCGCGCCCCCTCCCTTCCCTCCCCCGCGTGCGGGGGAGGGAAGGGAGGGGGAATGCGGGATCTCCGAGCGCGGCGCCTCGGAACGCGCCGACAGCTCCGAACGCGGCGATGGCTGGCCGGTCGGCGTCGGCGCTGCCGGCCTTGTGCCGTTGCCGCGCGTTCCCTCGCCGAGCGAGCGGATCACCTCGTCGGGCGTCGGCAGGTCGGCGGCGTAGGCGATGCGGACCAAAACCATCTCGGCGGCAGCGAGCGGCCGCCCGGCCGCCGCGACCTCCTCGAGGCCCTTGAGCAGCATCTGCCAGGTGCGCGCCAGAACGCGCATCGAGAGTTTTGCCGCAAAGGCGCGTCCGCGCGTCCTTTCGGTTTCGGTGAGCGAGACGTCGTCGGCCAAAGCCGGCACCACCTTGACCCGGGTGACGAAATGCGTGAACTCGGCGAGATCGCCGAGCACCATCGTGGGATCGGCGCCGGTATCGTATTGGTCGCGCACTTCCTGCAAGGCGCGAGGCAGATCGGCGCGCATCAGCGCTTCGAAGAGATCGATCACGCGCGTGCGGTCGGCGAGGCCGAGCATCTGCCGCACGTCCTCGGCGCGCACCGGTCCCGCGGCGTGGGCGATTGCCTGATCGAACAGCGAGAGCGCATCGCGCACGGAGCCTTCGGCGGCGCGTGCGATCAGCGCCAACGCTTCCGGCTCGGCGGTGATCGTTTCCTTGCCGGCGATGCCTTGCAGATGCTTGACCAGAAGCGCCGCGTCGACCCGGCGCAGATCAAAACGCTGGCAGCGCGACAGCACCGTGATCGGCACTTTACGGATTTCCGTCGTCGCGAACACGAATTTGGCGTGCGGCGGCGGCTCCTCCAGCGTCTTTAAGAGCGCATTGAAGGCGGCGCCGGAGAGCATGTGCACTTCGTCGAGGATATAGACCTTGGTGCGGGCCGAGACCGGCGCGTAGCGGATGGCCTCGTTGATCGCGCGCACGTCCTCGACGCTGTTGTGCGAGGCCGCATCCATCTCGATCACGTCGAGATGCCGGCTTTCCATGATCGCCTGGCAGTGGATGCCCAGCACCGGCATGTTGATCGTCGGCCCGGTGACGGAACCGTCCGCCAGCTCGTAATTGAGCGCGCGGGCGAGAATCCGCGCCGTCGTGGTCTTGCCGACGCCGCGCACGCCGGTGAGCACCCAGGCCTGCGGGATGCGGCCCGTCTCGAAGGCGTTCGAAATGGTGCGCACCATGGCGTCCTGGCCGATCAGATCGGCGAAGGTCGACGGCCGGTATTTGCGCGCCAGCACGCGGTAGGATGCGGTCGGGGTCGTGGCGTCGTTCATTGGTGCGATCGTAGCAAAAAATGTAGCCTGGGTTGAGCGAAGCGAAACCCGGGGGGTGGCCTACCAGCTTCTCGATCGTTCCCGGATTTCGCTCCGCTCAATCCGGGCTACATGATGTGATTAAGTGGGAGGCTGACGAGCGACCCGAACCGCGCTCGTTAGGGCTGCTTCCTTCCGGACCTGACCCGGTTGGCGAGTGGCTCGTCCACCGCCAACCTCCCGCCGCCTATATTGGCCGCGGAGGGCGGGAAAGCAAGCGGCTGGCAGCTATTGACCCACCGTGGAATTGGCATTCCACTTTGCGTAAGCCGAGCTACTCCGAGGTCGTAGTTATCCCTGCCGAGTGTGGGGCGAAATCCCCTCAAGGAACGAATGCCGGCTCACGCGGTTTAGTGCCACGCATGACCGCGATAGAGAGGATGTATGAAGCGTTACAGGCTCTACAGCTTATCTGCTCTCGCTTTATTCGCATTCGTCAGTGCGGGAACGGCGCTCGCCGATCCGAGGGGCCTTTGGCTGGCGCAGGATGGTGCGACAGTGCGCGTGATTTCCTGTGGCAATGGGCTTTGCGCGACCATAGCGAGCCCCAAATCACCGATTGATCCGGCCACCGGCGCGCCTTGGGCCGACAAGAATAATGCCGATCCGGGGATGCGCAATCGGCCGCTCCTTGGCGTCGAGGTTCTTAGCTCCATGATGCCGGACGGCCCCGGAAGGTGGTCGGGGCCGCTCTACAATACGGACAATGGCCAAACCTACCCAGGACATCTCCTCGAAATCGACCGCAATACGATCAGGGTCGAAGGATGCGTCCTCTTCATTTGTGGCGGCCAGAACATGCGGCGAATGCAATAATTCTCCACATTGCTATTGCATGACGCGCGCCCGGGCGTGGAAAGCCGGCGCCTTCGCCGCCACGCACTGTCCATGGCCAATAGATGAGGCGGTGATGTCAGAAACGGAACTCTCGGACTCGTTTTCTCGGACTCTTGGGAGACTGCAATGATCCGGCCATCTGCCGCGCTGGTGCTGTGTGGGGTTGCGATGAGCGTCGCGGCGCTCGGCGGCTGCGCCGACAATGCGCCGCCGCCGGCCGAGCCGACATTCTATCAAGACCTTGCACAACCCGACGTCACGGTGGATGCCGCCGCCGCGGCATCGATGATTTCGGGCTATCGCAGCAACAACGGTCTTCCCCCGGTCACCGTCGATCCCGAACTGATGCGGCTCGCCGGCGAGCAGGCGCACGCCATGGCGGCGCACGACAAGATGGATCACGATATCGGGCGTCCGTTCCAGGACCGCATCCGCAATTCGCCGTTCCGCGGCGGCGTGGCGGTCGAGAATATTTCCGCGGGCTACCACACGCTCGCCGAGGCTTTTTCCGGCTGGCGCGATTCGCCACCGCATCGCGCCAACATGCTCAATCCCAGCGTGGCTCGCATGGGCATCGCGGCGGTCTATGCGCCGGCCTCGAAGTACAAGGTGTTCTGGGCGCTGATCCTCGCCGGGCCCGAGGGGCATCACGGATAATTTCCTCCCCCGCTTCGCGCGGCGGAAAAGGGAGCGCACCTTGACCTCGGTGACCGACGCGGCTTCTATCAGCGCAAAAGAGGCCGCGATCAGGAGCAGGAAACATGAAGTTCCGCATCGCTATCGTGCCGACGATGTCGCGCCGTCCGCGGCCGCCCTGTGAAGCGGCCAAGTGAGCCGCCCTGTTTGGTCATCGTGCCCAACAAGCCCGATCTCAGCCTAGAGCCGCGCCAAGCCTATGCGGGGAGCCGCATCGAGCGCGCCGCGACTTATCGCAGCGATGAGGTCGCGCTCGCGGCTCTGGCGGAGCATGAAAGTGCCGGCTGCTATGTGATCGGCGGCGAGCTTGTGGTGCTGAAGAAACAGGGCGACGAATTCGACCCGCTGTTTTCGCTCGCTGAGGCCCGCGCGTTCGGCGCTGCGCGCGAGACCGTGTTCCTCGGGCTGATCGACGAAGCGCCGCGCTTCGCTGTCGGCCTCGACCCGGAATCGGTCGCGCCGCTGCAGGCGCGCGCTGATCTCAAACTCATCGATCTGCGCACGATTGCGGTGCAGGGCGTCGTCGCCGCCGAGCATCTGCCGCCGCTGGCGGAAGCCAAGGCGATCCTCGGCTGGCATGTCCGCCATCGCTTCTGTCCCATTTGCGGCGCGGCGACGCTCCGGACGCTGGGCGGTTGGCGGCGCGACTGTCCCTCCTGCAAGGCCGAGCATTTCCCGCGCACCGATCCGGTCGTCATCATGCTGGCGATCGCCGGCGAGCGCTGCGTGCTCGGCCGCTCGCCGCGCTTCCCGCAAACCATGTGGTCGTGTCTCGCCGGCTTTGTCGAACCGGGCGAATCGATCGAGGAAGCGGTGCGGCGCGAGGTGCGCGAGGAAGTCGGGCTTGACTGCGCGCGGGTAAAATATTTTGCCTCGCAGCCTTGGCCGTTCCCGTCTTCGCTGATGATCGGCTGCCACGCCGAAGCGCTGACCGAAGCGATCGTCATCGATCGCAGCGAGATCGAGGAGGCGCGCTGGTTCGACCGCTCGGAGCTCGAGCTGATGCTGGCGAGGAAGCATCCGCAGCGCCTGACCACGCCGCCGCCGATCGCCATCGGCCACCACATCATCCGCGCCTTTGTCGAGCAAGGCCGCGATGTCCTGGGGGACTCTTGGGGGACTAATGTCTTTGGGCGTTGACGCCTCACACCCAGCGCCGACGGACGGCGCGACGGCGCCACGCATCCTTTGCACCGGCATCATCGTGCTCGACGAGGTTTTTCACGTCGAAGATTTTCCGCAGCCCGACGCCAAGGTCGAGGCGAAAGGTTTCTTCATCGTCAATGGCGGTTGCGCGGCGAACGCGGCCGTCGCCGTCGCCCGCCTTGGCGGCCGCGCGGCGCTGGCCGGCCCGCTGGGCGGGCCCGCCGGAGCGGACGGCAACGGCGACCTCGTGCTGGCGGCGCTCCTGCGCGAGAACGTCGACTGCAGCGCCTGTCAGCGGGTCGATGGATTGGCGACGGCGCTGTCGGCGATTTTCATCGACCCAAGCGGTGATCGCACCATCGTGACCTACCGCGACCCGCGGATCGCCGCGGTCACGCCGGATGATCCGGAAAGTGTCGCCGCTGCGGCCGACCTCGTGCTTGCCGACAACAGATATCCGCAATTCGTGCGGCCGATCTGCGAGGCGGCGCGCCGCCGCAAGGTGCGGATCGTGCTCGACGCCGACAAGGCAAGCGTCGAGGACGATCCGCTGTTTCGCGTTGCCTCGCATGTCGTCTTTTCCTCGGAGTGCCTCACCGCCACGACCGACCGCAGCGATCTTGCCGAAGGGCTGCAGCGGATCGCGCGGCATACCGACGCGTTCCTTGCGGTCAGCAACGGGCCAAACGACATCCTTTTCCTCGACGGCCGGTCGCTGCGCCGCGTGCCGGTGTTCGCCATCCGCGCGGTCGATACGCTCGCCGCCGGCGATGCCTTGCACGGCGGATTCGCGCTGGCGCTGGCCGAAGGACAAAGCGAGGTCGAGGCCTTGCGCTTCGGCGCCGCGGTCGCCGCGATCAAGTGCACCCGCATGGGCGGCTCCGCGGGCACGCCGAGACGGGCGGAAGTCGAGACGTTCTTGGCCAAGCACGCACACGTCATTCCGGGCTCCGAGCTTCGCTCGGCCCCGGAATGACGGCTTGATTTGGAATATTATTCTCTATAGATAGGCTAGCTCGTGTCGGATTGAAAAATATTACTCCCAAGCCGCCCGCGTTGGAATTTGCTGAGGTTCATCGCGCATGGACGCCATTGACCGGAAAATCCTTGCCGTTCTGCAAGACGACGCCGCGCTGTCGGTTGCCGAGATCGGCTCACGCGTCGGCCTGTCCTCGACGCCCTGCTGGAAACGCATTCAGCGCCTGGAAGCTGACGGCGTCATTCTCAAACGCGTCGCGCTGGTCGATCAGGACCGCATCGGGCTCGGCATCACTGTCTTCGTCTCGATCGAGACCGGGGACCACTCGCAGGACTGGCTCGAGCGCTTTGCCAAGGTCGTCCGCGCCATGCCGGAAGTCATGGAGTTTTATCGCATGGCCGGCGACGTCGATTACATGCTGCGCGTCGTGGTGCCCGACATCGCCGGCTACGACGCCTTCTACAAGCGGCTGATTGCGGCGGTGCCGCTGACCAACGTGACCTCGCGCTTCGCCATGGAGAAGATCAAGTCGACGACGGCGCTGCCGATTCGGTGAACGCGCTCACGAACCGGTGTAGGCGACGGAGATCGACTGGCGCGGGAGCAGAAAGATTTGATCGCTCAGCGTCAGCGTATTGGTCAGAACGTAGCCATAGGTCGGATTATAGCTGTACTGAGCCTGGCCCAGGATCAGGTAGGTGTTCGGTACCGCCAGCCCAGATGGGACGGTCACCGCCTGACCCACCGCAAGCGCGGTGCCGTTGAGCGTATTGCTCCAGACTACCGTCGCCTGGCCCTGACTGTTGATCGAGATTTCCGAGACCGTCGCCTGCAGGTTGGCGGCCGCGTAGGGGGCAATGATGGCGGAGGACGCATTGAGGATGTTCGACATATCGGCGTTGTCGATGGCGGTGTACTGGCTCGACAGATCGGCGACCGCGTGTGCGACCAACGTCACCTTGCGCTTGACGGCGATCCCCTGCGTGACCTCGGCGCTGCCGAGGTAGAGCGCCAACATCAGCGGCAGCAGGATGGCGAATTCGACGGCGGATACGGCGCGGCGATCTTTTAGGAAACGCGCCAGGGGACAGGTCAGGCGAACGGCGAAAGCGGTCATGGCGTGCGCCCCATCACGACGATGCAGACGAAGCATAGGGTTCATTTTGGAACACGGCGGTGGCGGCGAGCAGATCCAAGCCGCCGCTCAAGTTGCTCAGATTGAGCACACTGAAATAGACCGGATACTGGTAATAAAGGCGCACGACCACCACGTCGCCCGGTCCGCCGGGATTATAGCCCAGACTCGAACTGTTGAAGGCGCCGTTGCTGATCGGCATCCCGAAGTTGACCGAGGAGAAAGACGAATAGGTCTCGACGTCGACATAGACGCCGCTGTTGCAATTGAAGATCGCTTGGATCTGGTTGCAGACCTGCTGCTTGAACTGGGCGGCGGTCCAGCCCTGCGTTTGCGCCTGGCCGGTCATGATCAGACGTCCGGCGCTGGCGGCCGCCGTCTCCAGCGACTGGCCGGCGAGGAAGATCGTCGCGGTCTGGATGATGCCGAAGGTCAAGGCGAGGAACGGCGTCGCGACCAGAGCGAATTCGATGCTCGCCGACGCCCGGCGTTGCCGAACAAAGCGCCGCAGCAGCGGTGAGGCGACCATCCGAACCGCGCGCGCCGCGAGCGTCGACTTCAGCCGATCGGACATAGACAACCTCAACCGAATGTCGCGCATTGGCGCGAGGTGACACGGTTGAATATTACCAAAGAGCCGTTGGGAATTTGTTGCACAGGTTGTCGAGAACGGCAGGAGCCGCGTTAACGAGACGTCAACCTCGTGCCGGGGGATTTGCAGCCGATCGTCCAACGCGATGGCGAACCGGCGCGCTGGCGCGTCCTCAATGCCCCGCCGCCATGGCTCCGGCGCCCGAGGCTTGCGCGTTGCGGGTGGAGGCCTCGGTGAGGACCTTGGTGAAATAGTCGGAGTCGTCGCCAAGCGTGATCCGCGGCGAGCAGATCGGCGTGCAGCTATAGGTTTCGCGATCGACGCCGCGATAGACCACGACGATCTTGTCGTTCGGTCCCTGCACCTCCACGGTCTTCTCCAGCAGCACGGCGCCGCCGCGGTCCATGACGATGAAGTTGGTCGCGCCGTAGCCCTTGCCGGTGATCACGGCGAGGCCGCCGGGCTGTATCGAAAGGTCGGCGATCAGCGGATTGCCGATCACGACCGTTGCGGCCCGATCCGGCAGCTGCAGGATCCTGGCTTGGTCGAGCAGCACGACGATCGGTCCGGCCGCTGCTGCCGGCCAGACAATGGCGATGAGGAACAGGGCGGCGGATAGCCAATGCAGCAGGCTTGGGATAGCCCGGCCTCGCGCGCACAATTCCGTCATCGCGACTCTCCGAAACGCTACGCGGAGTAGATAACCGAAGCGAGCTGCACTTCGAGGAGTCCAATTGACTGCAAAATGGTGAAAGAAGTGCAAATCCGAGTGCCCGGCCGCTGTCACAGCGTGGTGACGCTTGCTAAACGACGATGGCAAATGTCGGGGACGGATCGAAACGACATTAGGTGGAACTTAATGAGGTGGAACTTAATGCCATTTTTCCAATCGGGACATGGGACTTGCCCGATCGGAGAGACTTGCCCGATCCGGGCCAGCAGCAAAGCAAGGAATTGTCTTTGCCGTTATAAGATGGAGTGTTGCGTCCAATGCCAGCCATCAAATTCCTTGCCATGCCGTTCGGCGATCTCCGCCGCAGGCTGGATCAGAGCGTAACCTACGACTGGGCGATGCGATGTCCCATCATGGTTTATGGCTCGTTCATATTGTTTCGCGACGTTCTCGGATTCTGTCAGCAGGTCGCCCAGGACCCGGTCGCGTTCGAGCAGTTCGACGCCGGCACCTTCGTCGCCATGCTGGCCCGGATCTCGCAGTGGATGTTTGTAATCCTGCTATCGATCCAGCCGCTGTTTCGGCTCCGTCCCGTCGCCAAATCCGAAGAGATCCTGCCGCGCGTCGTTGCGCTGATCGCCGTTAGTCTGCCGCTGATGTACATGCTGCTCGATCGGGCGCCGCCGAGCCTCGCTTTCAATCTGGTTGCCGTTGTCGTCAGCGTGCTCGCCAATGTGATGTCGTTGGTCACCGTCAGTTTTCTTGGCCGCTCGCTGAGCGTGATGCCGGAGGCGAGGCGGCTGGTGCAGCGCGGCCCCTATGGTATGGTGCGACATCCGCTATATTTGTTCGAGATGCTGGCCACGGCTGCCGTCGCGCTGCAATATCGCTCGCTGCTAGCGTTCGGGCTGCTGCTGTTGGTGATCACGCTGCAAGTGGCGCGGGCGCGTTGGGAAGAAGGCGTGCTCGCGCGCGTCTTGCCCGATTTCGCTGCCTACCGATCGCAGACCTCCTTTCTAATCCCGCGCGATCCCGTGCATTTCCTCGCTTCGTTTATGATGGACGCCGCAGTGCGACGCCGTGCGGCGCTCGTCGTCGTGTCCATGGTCGCGGTGCTGGCGTTGGTGGCGACAGTGTTGCCGAGGCTGATTGTATAGCTCAGCCGGCGAGGCGCCTGCGTTCGGAATGCTGCGCTTCCTGTTGGTCTATATCCATGCGCGCCCTTCACTGCTGAATGGATGCACGAGCCGGGGGAGGCGGTAACCTTGTCATATCGATCCACAAGAGGCGGTACGTTGAAATACGAGCAGCAACCCGCGCGATTCTTCGCTGATAATGAAACACGATGTTAACTACATCAAAGGACGGTCGCTTGATTGCAGCTTTCGCTGATCGATTTAACTCCGCCGAAATCTCTCATTGCTAGCGTCGGGTTTGATCCAAATGCCCCGGAAAACGGGCATTGGGTCGAGCTCAGACAGCCACGTGTGGACCTAAGGAGCCAACCGATGAAAACCCTCGTTTTGCGTTTCGTGAAGGACCAATCCGGCGCCACGGCCATTGAGTATGGCCTGATCGCCGCCGGCATCTCCGTTGCCATCATCGCCGTCGTGAACGGCCTCGGAACCAAGTTGAACACGACGTTCAGCAGCATTTCCAGCCAGCTTAACTAAACGTCCTCTTGTGCTTGGCCACGAGAGGGCTCCGGTCGGTTACCGGAGCCCTTTCGCATTCGTGCGCTTGCTCGGCGTGGCGCGCTCGCTAACCCACTCTCAACCTGCGCCGGATAAACCCGGCGCTGGAAAGACATCGACAGTGCCACATTGCCATGGTCATGCTGACTGAAGCGATCAAATTGACGTTGTTCCCGGCCATGATGGCGTTTGCCGCCTCGAGCGATCTATTCACGATGACGATCGCCAACCGCGTCTCGCTCATCCTCGTCGGCGGCTTTGCGCTACTCGCCGCCATGACCGGGATGAGCGCCGCCGAAATGCTGTCGCATGTCGGCGCCGCCGCCGCGGTGCTCGCCGTCGTTTTCGTCTTCTTCACCCGCGGCTGGATCGGCGGCGGCGACGCCAAGCTCGCGGCGGCGACGGTTCTGTGGCTGGGGTTCGCCCACCTCGCCGATTATCTCGTTTACGCTTCGTTACTTGGCGGAGCGCTGACGGTGGCGCTGATTCAGTTTCGCGCCATGCCGTTGCCGCAGGTGTTCGTCGGCCGGGAATGGGCCGAGCGGCTGCACCGCCGCGGCGGCGGTGTTCCTTACGGTGTTGCGCTCGCGGCGGCGGCCTTGCTCGTCTATCCGCAGACCGAGTGGATGACGGCCATCGGCCTTTAGCGCCTGATCGCGAAAAAGCTTGCCCCGGACTTGATCCGCGGCGGACACCAGCTTTCGGAAAAGATTCAGGCTCAAACTAAGAATCGAGGCCACGAGCCGTTTCAATGGAGTGGGATCATGATCTGGTCCCGCCGTCGCAAGCGCGGCGCAACGTGTGATTAACGCGATTTGGATACTCCTCATTAACCATGCCTTGACGTTTAGATGGTGAAATCCCGAGATGACGGCCGCCCCCGCCGTTGCGTCACTTTGGGAAGTGAAGCGTAATGAAAGCCGCGCGCCTCATCGTACTCGGTGTCGCTCTCGCCGCTGGCGGTGTTGCCGCTTTTCTGGCGAGCGGCAGTCGACAGCCCGAGCCGCCCAAGGCGGCGCCGGTCGCGCCGCCGCTGGCGACCGTCGATGTGCTGGTCGCCAAGTCCGATCTCGGTATCGCCCAGGTGGTCGGCGCGCAGGACATCGGGTGGCAGACGTGGCCCGCCGCCGCCGCTGGGCCGAACTTCATCAAGAAGACCGACCGACCTGACGCCGTCAAAGACTTCGTCGGCGCCATCGTGCGCACACCGGTTGCGGCCGGAGAACCGATTCGCGACTCCAAGGTCGTCATGGCCAAGGGCGGCGGCTTCATGGCCGCCATCCTGCCGCAGGGCATGCGCGCGATATCGCTGGACGTGGCGCCTGACACCGGAGCCGGCGGCTTTATCCTGCCGAACGATCACGTCGATGTCGTGCTCACGCGCCGCGACAAAGCGGCGGAAAGGGTAACCGGGATCGAGAAATATGTCAGCGAAACAATTCTGCGAAACGTGCGGGTGCTCGCGGTGGACCAGTCGGTCGAGGAAAAGGAGGGTCAGAAAGTCGTGATCGGCAAGACCGCGACCATCGAGCTCGATCCGCACCAGGCCGAGACGCTCGCGCTCTCGCATCAGCTCGGCACGATTTCACTGACATTGCGTAGCCTCCTCGATTCGCAATCGCCGACTCCCGAAGGTGGTGAAGAGAAAGACGACAAGAGGATGGGCGTCAACACGGTGCGTTACGGCGTGAGCACGCAGTCAACGCCGCGCTGACCGGCACGGAGGGAATTCATCATGGCAACAGGGACATCGATCCGTGCGGCCGCTCTCGCGATCCTCGCTGTCGGGTCATGGACCGTCCCGTACGGGGCAACCAGAGCCGGAGCGAGCGACTTGGCGGTCGGCGACCCGCAGACGCAGATGATCCAGGCCGCCACCGGCGATTTTGGATCGCGCCCTGTCCTACTCGGCAAAGGCAAGTCGCTCGTCTTCGATTTTCCGCGCGACATCAAGGACGTGCTGGTGGCCGATCCCAAGACGGCCAACGCCGTGATCCGCTCCTCGCGCCGCGCTTACATCATCGGCATCGCCGTCGGAGCGACCAACATCATCTTTTTCGATGCCGAAGGGAAGCAGATGGCCAGCTTCGACATCAGTGTCGGCCGCGATGTGAGCATCATCCGCACGGCAATCCGGAAGCTCGTCCCGGATGCCGACGTCAATGTTGAAAGCATCGGCGACGGCATCATTCTGACCGGCACCGTGGCGAACCAGGCGGAAGCGCAGCAAGCCTACGACATTGCATCGCATTTCGTCGCTCCCGGTGACGCCTTCAGCAACGGCAGCGGCAGCGGCGGCGGCAGCAGCGGCGGCAGCAGCAGCAGCAGCAGCAGCAATATGTCCATGAGCCTATCGTCATCCAATTTGCCTGGGCCGCAGGCCTTGAATGGTGCCAGTTCAAGCAAAATCGTCAACGCCATTGTGGTCCGCGGCCGTGACCAAGTCATGCTGAAAGTCACCATCGCAGAGGTCGAGCGCGACGTCATCAAGCAGCTCGGCATCAATCTTGCCGGCTCCCTCGGCTACGGCACCGCTGTCGTCAATTTCAACAACACGAATCCGTTCACCGCTTACGGTCAGTCGCTCAGCGGCTCCAGCATTGCGGGTAGCTGGAAATCGGTCACCGCTACGTTGCAGGCCATGGAACAGGCCGGCGTCATTCACACCCTCGCCGAACCAAACCTGACCGCCATTTCCGGGGAGAAGGCAACTTTCTACGCCGGCGGCCAATTTCCCGTCCTCAACGGCTTCTCCTGCAGCGCCCCGACAAGTACTGCCGGTGTGGCTGGGCCGTCGACCTGCCAGCCCTCAATCGATTTCAAGAAGTTCGGCGTCGCTCTCAACTTCATGCCGGTGGTGCTCAGCGAAGGCCGTATCAGCCTCAATGTGACGACCGATGTGTCGGACCTCTCGACCACCAATGCGCTGAATATTCCCATTCCCGGCTCGACCGAGTCGGTGACCGTGCCGTCGATCCGCGAGCGCAGTGCCAGCACCACGGTCGAAATTCCCTCCGGTGGTGCGCTGGCGATGGCCGGCATGATCCAGAACACGACCAGGCAGAACATCAACGGCATGCCCGGACTGATGGAGCTTCCCGTTCTCGGAGCATTGTTCAAGAGCCGCGATTACATCAACCAGCAGACGGAACTGATGATCCTGGTGACGCCCTATGTGGTGCGCGCGGTCGCGCAGAAGGACCTGTCGCGGCCCGACGACGGTTTTGCCGATCCGAGCGATCCAGCGAGCGTGCTGCTTGGCCGGTTCAACCGCATCTACGGAGTGGGCGGAACCCCCGATCCGCCGGACAACTACCGCGGCAAATACGGATTCATCCTCGATTGATTTGCCGCGCCAGGAGGCGACGATGCAGAGCGTCCGCACAATGATCGCCGAGAGCCGCGGCCTCGCGGGGCTTGCAATTCGCGCCGTCATCGTCGCCGGCTGTGCGCTGTTCGCCTGCGGCTGCAACACCGACCAGCCACAAGTCGCCGCCGTCCCCGACGTTCCCACCGATTATCGCCTGCGGCATCCGATCACGATCAGCGAAGCCGACCACACCCTCGAAGTCTTCATCGGCTCCAATCGCGGCGAGCTTAGTGCGACGCAACGCGCGGAGGTGCTGGAATTCGCCCAGACCTGGAAACGCGAAGCCAACGGTGGAGTAGTGGTCGATCTGCCGGTGGGCACCAGCAACGAGCGTGCGGCGGCGGAAGCGATGCGCGCGATTCGCTCGATCCTGGCCGCCAGCGGCGTGCCGCCGGACGGTATCATCGTGCGCGGTTATCGCCCCCCGGGCCGCAACCTCGCAACCATCCGCATCACTTATCCAAAGATCAGCGCACAGGCCGGACCCTGTGGCCTGTGGCCCAAGGATATCGGGCCGAGCTTCAATCGCGAATATTTCGAGAACCAGCCCCCGTGGAACGCGGGCTGTGCGAGCCAACGCAACCTCGCCGCCATGGTCGATAACCCGGCCGATCTCGTGCAGCCGCGCGGCGAGACGCCAGCCGATACGACGCGGCGCACCACGGTCGTGGAAAAATATCGGCAGGGTCCCCCCGACGCGAAGCCCGGGAATATCGCGATCATCAACATGAACAGCCAATAATGCCGTCACATGATGCGACCAGCTAGCCAAGCCGTTCCGGAAGAAAGCACTGCCGTCGACGTCGCCGGCCGCGATGAGCGCATCGCGCCGGCGCCGCGCGTCTCGGTGCAGGCGTTCTGCGAGACCGTGGAGACCGCCGCCGCGATCCAGGCGGCCGGCGAGGATCGGCGCATGGCCAAGGCGCATCTGCGCATCCAGATGGGCGGCCTGGTCGCCGCTGCCGAAGCGTATCAGAGCTCGCCGACGCCGAACGTCATCATGCTCGAATCCGAAAGCGGCGGCGAGGATATCCTCGCTGGCCTCGATCAGCTTGCCCAGGTTTGCGATGCCGCGACGCGGGTCATCATCATCGGGCGGATGAACGACGTCGCGCTCTACCGCGAACTGGTGCGGCGCGGCGTGAGCGATTACCTGATCTCGCCGGTCGGCGCCCTGCAGGTGGTGCGCGCCGTGTGCGGCCTGTTCTCGGCGCCCGACGCCAAGCCCGTCGGCCGTATCATCGCCGTGGTCGGGGCCAAAGGCGGCGTCGGCGCCTCCACCATCGCGCACAATATCGCCTTCTCCATCGCGCACGACCTTATGCTCGATGCGGTCGTGACCGATCTCGATCTCGCGTTCGGCACCGCCGGCCTCGATTTCAACCAGGATCCGCCGCAGGGCATTGCCGAAGCGGTATTTTCGCCCGACCGCATCGATAACGCCTTTGTCGATCGGCTGCTCTCGAAGTGCACCGATCATTTGAGCCTGCTCGCCGCGCCGGCGACGCTGGAGCACGTTTACGATTTCGGCGCCGACGCATTCGAGGCGATCTTCGATTCGCTGCGGGCCACCGTGCCATGCGTCGTTCTCGATGTTCCGCATCAGTGGACGGGTTGGACCAAGCAGACGCTCGTTGGCGCCGACGACATCCTGATCGTTGCCGCGCCCGATCTCGCCAACCTGCGCAATACCAAGAATCTGTACGATTTCCTCAAGGCGGCGCGGCCGAACGACCAGCGCCCGCTCTACTGTCTCAACCAGATCGGTGTTCCGAAGCGGCCCGAGATCAAGGCCGCCGACTTCGCCAAGGCCCTCGAAGACGAGGCTATTGCGATCATTCCGTTCGAGCCGCAGGTGTTCGGCGCGGCGGCGAATAACGGACAAATGATCGCCGAGATTTCCTCGAACCATCGCGCCGCCGAAATGTTCCGACAGCTGGCGCAGAAATTGACCGGCCGTGCGGAGCCGAAGAAACAACGCTCGAGCCTGCTGTCGCCGCTGATCGAGAAACTGCTGCAACGGCAACCGTAACCGTAACCGTAACGTCTGTTGGAGCTGCGTTGGTGTTTGGCAAGCGTCCCCTTCCCGGTAGTTCCGCTCCCGATCTCGCAGATCGGCAGCCGCCAAGTCCGCGCCCGGCGCCGGCCGTTTCGCCCGCCGCCGCGGCCGCCAGGTCCGAAGGCGGGCGGACGCCGTTCCCGTCCGCCGGTCTCGGGGCGCCGATCCTGGGGGCGCCATCGCCGACGCGGACTGCGACGGGGGCGGCAAACCCGCCGCAAATCCCGTCCGCAATTGATACCCGCCGCTCGGAGTCCTACTACGAAGTCAAGGGCACGATCTTCGGCGCCCTGATCGAGGCGATCGACCTCGGTCAGCTGGCCAAGCTCGACGCCGATTCCGCGCGTGAAGAAATCCGCGACATCGTCAACGAGATCATCGCGATCAAGAACATCGTGATGTCGATCTCCGAGCAGGAGGACCTGCTCGACGACATCTGCAACGACGTGCTCGGCTACGGGCCGCTCGAGCCGCTGCTGGCGCGCGACGAGATCGCCGACATCATGGTGAACGGCGCGGGCACGGTCTACATCGAAGTCGGCGGCAAGATTCAGAAGACCGCCATCCGCTTCCGCGACAACCAGCAATTGCTCAACATCTGCCAGCGCATCGTCAGCCAGGTCGGCCGCCGCGTCGATGAATCCTCGCCGATCTGCGATGCGCGCCTGCCGGATGGCTCGCGCGTCAACGCCATCGTGCCGCCGCTGGCGATCGACGGGCCGGTGCTCACCATCCGCAAATTCAGAAAAGACAAGCTCACGCTCGAGCAGCTCGTCAAATACGGTTCGGTTTCGCGGGAAGGGGCGGACATCCTCAAAGTGATCGGCCGCTGCCGCATCAATACGCTGGTCTCGGGCGGTACCGGTTCCGGCAAGACGACGCTGCTCAACTGCCTGACCCGTTACATCGATCACGACGAGCGCATCGTCACCTGCGAGGACGCCGCCGAACTGCAACTGCAGCAGCCGCACGTCGTGCGCCTGGAAACGCGGCCGCCGAACCTCGAAGGCGAGGGTCAGATCACGATGCGCGATCTGGTGCGGAACTGCCTGCGCATGCGACCGGAACGGATCATCGTCGGCGAGGTGCGCGGACCGGAAGCATTCGACCTCCTGCAGGCGATGAATACCGGTCACGACGGCTCCATGGGCACGCTGCACGCCAATAGCCCGCGCGAGGCCCTGTCGCGTCTCGAATCCATGATCATGATGGGCGGATACGGGCTGCCGTCCCGCTCAATCCGCGAAATGATCTGCGCGTCCATCGACGTCATCGTTCATGGATCGCGAATGCGCGACGGGTCGCGCCGCATCACGCACATCACCGAGGTCGTGGGAATGGAAGGAGAGGTCATCATCACCCAAGATCTGTTCTTGTTCGAGGTCGTTGGCGAAGACGCGAACGGCAACCTCATCGGACAGCATAAGTCGACCGGCATCGGTCACCCGAAATTCTGGGACCGCGCGCGCTATTACGGCGAGGATCAGCGGCTCGCGGCCGCGCTCGATGCGGCGGAGACGGCAGCCCGTGAGCCGGTCGGATGAACGTGTACCTCCTTTTCTCTCTGGTGACGCTGGCGATCGGCGGGGTCGCCTGGGTATTTGTTTATCCAATCCTTTCCGGCGAGCGCAACACGCAACGGCGCATGGCAAGCGTCGCGCGGTCGGAGCCGATGGCGCCGCGCCCGACGCGGGGGGCGCAGAAGTCGCGACGCGAACAGGTGGAAGGGACGCTCAAAGAGATCGAACAGCGACAAAAGACGGCCAGGCGTCTGCCGCTTGCCGTGCGCATTTCGCAGGCGGGGCTCACTTGGTCGAAACGCCGATTCTTGCTGACCGCGGCGGCGCTCGGCTTCGCCGCGTTTTTTCTCGTGCTGGCGACGGGGTTCGGTCTGTTGCCGGCGCTCGGGGTTGGCTTTGCGGCCGGCTGCGGCCTTCCCTTGTGGCTGTTGTCGTTGCTCAAGAAACGGCGGTTGGCGCGTTTCCTCCACGGCTTCCCTGATGCCGTCGACGTGATCGTCCGCGGCATCAAGGCCGGCCTGCCGCTGCTCGATAGTCTGAAGCTGATCGCCAGCGAGTCAGACGAGCCCCTACGCAGTGAATTTCGCGCGATCATCGAGACCCAGACGATCGGCCTGCCGATCGGTGAAGCCTGCGTCAAGCTCTACGAGCGCATGCCGGTGCCCGAGGCGAACTTTTTCGGCATCGTCATCTCCATCCAGCAGCGCGCCGGCGGCAATCTCTCCGAGGCGCTCGGCAATCTCTCGCGCGTGCTGCGCGATCGCAAGAAAATGAAGGCGAAGATCCAGGCCATGTCGATGGAGGCCAAGGCTTCGGGGACGATCATCGGCGTGCTGCCGCTCGCGGTGATGATGCTGGTCTATATTACCAGCCCGGCTTACATCGAGGTGCTTTGGACCGACCCGTTCGGGCGCGTGATGTTGGCGGGCTGCGCTGTCTGGATGTCCATCGGCGTGTTGGTGATGCGCAAGATGATCAATTTCGACTTCTGAGGCACGCCATGGTGCAGCATCTCACCCAGTTGCTCGATCCGCAGCTTCTCGCCATGGTTTTCGCCGCGATCGCCGCCGGCGCAACGGTGCTGACGCTGGCGATGCCGTTTCTGGCCACCGATACGCTGTCCAAACGCATGAAGGCGGTTGCGCTCGAGCGCGAGAAAATCCGCCAGCGTGAGCGCGAACGAATGGCGGCGGGAAGCAAGATTACGCTGCGGCAATCGCCGAAAGCGTACATGAAGACGATCGTCGAAAACTTCAATCTCAGTAAATGGGTCGGCCAAGAGGAAGCGCACACCATGCTCGTTCAGGCGGGCTATCGCGGGCAGGCGCCTTACATCACCTATCTGTTCTTCCGCATGGTGATGCCCGTGGTCATGCTGGCCGTTTCATTGTTCTATGTCTTCGTCGTGCTCAAACTCGACCAGCCGCCCTTGATCAAGATCGGAATCTCGATCGGCGCCGCCTATTTCGGAATGTTGAGTCCCAATCTGTTTCTCAAGAACAAGATCCAACGGCGGCAGGTTTCGATCAAGCGCGCGTTCCCGGATGCTCTCGATCTGCTGCTGATCTGCATCGAATCCGGCATGTCGGTCGAGGCGGCTTTCCGCAAGATCAGTGAGGAGATCGGATCGCAGTCGATCGCGCTTGCCGAAGAGCTGACGCTGACGACGGCGGAATTATCCTATCTACCGGACCGCCGCCAAGCCTATGAGAACCTTGCGCGGCGCATAGGTCTCGAAGGCGTGAAAGCGGTGTGTCTCGCTTTGCAGCAGGCGGAACGCTACGGCACGCCGCTCGGCACGACGATGCGGGTGCTGGCGCAGGAGAATCGCGACATGCGCATGTCCGAAGCCGAGAAGAAGGCCGCAGGCCTGCCGCCGAAGCTCACGGTGCCGATGATCTTGTTTTTCCTGCCGGTGCTGTTCGTCGTCATTCTCGGTCCGGCCGCAATCCGCGTGATGGCGCTGCAGTAGAAGCTATTGCGCTCATTCCCGCGCCGGCCGCCGGCGGGAATCCAGACGAAGACTGCGTTGCTGTTGAACTCGCCGGGTCCCCGCTTTCGCGCGCGAAGGCGGGGACGAGCGGATCATCAGCTCGATCCATTCGCCGCGTGCGGGCCTCGATTTGGAACGTCGCTCCGGTGCGCGAGCATCTGCCGCAGATAGGCGACGTTGGCGGCGGCCTCGTCGGGCGGCAGATCGGCGCGGGCGATGGCTTCCGCCTCGGTGAAACGGCCCTGCAGGCCGACCACGAGCGCGAGGTTCTGCCGCACGCGCGGATCGGCCGGACGCTGTGCCGCCGCGCGGCGCAATGTTGCCTCGGCGTTTCGCAAATCCTTCGACAGCGCATAGGAAAGCCCGAGATTCGAGAGCACGGAGGGCTCATCCGGAACGATCTTGAGCGCGGTGAGGTAGTAGCGCTGCGCGTCGGCATGACGGCCCATTTGGTCGAGCACGGCGCCCTGCGCGGACAGGATGCGCCAGTCGGGCTGGTCCGGCGAGTGGGCGCGGCCCAACACTTCCAGGGCCTGGTCATAATCGCCGGCTTCGGCCAGCGCGCGCCCGTAGGCGCCGAGCACGGTCTTGTCATGCGGGTTTTCGAGCGAAGCCCGCTCGAGGACGGCGACCGCCTGCGCACGCTGTCCAGTTGCGCGTAGCGCCTGGGCGTAGTGCAACGCCACGTCGAGTTTCGCCGGATTGGCGCGGTATTGCTGCCCATAGACTTCAAGGTCGCGCCGCCAGTCGGCGTCCGGGCGATCGGCCGATGCGATCGGCAGCGAGCCGGTCGTCATGGTACTTTGCGTCGTCTGGCATGCCGCGGTCGCCGCAGCAACGACGGCGAGGAGCGCGGCCGAGGCGAACAAGCGTGCAGAGCGGGATCGGGTCGAACGCATCTCGATCGCTGCCAAATAGGCACCATGGCGCCGGGCGCGCCGCCGCCGCAGGGCCGGTCAGCAATAGACCGTTAACCCTAATGAGCGGTTAACGGCGCGAAATGGCAGCTCTCTGGGAATAGCCGGTAGCCTGCTGGCTAGAGCGCAATCGCTTCAGGTTGAATCGATTGCGCTCTAGATTCCTTGGTGGAGCATGATCTTTTCGGAAAACCGGCTTCCACTTTTCCGGATCATGCTCTAAGCCGGCACCTTGCTTGCCGTTGGGCGCGTCTCGCCGACATAGCTTGACGTGTCGCCTTTGGGCCGCTCGCCGGCGATGGCATGGCCCTCGACCATGTAATGCACGGCCTCGGCGATGTTGGTGGCATGATCGCCGATACGCTCGATGTTCTTGGCGCAGAACAGATGGTGGATGCACATGGAGACGGCCCCGGGATCCTCCATCGTATAGGTGAGCAATTCCCGGAACAGCGAGACGTAGAGCGCATCGACCTCCTTGTCGCCCTGCCAGACTCGAAGCGCTTTGCCCGGGTTGCGGTCGACGAAGCTGTCGAGCACCGCCGCCAGTTGCGCGACGACGAGCGCCGCCATGTGCTTGAGCCCGCGCATCAGCGTGCGCTGCGAGTTATCGCCGCTCACGGCGATGATTCGCTTGCCGATGTTCTTCGCCAAGTCTCCGATCCGCTCGAGGTCGTTGGCGATGCGCAACATCGCCACGAGCGCGCGCAGATCGATGGCCATCGGCTGTCGCAGCGCGATCGTGGCAATGGCCTTTTCCTCGATCTGCCGCTGCAGATCGTCGACCGTCGCATCGGCGGCAATGACCTGTCGCGCGCGGCCGACATCGCGGCGGGTCAGCGCGTCGATCGCGTCGGTAATCTGCTTCTGGGCGAAGCCGCCCATCTGCGCGACCATCTGCGTGAGCTGGATGAGGTCGCTGTCGAAAACCCGCGTGGTGTGGTCGGAAACGTTCATGACATTGCCGCAGTCGCTGGCGCCTCGCTTCGGGCGCGTCCTTGTTTCCATCGCCAACGATCGACCACCGCCGAATCCGCTGCAACTACTCGCCGCTGCCTGAGCATGGTCAAGCGAGGCTCCCTGACGTGTGCGGTTGTCGTTGGCAAACGCGTCGTCGGCAAGCGCGTCAATGATCCCGGATCCGAGTTCGTCGATTGCTCGGTCTTGTTGGGCGAGCCGCACTGAAACGACGTACAATGGCCCATCGACTCACAACCCGGGCTGCATCGGTCGCCGCCGAACACCGATACGCAAGCAAACACCGCGAATCCAATGCCTTACCATCCTACAATTCGAGCGTGACGATGCGATGACATGGCATCTTGCGCAGCGCGGATGAGCGCCCCGCCATTGTCATCACCGTCACGCCGAGGCACGAATAGCATTCAGCTGATTCGAGGCGCAGCCCTGTGGCCGCAGGACGCGGTGACCAGGTTCCCGAAACAAGGATCGCCCGAAACAAGGATCGCCAGAAACAAGGGTCGAATGATGGCTTCAGCGGCGGTCGATGCGATCGGAGCGACGGGTGCCGTCCTGACCACGCTGTGCTGGGTGCCGCAGGCGATAAAAATCATCCGCGAGAGAGAGACCCGCGCGATCTCGCTGTCGGGCACGACGTTGTGTGTGCTCGGCGTCCTGCTCTGGCTCGTCTATGGGCTCGCCATCGTCGATGGGCCGCTGATCGGCTCGAGCATCGTTACCTTCGCGATCACGGCGACCATCTTGGTGCTCAAAATCCGCCATGGGTGACGAGGCGGCTCTTTCATGCCGCCGTTCCGCCCTCGATCAGCGCAAGAAGCCCTTGCAGCAATTGCAGCGGAGTAGGCGGGCAGCCCCCGATGTGGAGATCGACGGGAACGACGGCGCCAACGCCGCCGACGACGGCGTAGCTGCCGGCGAAGATACCGCCATCGGCCGCGCAATGGCCGACCGCGACCACCCATTTGGGATCGGGCGTTGCGTTGTAGGTGCGTTCGAGCGCTTCGCGCATGTTGCGCGTGACCGGGCCGGTCACCAGCAGCACGTCGGCATGGCGCGGCGAGGCGACAAAGCGCAGGCCGAAGCGCTCGAGATCGTAGAAGGCGTTGTTGAGCGCCTGGATTTCAAGCTCGCAGCCGTTGCAGGAGCCGGCATCGACTTGGCGGATCGCCAGGCTGCGGCCGAGCCGGCGACCCGCGGCGCGCTCGACGCGCGTTGCCAATTCGGCGAGCGCGGCATCGTCGGGCGACGGCGGCGCTTCGGTCAGCGGCCGGTGCGTGAGGCTCTCGAACAACGTCCTGCGCATGAGGTCGCCTTTTTTAGTTTGCGCATGTTCGGTATGGAAAACCGGTTCTCACTTTTCCTGAACATGCGCTAGAGATCGTGCCCCGAATAAGAGCAGTTGAATGACTTATTGCAGAGCGGGAAGTCGGCGACGATGTTGCCATTGATGGCGGCTTCGAGCAGCGGCCATTGAAACCACGAAGGATCGCGCAGGTGACAGCGCGCGACACGCAGCCCGTCGAGCCGAACCCAGGCCAGCACATCGCCGCGGAAGCCCTCGGCAAGCCCCAGCCCTTCGCCGCCGCCGCCGCCGCCGCCGAGCGCGGTCGCGATCGGTCCGTCCGGAAGATGCGCGAGGATTTGCTCGATCAGTTCCAGACTCTGCTCGACTTCGCGGATACGGATCCACACGCGGGCATTGACATCGCCCGTCGTCAGTACGGGGATCGCGAAGTCGAGTTGATCGTAGGGCGCGTAGCCGGGCGTTTTCCGCGCGTCGAAACCGCGCCCGCTGGCGCGGCCGACATAGCCCGCCGCGCCGAACTGCCGCGCCAGTTCGGCGCCAACGATACCGGTCGCCGCGGTGCGGTCCTGCAGCGAGGCGGTGTTGTCGTAAAGCTCGACCAGCCGCGGAAACCGCATTCGGATGTGCTGCAAGGTATCGCGGAGGAGGTTCGCCCCGCCGGGACGAAGATCGTCGGCGACGCCGCCGGGCACGACCCGATCCATCATCAGCCGGTGGCCGAAGCAGGCATCGGCCGCGCGCAACACCTGCTCGCGCAAAATCCCGCAATGCGCGTGCATCAGCGCGAACGACGCATCGTTGCAGATGGCGCCGATGTCGCCGAAATGATTTGCCAGCCGCTCCAGCTCCGCCATCAGCGCGCGGAGATAACGCGCGCGCGGCGGCGCCTCGATGTTCAGCGCCGCCTCGACCGCGTGGGCGAACGCGAGCCCGTAGGCGACGGTGCTGTCGCCGGAGGTGCGGGCGGCAAGCCGCGCCGCTTTTTCGATGGTCGCGCCGGCCATGAGCGACTCGATGCCCTTGTGCACGTAGCCGAGGCGCGCTTCGAGCCGCACCACGGTCTCGCCCCCGGCGGTGAAGCGGAAATGCCCCGGCTCGATGATGCCGGCATGCACCGGGCCCACGGGAATCTGATGCAGGCTTTCGCCTTCGACCGGCAGAAATGTGTAGGCAGGTTGCCCAGCCGGCGCCGGCGTGCGGGCGCCGAGCGGATGCCGCACGTCCCAAAAGCCGAGATCGAGCCAGGGCCGCGTGTCCGGCGCGCCGACCGGCTCCAGCCCATAGAGGCTGTAGATCGCGCGCTCGAGCCGGATGGCGGGCGGATGCAGCGCGCCGACCGAGGGAAATTTCTCCGCCGGGCAGGCGAGGCTGATCACCGCGATCTCGCCGGTTGAGTCCGCGATGATCGCCATGTGCACCGCGGGCACGGCGCCGGTATCGCCCCACAGGCCGAAGAGCGTCGCGTTGCCGGCGGCGATCTCGCTTCCCACATGGCGCCACGCGTCCGCCGTCACATTGAGGCGCGGCCATGGTCGGTGACCGTCGACGCGCTCGCCCTGCGGGATGATGATGTCGATGAGTGATGGCATCGGCCTAACCGAGCAGTCTGGCGACGTTCTGGAACCAGGCGACGAGCGGCGGCGGCAGGTAGATTCCGGCGGCGAGCACGAGCGCGAGATGCGCGAACATCGGCACGTAGGACGCCCGCGCCTTGGCGTTGGTGCCGCGCGGCTCGCCGAACGCGATGCTGTTGAGCCGCAAAAAAAGTCCCGCCAGACCGACGAGAAGACCGAAGACGAGAATGATCGCGAGCAGCGGCGCGCGGGCGAAGGTCGAGCTCACCACCAAAAATTCGCTCATGAAAATGCCGAGCGGCGGCAACCCGGCGATCGCCACGACGCCGAGGACGAGGCTCCAGCCGAGCACGGGATTGGTTTCGGTGAGGCCGCCCATGTCGGCGATGCGCTGAGTGCCCTTGACCTGCGCGACATGGCCGACGGCGAAGAAGATCGCCGACTTGGTGAGCGAATGCAGAGTCATGTGCAGCAGGCCGGCAAAATTGGCGAGCGGGCCGCCCATGCCGAAGGCAAAGGCGATGATGCCCATGTGCTCGATCGATGAATAGGCGAACAGCCGCTTGATGTCGCGCCGGCGGTAGAGCATGAAGGCGGCGAACACCAGCGAGATCAATCCGAGCGTCACCAGCAGCGGACCGGGCGCGAGCGCGGCCGTGTTCACCGCCAGCAGCATCTTGAAGCGCAACAGCGCGTAGAGCGCGACGTTGAGCAGCAATCCCGACAGCACCGCCGAGATCGGCGTCGGCCCTTCCGCGTGCGCGTCGGGAAGCCAGGCATGCAGCGGCGCCAGCCCGACCTTGGTGCCGTAGCCGAGCAGCAAAAAGACGAAGGCGAGGTCGAGCAGCGCCGGATCGAAATCGCCGGCGCGGGTGATCAGCACCGTCCACACCATGGCGTCGAGACCCTCGCCCACGACCGGCCGCGCCGCCATGTAGATGAGGATGGTGCCGAACAGAGCGAGCGCGATGCCGACGCTGCCGAGGATGAAATATTTCCATGCCGCTTCGAGTGCCTCGGGGGTGCGGTAGATGCCGACCATGAGCACGGTGGTCAGCGTCGCCAGCTCGATCGCCACCCACATCAGGCCGATATTGTTGGCGACGAGCGCAAGGTTCATCGCAAACATCAGCACCTGATACATGGCGTGATAGAAGCGCACGAAGGGCGGCGTCAGCCGTCCGCTCTCGAGCTCGTGGCCGATATAGCCTAGGCTGAACACGCTGGTGGTGAAGCCGACGAAGGTGGTGAGCACGATGAACGTGCCGTTGAGATCGTCGACCAGGAGATAAGAGCTCGGTTGTGGCCGTCCGAAAAACAGCGACAGCGCGCAGATGAGCGTCAGCGTCGTCGCCGCGACGTTGAGCCGCGCGGTCGCGCGATAATTGGGCAGCGCCGCCAGCAGCGCGGCGGCGGCGGCGGGAACGACGAGCACGCCGGTCAGGGCATTGAACGTCATCCGCGCTCTCCACGAAAGCGATCCAGCACCTGCACGTCGACCGTGTCGAAGCGCTCGCGGATGCGGAACAGAAAAATTCCGATCACGATGAAGGCGATGAGGACCGAGAACGCGACGCTGATCTCGACCACGAGCGGCATGCCCTTGGCGCCGGTCGCCGCCAGCACGAGGCCGTTCTCGAGCGACATGAAACCGACCACCTGGCCGACCGCGTTCCTTCGCGTCACCATCATCAACAGGCCGAGCAGCACCACCGAGAGCGCGAAAGCGAGGTCCTCGCGCGCGAGCGGATCGGCGCCGTGGGTGACGCGCAGCATGACCACCATGGAGAGCGCGACGAGGCCGATGCCGGCAAGCATGGCGGGACCGACACCCACCACGTCCTCGATCTCGCGATGAATGCCGAGCCGCACGATGATCCGATGCAGCGCCACGGGGATCACGATCGCCTTGAAGGCGAGCGCGATCGTGGCGGTGACGTAGAGATGCGGCGCGTCCTGGACGAAGGCCTGCCAGGCGACCGAGGCGGCCAGCGCCAGGGCGTGCAGGGCGTAGACGTTGAGCAGGGCGTAAAGGCGGTCCTGATAAAGTTCGAGGAAACTGATCAGCACCAGCGAGCCGGCGAGCAGATGGGCGATGTCGAAATCGATCCTGCTCATCAGAAGCTCCCGGACACGAACCGCAGCAGCGTCGCGAGCAGGCCGAGCATCAGCGCCACGCCGAGGAATTCCGGCATGCGGAATACGCGCATCTTGGCGATCGACGTCTCGAACAGCGCGAGCAGGAAACCGCCGACGGCGAGCTTTCCGATATAGGCGGCGACCCCGACGGCGAGCGTCGGCAATGCCGCGCCGGCCGCCTCGATGTCCCAGGGCGCGAACAGGCAGGCGAGCAGCGAGACGTAAAGGATGAGCTTGAGCCAGGTCGACAGCTCGATCAGCGCCAGATGCCGGCCCGAATATTCGAGCACCATCGCCTCATGCACCATGGTCAGTTCGAGATGGGTCGCCGGGTTGTCGACCGGAATGCGGCCGTTCTCGGCGATCGCCACCATGACCAGACCGATAAGCGCGAGCCCGAGCGAGACGCGCAGCCCGACCTGCGGCGAGGCCATGAATTCCGCCACGGTCGAGAGCTGCGTCGAGCCGGCGATCAAGGCCAGCGTGAACACGATCATGATCATCGCCGGCTCGGCGAGCGAGGCGATCATCACTTCGCGGCTCGAGCCGATGCCGCCGAAGCTGGTGCCGACATCGAGCCCGGCGAGCGCGAGGAAGAAACGCGCGCTGCCGAGGAGCGCGATGATGGCGATGAGGTCGGCCGACCAGGAGAACAGGAGCCCGGTGCGGAAGGTCGGCACCAGCGAGGCCGCGACCCAGGTGGCGGCGAAAATCAGATAGGGAATGACGCGGAACAGCCATGAAGCGCTGTCCGCCAGCACCACCTCCTTGCGGGTGAGCCGCACCAGGTCGAGATAGGGCTGAATGAGCGGCGGGCCTTGCCGCCGCAGCAGCCGCGCCTTCACCTTGCGCACGAAGCCGGTGAACAGCGGCGCCAAGAGCAGCACCAGCAGCATCTGCGCGCCCTGGATGATCAAATCGCGGATCAGGACCATACGGCGAGCACCACGAGCAAAATGACGAGGGCGCCGAACACGAGGCTGAGGAACTGCCGGATGGTCAGGAACTGCAGACGATTGAGACGGTCGGCGGCAACGCCGATGCCGACGACGAGCGGCGCATAGAGCGCCTCCCAGATGAGATCGTGCAGCTCGACCGTCAGCCGCGCCGGACGCATGTCGCCGGGCGGCGGCATGTCGACATGCTCGCGGGCGCGGAACACAAAAGTGCCGAACACCCGCCGGATCGGCTGCGCAAAGCTCGTGGCCGTGTATTGCGTGGCCGGGCTCGCATCGGGATAGCCGCAGTCCCAGGCCGGCGCGCGGCGCAATCGGTCGGAGGCGAGGCGGTGGATCGCGGACGCCGCGAGCGTGCCCGATATGGCGATGAACAAAAAGACGAGCAGGCCGTCATAGGAGCTGCGGCTGGCGGCAATCGGCACGATCGCGAGCCATTGCGCGCCGATCTGCACCGGCATGCGCGCGCCGATCAGCGCCGATGAGACCGGCGCCAGCGCATCGATGAACAAGCCGGGCAGGATTCCAGCAAGCAGGCAGAGGGTCGCCAGGAAAATCATCGCGGCGAGCGAAAAACGATCCGTTTCAGTCGCGGCCTCGGCGGCGCGCGTGCGCGGTCGGCCGAGAAACGTCACCCCGTAGACCTTGACGAAGCAGGCGGCGGCGAGCGCCGCCGAGAGCGCCAGCAGCGCGCCTACGGCCGGCACCAGAAACTTGAGCCCCCATGACGGCAGTTGCGGGCTCAACAGGATCGCCTGGAACGTCAGCCATTCGGAGACGAAACCGTTGAGCGGCGGCAGCGCCGAGATCGCCGCGCAACCGACGAGGAAGACAAACGCGGTCTGCGGCATGCGGTGGATGAGGCCGCCGAGATGCTCCATGTCGCGTTCGCCGGTCGCGGTGAGTACCGCGCCGGCGCCGAAGAACAGCAGGCTCTTGAACAGCGAGTGATTAAAGACGTGCAGCAGCGCGGCGGTCAGCGCCAGCGCCGCGGCGAACAGCATACCGTGCGCCTTGAAGGCGAGCGCGAGGCCGAGCCCGATGAAGATGATGCCGATATTCTCCACCGTGTGATAGGCGAGGAGCCGCTTGAGATCGTGCTGCATGAGCGCATAGAGCACGCCCATCACCGCAGTGATGCCGCCGACCGCGAGCACGACGATGCTCCACCACCAGGCCGGCGCGCCGGCAAGCTCGAGCGCGATGCGCACGAAGCCGTAGACCGCGACCTTGGTCATCACCCCGCTCATCAGGGCGGAGACGTGGCTCGGCGCCGCCGGGTGCGCGAGCGGAAGCCACACATGCAGCGGCACGATGCCGGCCTTCGAGCCCGCCCCGACGAGCGCGAGAAGGAGCGCCGCCGCGCCGAGTTCCGCGGATGGCTGCGCGGCGCGCATCTGCGCGAACGTGTAGAGGCCATCCGGGCCGGCGAGCAGGCCGAAGGCGAACAGCAAAGCCAACGTGCCGAAACTCGCCATGACCAGATAGACGTAGCCGGCGCGCACGTTTTCCGGCACGCGATGGTGCGACATCACCATCGCCCACGAGGTGAGCGACATGAATTCCCAGGAGAACAGGAACGTATAGGCGTCGTCGGCGAGTACGACCAGCGTCATGGCGGCGAGGAAGGCGGGATAGAACGGCAACACGCGCTGCGGCGCCTCTTCGTGCTCGCCATAGCCGAGCGCGAACAGGCTCGCGCTGAGCGCGCCGAGATCGACGACGAGGAGGAAGAAGGCGGAGAGCGCATCGAGGCGGAAATGCGCGCCGAGCCACGGTACGCCGAGCGGCAGCGTGAGGCTCAAAGGCGCCGCGCCGAGAAGATGTCCCGCCGCGGCGATGAGCGAAATCGCCGCAATGATCATGCTCGCGCCGTACACGACAGGCGTGGCCGCGGGAGAGCGCCCGATGATCACGGCGAGCGCCCCCAGCGCGAGCAGTGCCGCGGCGCAGGCCAGCGCGACCGCCAGCGTCACGAGGCCGCCCTCTTGAGCCGGGCGCCGCGGCCGCCGTTCTGGCTCACTGCATTGTCGGAGATCAGCTCGACGCCGAGAGCGTCGAGCGCGGCGACGAGCTTCATGAGCGAATCCACGTTGCCGCGAATGACGTCCTCGCTCGCTTCCATGCGCTGAATGGTCGGCAACGACAGCCCGGCCGCTTCAGCAAGCGCCCGCTGATCGATGCCAAGAAGCGCGCGGGAGGCCCTGATCTGGCCGGCAGTGATCATGGGATAACGTTAGAAGTGATGTTTAGAACATGTATTATTATGATAATTGATTCGATTCAGATGTTGCAATCATTATTTTCCGAGGGGGAACGTCACGTCAGCACGCGCACTGGCGCGCCGTCGAGGAAGGCGCGGATGTCGTCCACCATGCCGGCGAAAAAGGCCCGATAATTCTGCGCGGCGACGTAGCCGAGATGCGGCGTGAGCACGACGTTGTCGAGCTTGCGAAAGGGATGCTCGATCGGCAGCGGCTCGACGTCGAACACGTCGAGGCCGGCGCCGGCGATGCGTTTTTCGCGCAACGCGGCAATAAGGGCGGCCTCCTCGACGATCGGCCCGCGCGAGGTATTGATGAGGTAAGCGCTCGGCTTCATCAGGCCGAGTTCGTTTCCGCCGATCAGGCCGCGCGTGCGCGGCGACAGTTGCAAGTGAATTGAGAGAAAATCCGCACGGCGCAACAGCTCGTCACGGCTGACGTGCGCAACGCCGACCTCTTTGCACCTTTCCTGCGTGAGGTTTTGGCTCCAGGCGATGACGTTCATTGCGAACGCCTTGCCGATCTCGGCGACGCGGCTGCCGAGCTTGCCGAGGCCGAGGAGCGCGAGCGTCATGGCTTCGAGATCAAGCCCGATCGTCGTCTGCCAAGAGGCGCCGGCCTTCAGCCGCGCGTTCTCGTAGCCGATGTGACGCGTGAGTTCGAGCATCAGCCCGATGGCGATGGCGGCGGTCGCGTTGCCGAACGCGGGCGTGCCGCAAACGACGACGCCTCGCGCCTTGGCGGCTTCGAGGTCGATCGAGGCATTGCGCATCCCGGTCGTGATCAGGAGTTTGAGATCGGGCAGCGCCTCGATCACCGCGCGCGGGAACGCGGTGCGCTCGCGCATGGCGCAGATAATGGCAAAGCCTTTGAGCGCCGCGACAACCCTTTCCGCGGCGCCGAGATGCTCGTTGAATACCTTGATCTCGACGTCGCCCTTGACTTTCGACCAGTCGGCAAAAGTAAGCGCGACGTTTTGATAGTCGTCGAGAATTGCGCAGCGCAGCAGCATATGTCCCTCGTCGTCATTCCGGGCTCGCGCGGAGCTTGTCATCGGGCCGGCCACCAATCTCGGGTTTTACCCGAGATTGGCGACCAAACTGCAGAAGTCGGCAACAGCCGACTTCTGTGGCCGGACCCGTTGGCGCGCCCCGGAATGACGGTCCAGCATTACGCGTTGGCCTTGGCGATCCCGCGCAGGCGTGGCACCGTCTTTGCAGCAACTGGCGCGGCTTTCGCCACGCTGCCGGCGCGCTTGGCGCGCCATTTCGGGCCGGGCCCGCGCATATAGTGCAGTTCCGGCCGATAAGGGTTGAACGGGTCAGCAAAGGTCCGCCACAGCTCGCGGGCGGCATTCGTGAAACCACGGCACATGACGTGCTCTCCCAGTCCTTTATGACCGTGCCGCATCCTTTGGCTTGGGCAAGCGAAGCGCCGGGTCGCAAAGGCGCGGCTTTGCTGCAAATTGTCGGCGAAAAATCATTAAAAATTGGTGCGAAATCGTCGCCGGCGCGGCGGGCGCGCGCCTTTGCCACGGCGCAATTGCGATCGGACTTTACAAAGGGTTGCCGCAATCGGCGGCAGGCGGTTAAGGGCTCAAGGCAACGGCCGGTCCTTGCCGTTCCGTCCTGCGATCGCTACATCAGCGCCAGATTTTCCTTAACATGAGCGCTTTTGCGTCGCGCTTTCCGCGCGGTTTCAAGCGGCGCGCGAGAGGGCAGGGCGCCCAACCTGAAAGCAAAAATGGCGCGGCAATTCATCTACCACATGCAGGGTCTTTCCAAGACCTATCCCGGCAACCGCAAGGTTCTGGAGAACATCAACCTGTCGTTCTACCCCGATGCCAAGATCGGCGTGCTCGGTGTCAACGGCGCCGGCAAGTCGACGTTGTTGCGGATCATGGCGGGCATCGACAAGGATTTTCTCGGCGAGGCGTGGGCGGCGCAGGGCGCCCGCGTCGGCTACCTGTCACAAGAGCCGCAGGTCGATCCGGCAAAGTCGGTCCGCGACAACGTCATGGACGGCGTCGCGCCGCAGAAGGCGATCCTTGAGCGCTACAACGAACTCGCCATGAACTATTCCGACGAGACCGCCGACGAGATGACCAAGCTCCAGGACGAGATCGAGGCCAAGGGACTGTGGGACCTCGATTCCAAGGTCGATCAGGCGATGGATGCGTTGCGCTGCCCGTCCGATGATGCCGACGTGGCACAGCTTTCCGGCGGCGAGAAGCGGCGTGTCGCGCTCTGCCGGCTCCTCTTGGAGCAGCCGGAACTGCTTCTGCTCGACGAGCCGACCAATCACCTCGATGCCGAGTCGGTGATGTGGCTCGAGGGCCACCTGCGCAATTATCCGGGCGCCATCCTCATCGTCACCCACGACCGCTATTTCCTCGACAACGTCACCAGTTGGATTCTCGAGCTCGATCGCGGCCGCGGCATTCCCTACGAGGGCAATTACTCGGCGTGGCTGGTGCAAAAACAGAAACGGCTCGAACAGGAAGGCCGCGAAGACGAGGCGCACCGGCGCACGCTCGCGCGCGAGCAGGAATGGATCGCCGCTTCGCCGCGCGCGCGGCAGGCAAAATCCAAGGCGCGCTACGAGCGCTACGAGGATTTGCTGAAGAAGGCCGGCGAGAAGCAGACCCAGACCGCGCAGATCGTCATCCCGGTAACCGAGCGGCTCGGGCAGAACGTGATCGACTTCGAGCATCTGAAAAAGGGTTTTGGCGACAATCTTTTGATCGACGATCTGACCTTCAAACTGCCGCCGGGCGGCATCGTCGGCATCATCGGGCCGAACGGCGCCGGCAAGACCACTTTGTTCCGCATGATCACCAAGCAGGACAAGCCCGACCAGGGCACCATCAAAATCGGCGAGTCGGTGCATCTCGGCTATGTCGATCAGTCGCGCGATACGCTCGACGGCAAGAAAACGGTGTGGGAGGAAATTTCCGGCGGCCTCGACCAGCTTCAGCTCGGCAAGCGCGAGGTCAATTCGCGCGCCTATTGCTCGGCGTTCAATTTCAAGGGCGCCGACCAGCAGAAGAAGGTCGGCGCGCTGTCCGGCGGCGAGCGTAACCGCGTACATCTCGCCAAGATGCTGAAATCCGGCGCCAACGTGCTGCTGCTCGACGAGCCGACCAACGATCTCGACGTCGACACGCTGCGCGCGCTCGAAGAGGCGCTCGAGGATTTCGCCGGCTGCGCCGTGATCATCAGCCACGACCGCTGGTTCCTCGACCGCATCGCCACCCACATCCTCGCCTTCGAAGGCGACAGCCGCGTCGAATGGTTCGAGGGCAACTTTCAGGATTACGAGAAGGACAAGATGCGGCGGCTGGGGACCGACAAGGTCATTCCGCACCGGATCAAATATAAGAAGTTCAGCCGGTAAATGATCTCATTGCGCCGGCGTGATGAGCACGACATCGGGAAAATACGTCCGGCAGCGCCGCACATCGCGCGTGAGCACCGGGCATCCGAGCACCTGGGCATGCGCGCCGATGAAGAAATCAGCAAGAACGCCAGTGCGAATACCACCCATGCGCCGGTATCGACGGAACGTCTCTCCGGCAAGAAATAATGCGGATTTCGGCGCGCGGTCGAGCCTTACCTGGAATTCCTGGACAGATGCATCGAGTTCGGCTTCATTTGATACGTGTCCGGCCATTTCCGCATAGATGACTTCATTGATGAAAAGCGGTCCTTTAATTGATTGTATGCGAAGATTTGCAACTGACCAGCTCAGCCAATTGGGGTCGTTCGTCAGCACGTCGAGCAGGACATTCGTGTCGACGAGCGTCATTTCTTTTTCCGCCGAAATACAGCTGATTCGCCGCGACTCATTTCCATGATCTCGTCGGTGGTAATCCCGCGTATAATCCGGCGCTTGGCCAATGCACGCAGCCTTTCCTCATATTCGGAAGCTTTATCCGGATGGCCGACATAGACGCCGCCCGATGCGGTGGCGCGGACAACTACTTTGTCGCCGGGCTTGATCCCGGCAGCCTCGCGCACGCTCTTTGGAATCGTCACTTGTCCTTTGGAAGTAACGGTCGTGATCATGGCAGCCTCGGTATTACTTTTTCCATAAAGTAATACCGTCGCCCCAGCCGGTCAATGAAATTCTTAGTGTCTGTTCGGAATCATATTGAGTCTCCTGAATCAGTTGTGATTCAAGGGTGGTGGCCTGATTCGAGGAGGGGTCACCGATGTGGACGGCACAGAACCGTAGGCGTTACGACCGCAGCCAATTGCGATAC
>JBEKNW010000021.1:0-35095 GCA_049522435.1 Xanthobacteraceae bacterium
GGCGCCCGGCAGCGCGCCTCAAGCACCTTGCGTACCTTCGGCTTGAGCCGAACTTCTCTTGCTTTGGGAATCATCCCGATCTTGAATCATGACTCACCTGCGAAGAAAAGTGGGTACTAGCGTCGCCGGTCACTTCGGCCCGCCCAATTGGGCGGGCGGCCCAGCAATAGTGGGCCGAAAATCGCGGCAAAGCCGCCGAACGCCAGCACCCAGGCGAAGGCGGCGGCGTAGAGCAGCGCACTCGACGGCTGAAACGCCGCGGCGATGCGGGCGAGCGCGGCAAACAGCGCGCAGAAATAGATCATCTGCGTGGGCACCGACGCCGCAAGCTCCTGTCCGGTATGGCCGAGGCTTGCGCGCGTCATCACCGCGAGGGTCATCAGACCGATCGCTCCGGCCATCCAGGCATGCAAGCCGGCGGTCGCTGGCCACTCTGACGGCCACAGGATCGCCGCGCCGAGCAGGAGGAAGCCGATCGGCACGAAAGCATAGCCGACATGGAGCACCAGAACGAGACGATCGGCGAAGGTGCGGTCGCCGGCCCAGCGCGCGAGCCGCGCGGCCTGCAGCACGCCGGCAATCATCAGCGCCACGCCGGACACGGCATGCAGCGGCAACGCGATCCACAAAGCGAGCGCCAGCGCGCTGGCGCCCAGCGCGAACGCATCGAACCGCGCGAACTGCCGCGGCAGCCGACCCGGATTGTTCCGCACCAGCCAGTTGTGCGTGAAGCTCGGCACGATGCGCCCGCCGACCAGCATGGCGAGGCCGATCGCCGCCGCAATGCCGAGACGGATGCCGTAATCGGCACTGCCGCGGCCGATCGCTTCGAGATGAAACACGATGTTGCCGGCGATCAGCAAGCCGAGCACGATGAGGATACGGAGATTGCGCCAATTCTTGCCGGCGACGATCTCGCGCAACGCCACCGCCGCGAGCGTGGCCAGGAAGGCGATATCGATCATTGCGGCGAGCCCGGCGCCCCAGGCGCCACCGCCGCCCCAGATCGCAGAGCCTGCCACCGCGATGCGGCCCGCCAGCCACAGCGCGCCGAGGCCGGCCAACGGATAGCCGTTGACCGGCAACCGCCCGGTCCAATTGGGAATTGCGGTGAGCAGAAAGCCCGCGACGATCGCCGCCACGTAGCCGTAGATCATCTCGTGGATATGCCAGTCGAGCGCGGTGAAGGCGGTTGGCAGCGACAGCTCGCCAAAATATTGCGGCAGCCACAGCAGGATTGCGAGCGCGGCCCACAACGCGCCGCCGAGGAAAAATGGGCGGAATCCGTAGGAGAACAGGGTTGGCCCGGCGTAGTCGCGGCGGCGCCGCAACGCGGCGGGCATGCTGGTCGTGCGCTCAGTCATATTGCAGAAGCATACCAGCCCCAGCCCGCTGTTGCTTTGACAATTATTTCATCCTGCGCGCCGTCATGGAGACAGCGTTCTGCGGCTCCGACGCGCAAGCTCGAGTGAGGCGCGGCTGCAAACACGAAAACGAAAGCAGGGATACGACGGCGGAAAGAATTGTGAGGTTCAAGGTTTTGAGGAGGCATAGCCGGCGGTCACAAGATGGTCGTCTACATAGAGGCGGATTTTGTCCGCCGGCAGCCTGATCAAGACATCACCGGAGGGTACGGCGCGCTCGCGTTGCAGCTTGGCCTTCACCTTCCTGCCGGCCACGACCAAGTCGATGACGCGGACGCTGCCAAAATCGAGGACGTCCACCACCGTCGCTGAAAGTACATTGCGCCCGGGGCTGTCGGTGAATTCAACGTACTCGGGGCGGATGCCGATGGTTACCGGGCCGGATGGTACGTGGCCGGCGTTCCCGCCGGCCACGATGATGCCGTCGAGGCGGACTTCGCCGTCGCGAGCTTCGGCGGCCAGGAAGTTCATCGCCGGCGTCCCGATGAAATAGCCGACGAAGCGGGTTAGCGGGGCCTCGAAGAGATCGGCGGGCGTGCCCACCTGAACCACCCGTCCGTGGTTCATCATCACGACTTCGTCGGCAAAAGTCATGGCTTCGTTCTGGTCGTGGGTGACGTATAGCATGGTGAGGTCGAAGCGTCCGTGGATCTCCTTGAGCTTGCGGCGCAGATGCAGGCGGCGCTGAGGATCGATCACCGTCAGCGGCTCGTCCAGCAGCACGGCGGAAACGTCGTGGCGCACCAAGCCGCGCCCCAGGGAGATAAGCTGCTTCTCGTCGGCGGTGAGGCCGCGCACGCCCGCGCGCAGCTTGCCGCCAAGTTCGAGCAGTTCGGCGATCTCCCCCACCCGGCTGCGGATGCGGGTCCTAGGCCATTTGCGGCATATCAGGGGAAACGCCAGGTTCTCGAACACCGTCATCGACTGGTAGACCACCGGGAACTGGAAAACGTGGGCGACGTTGCGCCGCGCCGCGGGGACACCGGTGACATCCCGCTCGTCGAACCACACCTTGCCGTGCGAGGGCGTAACCAGGCCAGAGATGATGTTCAGCATGGTGGTCTTGCCGCAGCCGGACGGTCCGAGCAGGGCGTAGGCGCCGCCATCGCGCCATTCCATGCTGAGCGGCTTGAGGGCGTAATCGTTTTCGGACAGCGTGCCGGAGTAGCTGTGGCCCATGTTGTCGAGTCGAATCTTGGCCATTGATCGTCCTGTGTCACGGCGCGGCGGCGAGGGTGCCGTCGGGAGCGAATGCGAACAGGCGGCGATCGTCGATGCCGACGCGCACTGTCACCCCGATGCCCAGGGAGTGGATGCCTTCCAACTGGATCACCAGCGGGCCGAGTGGGGTGTCGACGTGAAGGATGGTCTCCGAACCGGCCGCTTCGGCCAGGGTCAGGGTGCCGTCGATGCCGGCGGAATCGCCAATGGCCGCTTCATTGGCACGGAAGCCGAAGTGGTAGCTTCCGGCAGCGAGCCTCCGCATGTGCTGCGGCAGGCTGTGCGCAAGGCCCCCGCCAAGGCGGACAGCACCGTCCTCGATGGCGCCCGCGACGAAGTTCATGGGCGGATTGCTGACGATGGAGGCCACCGTCATGGACGCGGGCTGATCGAACACCTGGGCGGGTGCGCCGACCTGGAGCAGCCGACCCTCGTGAAGCACCAGCATCTCCCGGCCTAAAATCATCGCCTCGGCGGGATCGGTGGTGGTGTAGAGAACGATCCCTTTGTCCTCACCGGAGAGCAGCCGCCGAAACTCCTCGCGCAGCTGCTCCCGCAGTTTGAAATCGAGGTTCACCAGGGGTTCGTCAAGCAGCAGGATTTCGGCCCGACGGGCCAGCGCCCTCGCCAGCGCCACGCGCTGCTGCTGGCCGCCAGAAAGCTGCCCCGGCCGCCGCGCCTCGAAGCCGGACAGGCCGATGCCGGCCAGCACCTCCTCCGCCCTGGCCTTCGCTGCCGCCTTGGACCACCCAGCGCGTAGCAGCGGAAACGCCACGTTGTCGGCGACGGTGAGGTGCGGATAGTTGATGAACTGCTGATAGACCATGGCCACATCGCGCCGCCATAACGGCCGCCGCGACAGCGGCTCGCCGTCGAGACGAACATCGCCCTGGTCCGGCTCCTGCAGTCCAGCGATAACGCGCAGCAGCGTCGTCTTTCCGGCTAGGGTGCGTCCCAGCACGGTGTAGAGTCGGCCACGCTGGAGTGTGAAGCCGACTCGGTCCAGGTGCACCGTGCCGTCCACCGCGACAGAGAGGTTTTCCGCCGCAAGCGACATCCCCGGTCTCCTAGCGGAACGCCCCGGCGAGCGTGCCGCGGGATAGCAGCCGCTCGACGAAGAAGGCAACCGCCACCAGCGGCGCCACGGCGAGCAACGACGACGCCGACAACGTCCACCAGGGAGTTACCGACGAGTTGAGGGCGACGATGGCCACCGGCAGCAGCTGGGTTTTGGTGAAGGTAAGGGTGAAGGCGAAGAAGAAGTCATTCCAGCCGAAGATGATGCAGAACATCCCCGCCACCACGATGCCGGGCAAAGTGTTGGGCAGGATCACCCGGATGAACGCCTGCAGCGGCGTACAGCCGTCCAGGATGGCCATTTCGTCGATCTGCCGCGGCACGGTATTGAAGAAATCCACCATCACCCACACCACGATGGGCATCAGCAGCGCAATATAGACCAGGATCAGGCCAGGAATCGTATCGAGCAGCCCGAGCGCCTGGAGCATCAGGAAGAACGGGATCGCCAGCACGATCGGCGGCATGATCCGCTGCGAGATGAAGAAAAAGATGATGTCGCTGTTCTTGATGAAGCCGGCGCGATAGGTGAAGCGGGACAGGCCGTAAGCGGCGAGCGTGCCGAGCACCAGGCTCAGGGCGCTGGCGCCGAAGGTGACGATCACGCTGTCGAGGAACGGCCACCCGATGTCGATGCCGGCGCCGCCGGAGTGGAGCAGTTCCTTCCAACCGCGCAGCGACGGCTGGTATTGCAGCCACGGAATGTAGGTGGCGCCGCTGGTGACGCCGCTGTCGCTCTTGAAGCTGGTGGTGAGCGCCCAGGCGAACGGCGCCAACACGAAACTGGACCACAGCAGAATGGCCGCGTAGCGGGCGGCAAGAAAGGGGTTTGTTTTCATGTCGATCGTCCGAGCAAGACCCTGGCGAGAAGCTTGGCGACGATCGTCAGGGTGATGATCATGATGACCAGGTAGGTGAAGGAAAGGGCGGAGGCGTATCCGATCTGGAAGTCGCGCAGCCCACGGATGTAGATGTAGTAGCTTGAGGTTTCGGTGGCCGTGCCCGGCCCGCCCGACGTCAGCACGTAGACCGTGTCCAGGATCTTCGACGCCTCGATGAAGCGGATGATGAGGGCGCTGATGGAAATGGGCGCCATCGCCGGGAAGGTGACGCGGAGAAAGGTGCGGATGGGCCCCGCGCCGTCGATGGCCGCCGCCAGGAACGGTTCCCGCGGCAGGCTGAGAAGCCCCGCCAGCAGCAGCAGGAACATGAAGGGCGTCCACTGCCACACCTCGACGATCATGACGCTGATGAACGCCATGGCTGCATCGGTGATCCAGGGCACCGACGGCAGGCCGATCCGGTTCAGGATGTCGTTCACCGGGCCGAGCGACTCACTGAAGATAGTCCGCCAGATCACCGTCATGATAACCGGCGTGGTCATCATCGGCACCAGGAACAGAACCCGGAAGAAGCGCTTGCAGCGAATGTCGCGCCAAACCAGCAGGGCGAGCGCAAAGCCCAGCACGTACTGCAGCAGCACGGTGCCGATCGCCATCACGTCAAGCCGCACCAGGGCTTCCCAGAAGCGGTTGTCGGAGAGCATGCGCGCGTAGTTCTCGCCGCCGATCCAGTTCAGGCCGGGCTGGTTCACGTCCCAGCCGGAAAGGCTCACGCGGATCGTGAACAGCAGGGGAAATAAGATGATGGCGACCAGAACCAGCAGGCCCGGCAGAAGAAATAAATACTTGTATCCCCGCATGTCGTCTCGCAGAAGGATATGCACCGACGGAAAGGGGCGGAGCCCGAGGGTCCCGCCCCTCCGTTAGCGATCGTCAGCGTTCGTCAGCGTTCGTTGTCCTCAAGGGCAACCACGTTGGCGTAGGCTTCGCGCACCTTGTCCTTGCCGATGCGGTCGACGATGCGCCGCCATTCGGCGGCCACCTCGTCCATGGCCGCCTGCGGCGTCTTCTCCCCGGCCATGGCCTGCGCTACCCCGGCGGCCATCGCGGTCATGAACTGGTTGACGCCGGGAACGCGCAGATCGAACACCCGGTTGTTGCTCTTGTCGATCCAGTTAAGGGTGCCGACGTAGTTATCGGCGGTTTTCTGCGACCAGTCCATGGCGCCCGCCCAGTACTGGGACTTGAAGTGGGCCTCGCGGTACGGATTGATGCCAAAGCGCCCGATTTTCAGGTCCACGGAGGCGTTGGCCTCGTTGCTGAAGAAGCACAGGTAGTCGAACGCCATGTCCTGGTTCTTGGACAGCTTGGCCACCGCCGACGTCCATCCCCAAGTCTCATAGGCCACCCGATTGGGGGAATCGAAGTGGTCCCACTTCTTGGTGACGCGGTTCCACACCTCGTTGGAACCGGGCAACGGCGAGGTGGCGACCTTGTCGCGGATGGGGTTGCCGGGCTCGGTGGCCTGGATGAAGGCGTCGTCCCAGCTATAAGACATAAGCGCCTGTCCGCCGCCGAAAGAGAAAATCTCGTCGCCCAGGCCGAAATTGCCGCCGCCGGGCGGGAATGCCTTCTTCGCATCGATGAACATCTCCAGGCCCTTCACCCAGCCGGGGTTGTTCACCTGCGGCTCCATGGTGGCGAGGTCGAAGAAGAAGCCGCCCTTGACGTTGGGATTCTTGGCATAGGCAGCAACCCGGCTGATAATGGCCGAGAACATCAGGTCGTCGCGCTTGGTGACCTCGGCGCTGCCGAAGTGGAGCTTGCCGTCGCCGGCCCAATCCCAGCCCGAGAAGAACTTGGCGACCTCGTTATACTCTTCCCACGTCTCGGGAACGCGCAGGTCCTTGCCGGTCTTGGCCTTGTAGCGGGCCTGCATCTCCGGGTTGTCGATAACGTCGGTTCGGTACTTCATATAATGGCGGTCGCCGTCCACCGGATACTGCACCATCGTGTCGCCCCAGGTGGCAATGCCCCTGTGGGTCTTAGTCACGTCGCGCATGCCGCTGACATCCAGGTAGGCCTTCGGCACCGGGGCGAGGAAGTCGTGGAAGTCGCCGATCCACAGCGAGCCGTAGAACAACACGTCATACGCGTCCTGGTTGGTCTGGAACGGGATCATGATGCGCTGGAACAGGTCGCCGAACGATATATGCACCACGTCGACCTTGGCGCCCGTGAGGTCTGCAAACTGCCTGGCGTGCAGGTCCGCTGGCTCACCCAACACCGGCACCGCGTGGGCGATGACGCGCAGGGTACGCCCGGCATAGTGCTTCTTGGCGATGGCATCGTATGAGCAAGCGCCGGGAACATCCTTGACGGTGCCGTACTTGGCATAGTCGCCATATTTGCTGTAGTCGACGACCCTATCCTCTGCACGAACAGGCAAGCTGAGGGAAAGGGCAAGGACACCGATTGTCGGTAACAAGATAGCACATCTCTTCATGGTTTCCTCCTGGGATTGATGGTGTGGATGGAGCGGCGTCAGGGAACGAGCACGGCCCTGCCCCTGATCTTGCCGTGGAGCAGGTTCTTGAGGGCTTGATTGGCGTCCGCCAGTCGGTATTCCTGGACGGCCAGCTCGACCAGGCCGCGGTCGGCCAGTGCCATCAGTTCGGTCAGCTCCGCCCAGGTGCCGACCAGATTGCCGATGATGTTGCGCTCGGTGATGATCAGGTCGACGGCGGGCACGCGGATATCCTCGCCGTAGCCGACGATGTAGTAGCTGCCGAGCGGGCGGGTCATGGCGAGACCCTTGGTGGTGGTGCCCTTCTCACCGACGAAATCGATCACCGCTTCGGCGCCCGCACCTTCGGTCAGCGCCTTCACCGCCTCTACTTCGTTGCCGTCGGCCTTGACCAAGTGATCGGCGCCCCCTTCCTTGGCCAACGCCAGGGATTGATCGGAAAGATCGATCACGATGATCTCGGCTGGGCTCATGGCCTTTAGGCACTGGATGCCGATGTGCCCGAGGCCGCCGGCGCCGATGATGACGCAACGCTGGCCCGGCACCAGTTGCCGGCTCGCCTTTTTGACCACCCGGTACGCGGTGAGCCCGGCGTCGGCATAGGGGGCCGCCTCCTTGGGCGGCAGGGATTCCGGCAGCTTGACCAGATTCCGCACCGAGGTTTTAAGCAGCTCGGCATAGCCGCCGTTGGAATCGAGGCCGGGGAACTTGCCGTCCCCGTGCATGTCTTCGCCGCGGCGGCAGGCCAGGCAGGTGCCGTCGCTTATCTTGGGGTGGACGATCACCGGATCGCGCTTCTTGAACCCCTCCACCTCCGGGCCGGCTTCCTCGACCCATCCGGCGTTCTCGTGGCCCATGATGAGCGGCAAGAGCTTGTCTCCCGTGGGGTCCATGTGGGGCTTCCACACGCCCTCGATGATATGCAGGTCGGTGCGGCAGACGCCGGCACCGCCGATGCGGACGATGACGTCCGTAGCCTTCTCGATCTTCGGGTCGGGCACATCCTCGTAGGAGACCCACTGATCGGCGGTCAGTCGTTCATCGTATTTGTGCAGAACCTGCGCCTTCATTTTCTTCCATCCCTTGAGATGTCACGGCGAGAGTGGCGAATGGCAATCGCATGGCAACGGCCGTGCCAGAATGTGCCGCGATATTTCTGTCGAAGAATCAAGACGATGCACCAAATGCGCGACGAGCGCCAGTCAAGAAAGTGAACACTCGGGCCGTATGCTGTTCAGTTTGTTGACATTGCAAAGCGACCGCGATGGTGGAAAAGTGCTGCCAGACAGGGTCGGGATAACGACCTGATTTGGGGCCAGGGAAGCGTCATGTGGCATCTTTCAGGACTGGAGCGCGCCCGCGCGGCGCTCGACAGCGGAAAGCGGATTCCCGGCGGGGCGCTGCCGACGCCGGTCGCGCGCAGCTGGCGCCGCTGCGTGGATCTCGGGCTCGACCCTAACGGAACTCCTTTATCCACGGTGGTGGATGCGCGGCACCTGCGCGAGCGCCGCGAGCAGCGGGAATTGCTGCGGCGACTGGCCATCGCCGAGATGCAGTTTCTGTATTCCCAGATCACCGGCTCCAACTTCATGATCGCTTTCGCCGACCCGGACGGGGTTGTCCTGGACACCATCAGCGATCATCATTTCGCCGCCACGCCGACGGGGCGCGCCATTATTCCCGGCAGCACGTGGAAGGAGGACGTCCGCGGCACCAATGCGCTCGGCCTGGTTCTGCAGGAGAGGGCGGCGGCGGCGGTTTACGGGCGCGAGCACTATTTCGCCTGCAACAGCGAAGTGAGCTGCATGGCGGCGCCGATTTTCGACAGCACGGAACGCATCGTCGGCATTCTCGACGCCTCCTGCGCCCAGGAGGGGCGACAGCACCACACCATGGCGCTGGTGCGCATGGCGACCACGCAGATCGAGAACAGCCTGATCTTCCACGAGCAGGCCGATCAGCTGATCCTGGCCTTCCATCCGCGCGTGGAATATCTCTACACATTGTCCGCCGGCATCATCGCCGTGTCCGGCGACGGTCGCGTGCAGTCCGTCAACGGCCGCGGGCTGGTACTGCTCGACGGCCTTGACGCAGCGCCTAAACAGCGTTTCGAGGACATCTTCGACACCGACTTCGTCGGCACCGCCGAGAACCTGCTCAAGGGCGGCATCACCCAGGTGCGGGACCGCAACGGCGGCGGCCTGTTCATCGTCTGCCGGCAGACCGGCGGACATGGGCGGTTCACCAATTCGGCGGCCATGGCCCGCTCCACCGCCAGGGCGGTGCCGAGGCAGGTGCACGCGCCGTTCATCTGCAAGGATCTCAGGGTGGCGGCGCAGATGGCCAGCGTCGGCGAAGCGGTCAAGTCCCGCATGCCCATCCATATCGCCGGGGAGACGGGAACCGGCAAGGAGCTGATCGCCCGGCACGCCCACGAATGCAGCGGCCGCAAGGGCGAGTTCATAGCCGTGAACTGCGGGGTCATCAGCGGCCCGCTGCTGGTCGCCGAGCTGTTCGGCTACGAGAAGGGCGCGTTCACCAACGCGCGGGCCGAGGGATCGCCCGGGCTCATCCGGCAGGCGGACAAGGGCACCTTGTTCCTCGACGAGGTGGGTGAGATCCCGCTTTCCGAGCAGGCGACGCTCCTGCGTTTCCTCGATACCATGGAGGTGCGCCCGGTGGGGGGACGCAAGGCCACCATTGTCGATGTGCAAATTATTTCCGCTACCAACCGCCTGCTGGAACAGGAAGTGGCGCAGAAGCGCTTCCGCGCCGATCTATTCTACCGCCTCAATGCGCTGCAAGTGACGCTGCCGCCGCTGCGGGAGCGTGAGGATTTCCTGGAAATCGTGCGCTTCCTGATGGATCGTGTCGCCCCCGGCGTGGCCATCACCGATGCCGCCATCGAAAGCCTGCGGCAGCGGCCGTGGCCCGGCAACTTCCGTGAACTGCGCGCCACCCTGCAACGGCTGGTGATCCAATGCGGAGAAACCCATATCGACGAGGGTCTGGTCGCCTCCTGCTGCGGCCCCGTGGTCAACGCCTGTCCTGACTGCGTCGGCCATCCGCTCCACGGCGCGAAGTGCGCACAAATCCGCGACAGCTATCGCGCCATGGGGCGCAATGTATCGGAGGTGGCGCGGCTTCTGCGTATATCACGGACGACCATCTATAAGCATGTTCGCGACCTGCCGAGCGACCTGCCGAGCGACCTGCCGAGCGACTTGCAGGACCAAGGCATGGCCGCGACGCCATAGAATTTGTGAAAATAATTTCCCCGAATTGCTGATCGTTCTCAACGCGCCTTGCTCTTGGCTCCGGGGCGGGTCCCATTTATCGGCGGACGCGCGATTTCGACTTCACCGGTTATGGAAGCAGCGATGCCGAGGATATGTTGGGCCGAACGCCTCCGGCACCTCGGCTATTTCAAGCCGAAATAGGCGCGGCGCAGCGCGTCGTTCTCATGCATCGCGGTGACCGTGCCGGAAAAGCCGATTTGACCGTTGTCGAGCGTGTAGACGCGATCGGCGAGCACCAGGAATTTCACGTTCTGCTCGGCAATCAGGAGAGCGAGCTGTTTCTCGCGGAACTGCGCCAGCACCCCGATCACCTCCTTGACGTAAAGCGGCGAAAGGCCGGCCGAAGGCTCGTCCATGACCAGCAGGCGCGGATTGCCGACCAGCGCTTTGGCGATTCCCAGCATCTTGCGCTGACCGCCGGACAGGCTGCCGGCGAGCGCGCGACGGCGCTCGGCAAGGGCCGGGAACACCGCATAGAGCTCATCGATCCGCTCACGCGCGCGGTTCTTGGGCAGGAACTGGGCGCCGATGAGGACATTCTCTTCAATGGTGAGACCCGGAAATCCCGAAGTTTCGGACATGAAGACGATACCGCGCCGCACCCGCTGATCGGTGCGCAGCCGCGTGATGTTCTCGCCGGAGAAATCGATGCGGCCGGCCGACACCTCGACCAAGCTCATGATCGCTTTCAGCAAGGTCGTCTTGCCGGCGCCATTGGCGCCGAGGAGCACGACCGATTCATGCTCATGAATCAAAAGATCGATGCCCCACAATACCTGCATGCGCCGATAGCCGGCAGCGACACCGGTGACCTCGAGGAGAGGCCGTGGCGCGTCAGGCTGCATTCTCGTCTCCGAGGAAAACCTCGACGACCTGCGGATTGCGGACTGCTTCCGCCAGCCGGCCTTCGAAGATTTCCTTGCCGGCATTCATGACGATGATGCGATCGGTGATCTGATCGATGAATCCCATCAGATGCTCGACGACGAGAAGCGCAATTCCGGAGCGCGCAAGCTCCTGCAACTTGATGGCGACGTGCTCCAGTTCCGCGGGGTTCAGTCCGGCGGCAAGTTCGTCGACGAGCATGAGCCGCGGACCGGTCGCCAGCGCGCGCGCCAGGTCGAGCATCTTCTGCTGCGCGCTGTTGAGCTGGCCGGCGGGCTGATCGGCGAATGCGGCAAGATCGAGCGAGGACAAGACCGTGTCGGCATCGCCAACGCGATCGCGATGGCGCCCGTAAGCAATCGCAATCTCGACGTTCTCGCGCACGGTCAGGGTGGGGAATGGCCGCGGGACCTGGAAGGTGCGATTGATTCCCGCATGCACGAGACGGTGCGATGCCAAGCCGCCGATCGAGCGTCCCTCGAAATGGATCGCGCCGCCGTCGGGCCGGTAGAGGCCGGAGATGACGTTGATGCAGGTGGTCTTGCCGGATCCGTTCGGTCCGACCAGGCCGAGAATTTCGCCGGCGCCCACGGTGAAGCTGAGGACGTCGAGGGCGCGAAAGCCGCCAAAGCGCTTCACCAGACCGTCGACAATAAGCAGGGGAGAAGCCTTAGGGGACATCGATCCCCCATCTTTGCAGCAGCGAGACCAGCCCGTTCGGCAGGAACATCACCAGGCCCATGATCAGCGCGCCGTACAGGAGCTGAAAGTACTGCGGCGTCGAAATTCCGACCGCGTTATAGATTCCATAGAGAATGACGACGCCGAGAATCGGCCCAATCACCGTGGCATTGCCGCCGAACAGCGCGAACACGATGGCGAAAATCGTAAACTCGACGCTAAATACGGTCTCCGGATAAAACACCGACACGTACCAGGCAAAGACGCCGCCGGCGAGGCCGGCGACGAGCGCGCTTAACAGCCAAGCGATGATGCGCGCGCGGACCACATTGATACCCGCCATGCTGGCGCTGATCGGATCCTCGCGAATGGCCTTCAGCGCCATGCCGAAATGCGAATTGCGCAGATAAATGACGAGACCGAGCGTCAGCGCCAGGACCGCGAGCGCCGTTGCGTAGGTGAACGTTGGAGCGAAGACGCCGCTGAGGCTGATGCCATATGGACCCCTGGTGATGTTTTCCAGATTTGGGTTCGACACCACCTGGAACACCGCCAGCGCCGCGGCGAGATTGGCGATCGAGAAATAGGCGCCCGAGAGACGAAACAGCGGCGTCAACAATAGCGCCAGCGCGACGGCGGCAATTGCGCCGACCAGCAGCGCCAAGAGCGGCGGCGCGTGCAGATGCATCACCATCAGCGAGAAGCCGTAGGCGCCGGCGCCGAAAAACCCGACATAACCGAACGGCAAGTAGCCGGTAAAACCGTAGATGACGTTGATGCCCTGCGCGAGCGTCATGAAAATCATGAAATTGAAGAGCAGAAGGTTATTGCTGTAGATGGCCGGCAGGATCGCGAAAGCTCCGACGACGGGCAGCAAAATCAGCAGAAGGTGGCGGAGGAACCTAGGCACGGCGCACCTGCCGGCCGAGGAGACCGCCGGGCCGAACCAGCAGGATCGCAATGAGCAGAACGTAGGGCAGGACATTTGCCCACGAGCTGTAATAGCTCTGCATGAACATGTAGGAGATGCCGTAGACCACCCCTCCCAGCACGGTGCCGAGCGGATTGCCGAGCGAGCCGATGACGATGACGGCGAACGACGTCACGGTCACCTCGGCGCCCATGGCGGGGGTGATGCTGCCGAGCATGAAAGGCGCGAAAACGCCGGCGGTCGCCGCCAAGCCGAGGCCAATTCCGAACGCGACGGCGGATACGCGATGGACATTGATGCCGGTCGCGACCGCCTCCTCGCGATTTTCCATGACTGCGCGCGTCAGATAGCCGAGCCGGGTCCGGTACAGATAAACGTAGACCAGCAGGACGGCGCAGCCGCTGGCAACGCCGCTCGCCACCCAAGCCGCCGGAAAAGTCTGGCCCAACAGTTCGACCGGGCCATTGTCGACCTGGTGCCCGGCGAAGAACCCTGCGACTGCGGCGACCGCGCGCCCAAGCTGATCGCCGGGAATCGATCTTTCGCTGGTACCGAAGATGATCGTGGTCACCGCTTCGATCACTTGCGAGAGGCCGAAGAAGAGAATGAACGACAGCATTTCCGGGTCTTTCGCCCGTAGCAGCCGCGGTACCAGCAGGTAATAGAGCGGCACGCCGACGAGCACGAACGCAATAAACGCGATCGCGACCGCCGCCGCAGGATTGACGGCTAACATCGTGAACAGCCAGAACGCCAGGAATGCTCCGAGCATCACAAAATCGCCGTGCGCCAGATTGACGATGCGCATGACGCCGAACACGAGGTTGAGTCCGAGCCCGATCAAGGCGAAGTAGAGCCCGAACAGCAGTCCGGCCAGCAAACTGTAAACGAGCATTCAGCGCGCTCCGCCGCGACCGGTCGCGGCTGCAACCGACCTTGCCATCGTCAGGGGCGCGGGTAGATCGGCTTTCCGTCCGCCACCGCGGGCGGCCATACCGTCACCAGCTTCAGATGGTCGTCTGCGCCGGCCACGAACTGCCCAAGCGGAGTAATCTCGCCGACCTGAGCGCCGGTCGGATCGAGCTCGAACGTGCCGTCCAGCGTCTTGAGGTTGCCCGAAAGGCCGAAGATCGCCTTGCGCAGCTCGAGTTGATCGAGACTGGTCGCCGTCGCCAGCGCCTTTTCCAGCACCAAGCCGGTCGTATAGCCCGCCACTGAATTGAACCCGAACTCCACCTGCGTATCCGCGTATTTCTTGTGCCAGGCGGCGCTGTAATCCTGCAGCGACATGCCGAAGTTGGTCGCATAGGAGATTTCCGAGGACGGAACGTAGGTGAACACGTAGTTCAGCCCCTTGTTGCCGACGTTTTTCTCCAGCAGCTCGGTTTCAAGTCCCGGGTAGATGCAAAACAGGAACTTGAACTTGATGCCGCTGTCCTGGACATTGCGCAGGAACGCAATGTCGTTCGACGCGTAACCGAGATGGACGACCGCGTCGGGGCTCGCCGCGCGGATGTTGTTGAGCAATACCGTATAGTTCGAGGTCTCGGTCGGCACTCCCTCATCGAACACGACGTCCACTCCGGAATTTGCTTCCTTGATGAACTTGCGCACCGCGTTCGCCTGCGTGCCGGTGAAGTCGTTGGTGGCGTAGAGCATCGCCACGCGCTTGATGCCGAGCCCGGGACCGTCGTGGGTGAGAAAATCCGCGAGCGGCTTCGGCCAGATGCTGGAAACCGGATCGGCCATCAGAGCGATGTAGGGATTGTCGGGCGTGAAAAAATTGGCTCCGGTGCCGGTTTGGTCGATCAAGAGCATCTTGTGGTCGCGGGCGATCGGCACCGCGACCGAGGTGAGCACCGATCCGGAATCCGCGATCAGAATGTCGACCTTGTCCTGGGTGATGAGCTGATTATAGAGCGTGGCCGCGGTCGCGGTGTTGCTCTGATCGTCATAGGCGATCAGCTTGAGCGGAATCTTCCTGTCGAATTCTTTGACATAGACGCCGCCCTCGGCATTCTTCTGCTCGATCCACAGCTTGAGACCGAAATGCACGGGCATGGAAATGCTCGCATAGCGGCCGGAGGAGGCATAAAGCGTCCCGAGCTTGATTTCGGTCGGCGCGTCGGCTGCCTGCACTGAAGCGGTCGTTACCGACGCCAGCAATGCCGCAAAAAGCGAAAGCCGGATCATAAGCGTCCTCCTTGAGTGTTTTTCGTTACGCCACAAAGCTAGGACATCGGACTATTCGGAGCAATCCAGCTAAGGCACAGAGGCGGCGGCCTTGGCCGTGAGTTTGCCGTCGATAGTGGCGCCGCTTTTCATCAGCGCGTCGATGTCGTCGGCCGAGATGCCCGCCTCTTTGAGGATCGTGAGGTCAACGACGCGCAAACCCTGCAGGGGGGCTTGGCCGCTTTGACGAGGTACGGTTGACGACATGGCAGCTGCGCCGGTGCTATCGATGTTGCCGCCGCATCAGCGGATCACGCGTCGTGGATCTTCTTCGTAAGGCGGCGAGTAAATGACCAGGACCTTGCAAGGTGTCGGCCCGACAGCGGTAAAGACGTGTCGCATGCCGGCCGGAAAACAGCAGCAATCGCCGGGGCCGAGCTCCTGGCGCTCACCGTCGACCTCGGCGACCGCCGAGCCCTCGAGCAGATAGCAAAACTGCTCGATGCCCGGATGCGCGTGGGGCAAGGCTCCTTGTCCCGGCTGCAAGGTTCCGTGGACGACCTCGATGTTGCCGGCGCCCGTGCGTTTCGGATCGATCAGCCGCCGGTTGACGGTACCGCTGTGATTGGCCGGGTGATAACTCGGCACGTCCGCGGCGCGCACGAAGTAACGGTTCGTCATGGGCATCCTCAATACGACTTTGGCAGCCCCAAAACCTTCTCCGCGATGAAGCAGAGAATGAGCTGAGGCGTCACCGGTGCAATCCGCGGAATCATGCTTTCCCGAAGATATCGCTCGACGTGATATTCCTTGGCGTAGCCGTAGCCGCCATGGGTCATGACCGCGGTTTCGCAGGCTTTGAATCCGGCCTCGGCGGCAAGGTATTTCGCCGCATTTGCCGCCGGCCCGCAGGGAACGCCCTGGTCGTATTGCCAGGCGGCTTTGAGCATCATGAGATCGGCTGCCTCCAGCTCCATCCAGCGTTCCGCCAGCGGATGCTGGATGGCCTGATTTTGCCCGATTGGACGACCGAAGACGACGCGCTCTTTGGCGTACGAAGTCGCCCGCCGGAGCGCGGCGCGGCCCAGCCCGATCGCTTCGGCGGCGATCAGAATGCGCTCCGGATTCATCCCCTGCAGAATGTATTCGAAGCCGCGCCCTTCCTCGCCGATCCGATCTTCGACCGGAACCTGCAGCCCGTCGATGAACATTTGATTCGAGTCGACCGCCTGGCGCCCCATTTTCTCGATCTCGCGCACCTCGACGGAGCGGCGGTCGAGCGCGGTATAAAAGAGACTCAAGCCGTCGGTCGGCTTGCGCACGTTCTCGATCGGCGTGGTGCGCGTGAGGATCAACATTTTGTCCGCCACTTGCGCCGTGGAGATCCACACCTTCGCGCCGTTGATCACGTAAATGTCGCCGCGGCGTTCGGCGCGCGTCTGCAGCTTCGCCGTTTCCAGGCCGGCGTTCGCCTCGGTGACCGCAAAGCAGGCCTTTTCCTCGCCCGCCACGATCGGCGGCAGCATCCGGCGCTTCTGCTCGTCGTTGCCGTAAACAACGACGGGATTGAGGCCGAAGATATTCATGTGAACGGCGGAAGCCCCGGAAAAGCCGGCCCCGGACGCCGCGATGGTCTGCATCATGATGGCGGCTTCCGCGATACCGAGACCTGACCCGCCGTAAGCTTGCGGGATGCACACGCCCAGCCAGCCCTCGGCCGCCAGCGTGCGATAAAACTCGTCGGGGAACTTCCCGTCGCGGTCGCGCTGCAGCCAATAATCGTCGCCGAAACGCGCGCAGACCTTGTCGACCGCGAGGCGCAATGACTGCTGAAACTCGGAAAGGCCAAAGTCGATCGCCGTCACTCCGCTTCTCACACTACCGCCGTTTGCGCTTGGGTCGGGACAGTTCGTCACCCGGCACCGGCGGGCGGCCCACACCGGCGCGCTTGAGGATTCGAAGCGCCTTGGGAATGTCGGCGCGGGCGGCACGCTGCGCAATGTAGCTCTCTGTACGCAGGGCCGAGACCTTCTCCGCCACGGCCACGTTGATGAGCTGATTGAGGGCGACGCCCTCGGCCGCGGCCAGTTTGCGCGCTTCGTCGAGCAGCGACGGCTGCAGCCGCAGCGCAAAATTGCTCTTTCTCATGATCTCTTCTCCAATCGCTTTACCACCTCGGGACAACGACTCGCTCGGCTGCAAGGCAACCGTCCACAATCAACGCAACGCCGCCGCCAACTCTTTGGCTCCCGGCTTGTTGATCTCCTGGTCCATGCGCGCGTCGGTCGCCGCAATCAGCTTGCCGACGACATTGTTCCGCTGGGCGACGGGATTGTTTTTATAGCCGCTGCGCTGAAAGAAATTCGCGGTCGGCACCTGGTCGCGCCAGGCGAGCGGCATCACGATCATATCCAGGCCGTTGCCGTCGCCCGTCAGGTTCATCATTTCCAGCTCGGCGGCGCTGAGCCTTTCGCCTACTCCCTTGCGGCGCGCAAAGACGACCGAGTCCAAAAGCTTCTGGGTCTGCAGCAGGGGTCCGACGTCCAGGTCCAAATTCATCGCATGGACACCGAGACCCTTCGGCGTATTCGCCAGCGCTTGATGCTCGTTCCAGTCGTCCGCAACGCTCTTGCCGAAATTGACCATCTTGCGGACGATGGCAATCTTGCTCTCCAGCGCCTTCTTCTGGTCATCCGGCAATTGCGCGGCGCGCGCCGTCAGGCTCAAGATGAACTGATTGCCCTTTTCGGCGATGATCTCGACGGTATTCGTCGCCAGCAACTGGTTGTAGCCAAGCGCCGTGGTCATGGCGCGCGCCCGCTTATTGTATTCAAGCCCGGCCTGGACGTCGTAATCGCCATTTCCACCGGCCTCGAAGCCGTAGATGCGCACGATCTGTTCCTTGGTCAGCCCGGCCGCCAGCGCCACTTTGGCGTAAGCGCGTTTGAACTCGCTCTCGCTTTGCGGCATTCGTGGAACAAATTTAAATTCCCGCTGTGCCGCGGCAAGAAAATCGGCCACCACGGGCACATAGATCTCGGGCGCCGGCGGCGCCTCTTCATGTGGTTTCGACGGATTACGCGGCCTCGGCGGGCCGGCATAGACCGGCGGCTGAGCGAGCACGTAGTCGTCGAGCAAAATCTGCTCATGGTTCGCGCGCTTGGTTGCTCGCAATCGCCGCTTTACGGCAATCGCGCTCCAGTACGCCTCGGTCGCGGCGGCGTAGCTCGCCTGCGCCTCCATGTACTCTGCCAAGGCGCGACGATACTGAGCCATTGCGGCGGCAAGGGCCGATGCCGCGAGCGGCGGCTGATTGCGTCCGTCGGCGGGCTGGGCCTGCAGCGCCGCCGGCGCCAAAAGTATCGATGCGGCCAGCAAATATCCCAGGCGGCGAAACGTTGGAGCAATTCCCATGGCGAATGATCTATCCGGTCACCGCGACACCGATCACCGCAAACCCTTCTTTGCGCGCGGCGGCGCCGAGACGATCGTCAAGCGTAATAATCGCGAGCGACGCGGGCCGCCGCTCCGCTGCCAGGAACGCCGCCGCCAGTTGCAGAGCGTCGGCGGCACGCAAAGGATGAACGCGGAGAAACCGTGTCGCGGCTTCTCGGATCGCGTCGCTGGGATCGATCTCATGCCAGGCCGCCGCTAGTTGTCGCAGCCGCTGCAGCGCAAGGGTCATCGCTTGCGCGTTCAGCGCGGCGTCACGTTCGAGGCGGGCTAAAGCGGAAACACACTCGATTTCGGAGGCCCACCACACCAGCATGTCGGAATCCTCGGCGGCCAGCGCTTGCAGGCGGCGGGTCGCCGCCTCGGCAACGAGCAACGGCACGATCGCGGAGGCGTCCCAGAACTTCACCGGCCTTCCCGCCGCTCCTCGATCAGAGCTGCCGATGCCGAAGCGCCTTTATTCGGCCGTGGCGGCTGACTCTTGAAGAATGCGCGCGAGAGAGAAGCACGGCCCGGCCGTACCACGCCCTCGCGGACAAGTCTGGACAGGCGGCCGTCCTGGTTCGGATCACCGCCGCTCGTCACCGGCTCGAGACGCGCAACGGGCCGCCCGCGATCGACGATCAAAACCGGCGAGCCGCCCTTGAGGCCGTCGATCAAGGCGCTGAGACGATTTTTGGCTTCGGTGATGCTGGCTCTTTTCATTCAAGCTATAATAGCTTGAATGAAGCAACTATTCAAGCTTTTTCGGTTGGACACCATTGGTAACCGGCGGTGCCAATACCCACGGCCTGAAAGCGGGCGCTAACGCTGTTGCCCGCTCCCGCGGCGCGGCTGCGGCCGCCGCGGCCCGAGGCCGCGCGGATTGCGGTTTGGCGGTTGCGGACCACCCGGCCGCCGCGGGGTGTTCGGCTGCCGCAGGTTGTTCGGCCGTTGTTGATTGCGCCCGGCGCCTCGCCGCCGCTCGCTCGTCATCCGCCGTCCGATAGCGTGCGAGACGAACAGCCGCTGCAGCACGCCGCGGTCGCGCGCCGCTTCCTGCGGCGGAATCTGGAACGGCACGGCCTCTAATCGCCCGCCCGCGCCCGGTCGGATGGCAAATGCGCTCGCGCCCTGGGTCAGAGTGCCGAGGCGCCCGCCCTGCGGGTTGAACACCTCGATCCGCCCCACATGCCCGTCGGCATCCGGATAGAGCTTGATCCTCGGCTCGCCGCCGCCGCCAGCGGCGCCTGCCCCCGGCACATCGACCACGCCGGTCGTGCCGCGAATCCCGAGAGCGGCGGTCGGCGTCGTGATCTTCATATCGCCGGTCTTGGCCACCAGGCTGGCGACGAAGGCGGCCGTGCCGAGCGCAACATTGAACGCGGCAGCATTCGCCTTGCCGGCCTCCTGATAGACGAATTCGTTGACGACGATGCGTGTGCTGGCGGATAGGCTGAAGGTGGTCTCGTCGTCGAAGGTGACCCCAAGCGCGGAATTCGCGGCGGTTGCAAGCGTATCATTCTTGAAGATGGGATCGTTGACGTGGAGGGTGATCGCAGTTGCCCCACTGCCGCGGGTCACGGTCGCGCTGCCTTGCAGGGTGGCGACTTGGCCCACTTGGCCCACTTGGCCCATTTGGTCCGCTTGGCCCGTTTGCGCCGCCTGAGCGGCAGCGGACGGATTTGCGCTCGGTGGATTTTGCGCGCGCGATGCGACCGGCCAAAGAAATGGCAAAGGCAACGGCGAGGTCGCCGCCACACTGCCGAGAAACTTGATGAATTCGCGCCGTTTCATGTTCCGCGTTCGCTCGCAGCTGCAGGCCCGGCGATCCATGCGCCGAGCCAGTCTTCCGCGAATCGAGGCAGCAGCAGACTACGCCCTTGCGGCTATTTGTTGATCGTGGCCGCGCCGGCGGCACAGACCACGTCGTCCTGGGAGGCGGCACCGCTGGAGCAGCCGATCGCGCCGATGATCTTGCCGTCCTCGATCAGGAGAATGCCGCCGCGCGTGGCGATGACGTCGTCGAGCGCCAAAACGGCCGCACTCTTTTGCGCCGCATCTTCGAACACCCGCGTCGCCCGTCGATACTCGGCCGCGGCACGGGCTTTGTGCTGAGCGACCGCAATAGAGCCGAGGTGCGCACCATCCATGCGCGTGAAGGCGACCAGATGGGCACCTGAATCGACCACCGCTATACTCATCTGCCAGCCGCGCCGGTTGCTCTCCGCGACGGCCGCCTGCATCGCCTGCTGTGCTTTTTGCATGGAGATCGGCGCGCCATACGGCGTGCTGTTAGGCATCTTTTCGGGAACGTCATCCGTGGCGTTGGCTGCAGGCGTCGGCGGCTGCTGCGCCGCTGCCTCGCCGGCGACCGACAATCCGGTCGCCAACAGCACCGCGATAAAAGTGCAAATCTTCATTTGGATTTCCTCCCGTGCGTGGTGACGTGTTCGTTGTCGGTCCCCCGCCGGAGATTTTAGCCGAAAAGCCGCCGTGTGCGCCAGCACACGTATGCGCCAGCACACCCGGCATCCGGGCTATCGCTTGGCCCCCCGCGGGAACGCTCCGTCAACCATGTGCGCTAAAATTCGTCGCCGTGCGCGACCGCCCGCGATTTTGGTGCAATACCACCGCGCAGCCGGAGGACGACCCCCGCGCATTCCCCCGCAACGGCGCAGGAAGCCGGGCCGAGTTCACCGCTCGACAACCATCATAACCGGCCGTCGATTTCGCCCAACATTTTGCTGTCACGAGCGAAGCTGGGCAGCTTGAACGTGAGCAAAGCGCGGCGCCAAAAGCGAACGGCCTCGGCCCTGAGGGAAAGGGGCCAAGGCCGTCCTCATGTCGGCAGGCGCCCCATCATGCACCCCTCCCCGACACTGTCTCGATGATGCCGAACCGAAGTTGACCGATCGTTACGGATCGGCCGCGGGCGCAAAATCCGACGCTCGCCTAGTTCAGAGCGCCTGAGACGCTCGAAAACGTGGCATTGAGATTGGTGCCGAGCCCCATGACCGTCGCTATGATCGCGGCGGCGATGCCGGCCGCAATAAGGCCATATTCGATCGCTGTGGCCCCACGCTCATTTGCCGCAAACCTCCAAAGCAGATTGCGCACGGCGAAGCTCCTTTCGCTGATGAAGTCACCCGACACCGCAATCATTTCGAATGCGGGAGAAGGACACGACGTAGGTGATTATACGTAGAGATAGAACCGGACCGTAAATCGCGGCGGATGGATTCATCGCAAAATTAGCGCAATGTGCTCGCGAACTTCACCGCGCCTGCGGATCACGCGAGAGCCTTTTGTCCTGCAGCTCGCCGAGATATTCGCGCCAATATTTCTCACGATTTTGCCCGAGTTCGAACAGGTAGTCCCAGCTGAAAATCCCGGTCGAATGCAAATCGTCGAAAACCAGCCGCACCGCGTAATTGCCGACCGGATGCAGCTGCAGAATTTGCACGTCGCGCTTGCCGGCCACGGTGCGGCGCTCGGCCGGCGAATGGCCCTGCACCTCGGCGCTCGGACTGCGCACGCGCAAATATTCGGCCGGCAGTTCGAAGCTCGCGCCATCGTCGAATGCGACGGCCAGAGTTTTGCAGTCTTTGTGCAAGCGCAATTCCGTCGGCCAGGGACTGCTCATCGATAATTGCTCATGTTCAATTCGCGCCCGCATTATTGTCCATTGGCGGCCGACGTACCGGCAATTCTACCAAACACGGCGCCGGACATGAGCCCCGTACCGCCATGATAATTGAAGTAGAAGAGGCCGCCAATGAGTTCGCCCGCGGCATAGAGGCCGCGGATCGGCTGGTAGTCGGTGCTAAGCACCGCCGCGTCGGTGTCGATGCGTAAGCCGCCAAAGGTGAAGGTGACGCCGCAGGTCACCGCATAGCCCTCGAAGGGCGGCGTGTCGATCAAGTTCGCCCAGTTGCTTTTGTCGACGGCGAGACCCTGCGTGCAACGCCCGTCCTTGATGTTCGGATTGAACGGGACGTCGGTGCGCACCGCTCGATTCCACTCCTCGATGGTCTTGAGGAATTCCGCGGCGTTCACCCCGTCGAGTTTCTGCGCAAACTCCTCGATGGTGTTGGCCGCCACCTTGGTGATCTGGCGGATCTTGTATTCATCGCGCAGCAGGTGCTTCACTTTCTGGTCAAAAATCTGCCAGGCGAACTGGCCTGGCTGCTCCAGCACCACGCGGCCGTATTTGGCGTAGGTGTAGTTGCGGAAATCGGCGCCCTCGTCGACGAAACGCTTGCCGGCCCCGTTGATCAGGATGCCGAACGGATAGGAATGCTTCTGGAATTGATCGCCGACCGCGAGGTCGCCGAACTCGGGTGCGTTCATCTCCCATTGCACGGCGTGGCAGCCCGACCAGTTACCCCGCGAGCTGGCGCCGATATGGAGCGCCATGCGGATGCCGTCGCCGGTGTTGTAACGGCTGCCGCGCACCTTGGCGAGGTCCCAGGGCGGCCCCAGATAGCGGGTGCGCCATTCCGCATTGGCCTCGAAGCCGCCGCAGGCGAGCACCACCGAGCGCGCACGCAGCTCGCGCAGCGCGCCGTCCTGGCGCACCCGCACGCCTTCGACGCGGATGCCGTCGTAGAGAAGATGAAGCGCGCGCGTTCCGTAGCGGATGGCGATGCCGCGGTTTTCCGCGGCTTGCGTCAGCATGGCGACCAGACCGGGCCCGCCGCCGACCGATTCGACCGTCAGCCCGCCCCAGAATTTGAACTTGCCGTCGATCTGGAACGCCTGGCGGCCGTAGATCGGAATAAAGCGCACGCCCTTCTCGCGCAGCCAGTTGAGCGTCGCGAAGCTTTTCGTAACCAGAAGCTCGACGAGATCGGGATCGGCGCGATGCTGCGTGACGCGCGCCATGTCGTCGAAGAACTGGTCGGCGGTATAGGTGCCGAAATCGGTACTTTCGATTTCCGCCGGCGTGAGATCGGGGACCAGCGTCTTGATATCCTCGACGCCGTTATAGACCACGCGGATCGACCCGGCGGTGAAGCGGCTGTTGCCGCCGGACTCTTGCTGTGGCGCCGCTTCGAGCATGAGCACCTTGGCGCCCTGCTCCTGCGCCGCCAGCGCCGCACAGAACGCGGCATTGCCGGCACCGACGACGATCACGTCGGCGACTTGATCCGGCACAATCTACTCCGCCGCCTGGGCGGCGCCGCCGTGCGCCTTCGACCAGCCGGCCGGGTCCTTCATGAATTTTTCGGCCTCCCTGAGCCGGGCCTTGTCGAACCGGCCGCTCTTCTTCGCCACCTCCAGGACGTCCCACCAGGTGGCCAGCGCATGCAGGGTGATGCCGAGATCGGCCAGGATTTTTTTGCCCTCGGGAAAGATGTCGTAGAAGAACAACACGAAGCAGTGCTCGACAATGGCGCCGGCGCCGCGCAGCGCTTTGCAGAAATTGACCTTGCTGCGGCCGTCGGTGGTCATGTCCTCGACCAGCAGCACGCGATCGCCCGCTTCGATGTGTCCCTCGATCTGCGCATCGCGGCCGAAGCCCTTCGACTTCTTGCGCACATATTGCATCGGCAGCATGAGGCGGTCCGCCATCCAGGCCGCAAACGGAATGCCGGCGGTCTCCCCGCCGGCGACGGCGTCGAACTGCTCGAAGCCGACCTCGCGCTCAACGGTCGCCACGCCGAAGTCGATCAGCGTGCGCCGCACGCGCGGAAACGAGATGAGCCTTCGGCAATCGGTGTAGACCGGGCTCGCCCAGCCGGAGGTAAAGGTGAACGGCTTATCCGTCATGAAGCGGATAGCCTCGACCTCGATGAGCATCTTCGCCGTCAGCTCGGCGATCACTTCTTTGTCGGGGAAGCCGGTCATTGTCGTCTCCATTCCCCTCCCCTTTGTGGGGAGGGAAAGTTACCCCACCACCTTCCACTCGATGGTCTCGCCGCCGCGATAAACCAGCGCGCGCTCGTCCGGGCCCGGCACCTTGACCTCCACCGGCGCCGTCCAAGGCGATTTTTCCAGCACGATTTTATCCTCGTTCGACGGCAGGCGATAATGCTTGGGTCCGTTGAGCGAAGCAAAGGCTTCAAGCTTGTCGAGCGCGCCTTCCTCCTCGAAGACCTTGGCGTAGGTCGCAATCGCCACCGGTGCATTGAAGATACCGGGGACGCCGTTGACCGCAATCTTCCGCGCGAACGGATGCGGGGCGGAATCGGTGCCGAGGAAATAGCACGCCGCACCTGAGGTCGCGGCTTTGCGTAATGCCGCGCGGTCCTTGGCGGTCTTGATGACCGGCATCGCGTACATCATCGGCTTTAGCCCTGCGCCGAGCCAGTCGGTGCGGGTCAGGCTCAGGTGATAGGGCGTGATGGTGCCGCCCACCTGCGGAGCGGCGTTGCGCACGAAGTCGACGCCGGCCTGCGAGGAGAGATGCTCCAGGATCATGCGCAGGCCGGGAAATTGCCTCACCCATTTCGCCAGACGGCGATCGATGAACGCCGCCTCGCGGTCGAAAATGTCGATCTCGGCGCCAACCTCCTCGCCGTGCATGAGGAACGGCATGTCGATTTTCTCCATGCGCTCCAGCACGGGCGTGATGTTGCGATAATCGGTGACGCCGGCCGCCGAGTTCGTCGTGGCGTTCGCCGGATAAAGTTTTACGCCGGCGAGCGCGCCGGCGCGAAAACCGCGCTCGACGTCGTCGGGATCGGTGTCGTCGGTGAGATAGCAGGTCATCAGCGGCCTAAAGCGCGATCCTTCAGGCAGCGCCGCCAACACCCGCTCGCGATAGGCGATCGCGTCCTGCGTGGTGCGCACCGGCGGAACGAGGTTCGGCATCAGGATGGCGCGGCCGAAATCCTTTGCCGTGTACGGCAGCACGGCCTTGAGCATTTCGCCGTCGCGGACGTGCAGATGCCAGTCGTCGGGCCTGCGGATGGTGATGCGCGTAATCATCGACGCGGTCTAAGCCCACGTTTGCGTGCAACTCACAGTCGGGGCCATCCATAATCACCGATTGCACGGCCAAGCAATGCCGTGCCGCAGGCGTTACGCCGATTTCGCTCGGCGAGAAAACCGCGCTGATCCGCAAGTTGCGCCAAGGGAGCTGCCGGAGTGGCAGGATTTGAACCTGCCACCGCCGCGTCCCGAACGAGGTGTGTGCCGAAATACCTGATCTCAACTCACGCGATTATTTGTTTCTTATTTTTTTATTTTTTCTATTTTTTCCGTTTGGCAGCGTGCTTTTTGCCTTTTTTTGATTTCTTCGTACGGGATTTCGTCTTGCGCGCTGCCGGACTACTGTCGGCGGCTGCCGTTGCCGGAGCCGGCTGGCCGGCCGGCAATATCTTGCCGGCTTTCGCGCACGCACGAGGCTCTCAGGCCGGCGCAAGCTGAAAAATCTCGGCCGATTTCCTGCTGCGGCCGCATCGCGCCGCTGCATGAGCGGCCTGACGACCAAGATCCGCTGTTGGGAAAGCTTGGTCGGAGTGGCAGGATTTGAACCTGCGACCCCCACGTCCCGAACGTGGTGCGCTACCAGACTGCGCTACACTCCGACATTGGCGGCGCTTATACAATCGGGGTCCCGCGGCTGCAAGCGCCTGCCGTGTTCGCTATCTAGCCATGCGAGGAGAGAAATGACAGCCCCGGTGGTCACGCGCGTGTCGAAGGCCGATGCCGCATCGGTCGCGGACGCGGCGCGCGTACTTGCCGCCGGCGGCCTCGTCGCTTTTCCGACCGAGACCGTCTACGGCCTCGGCGCCGACGCGACCGACGGGCGAGCTGTCGCGCGCCTTTACCAAGCCAAGGGCCGGCCGGCGTTCAATCCGCTCATCGCCCATGTCATCGATCCGAAAGCGGCGCAGGCGCTGGCGCGCTTCGATGCCGACGCGGCGCGGCTCGCTGCCGCGTTCTGGCCGGGGCCGCTCACGCTCGTTCTTGCCAAGGCGGCCCGCTGTCCCGTCGCCGAGCTGGCGACGGCCGGCCTCGACACCATCGCCGTGCGGGTGCCCGACCACAAGGTGGCGCGCGCTATCCTGGCGGCCTTCGGCAAACCCGTGGTCGCGCCGTCGGCCAACCGCTCCGGCCACCTCTCGCCGACCCGGGCGGAACACGTGCTGGCCGATCTGGGCGGCCGTATCGATCTCATCGTCGACGGCGGCGCGACCCCGGTCGGCATCGAATCGACCATCATCGCCTGCCTCGGCGAGCCGGTCCTGCTCCGGCCCGGCGGTCTTACGCGCGCGGCCATCGAGCGGACGCTCGGGCGCAAGCTTGCCTATACGCCTTCCGCAATCCCGCGCGCCGACGACGCGCCGCTCGCGCCTGGCATGCTCGCCACCCATTATGCGCCGCGCACACGGCTGCGGCTTAATGCCCATCACGTAAAGCCGGGCGAAGCCCTGCTCGCCTTCGGATCGACGCCAGCCGAGGGCGTAAAGCGCGCAAAAAAGGTGCTCAACCTCTCCGCGCGCGGCGATCTCATCGAGGCGGCGGCCAATTTGTTCTCGCACCTGCGCGCGCTCGACGCCGCCGGCGCCGGCGCGATCGCGGTCATGCCCATTCCCGGCGAAGGTCTCGGCGAAGCCATCAACGACCGCCTGGCGCGCGCGGCGGCGCCGTGAGCAAGCCGCTTGCCGATTGCGCCGCTCAGCGCTATCTAACTAGTCTGACTAGTTTGGAGCGAACATGAGAAAGACCAACGTCTGGAAGCTGCAGGACGCCAAGGCCCGTTTCTCCGAGCTCGTGCGCAAGGCCCGCGCCGGCGCCCCGCAGAAAGTCACCGTTCACGGCAAGGATGCGGTGGTCGTGCTCGACCCCGACCGCTTCGAGTTCCGGCCGAAGCCGCGGCATACGCGCACAATGGCAGACTTCATTGAGGGATCGAAGAAGTATCGTGGGGTAACTGAAGGGATCGAGTTTGAACGTGTGCCAATGCCTGTCCGCGACAAGCGAAGGGAGATTTTCGACGGAGATTTTCTTGATGAGGAACTTGATGAGGAATAAGGCGTGAAATGGCTCCTGGATAGCAATGTAGTTTCCGAAGGCGCACGGGATCGTCCCGCTCGATCCGTCATTGAATGGATCAGAGCAAAGCCAGTCGAAGACCTTGCCATCAGCATTGTCACTTTAGCCGAACTGCGGGAAGGCGCTCAATCCAACCCGGATGAAACACGGCGTCAAAGACTCATCGACTGGATCGACACTGAAGTCTCCAGCGCTTTTCACGGAAGAACGTTGACCCTGACAGCAAACATTTTGATCGATTGGCTCCAGCTGTCGCGACGACTTCGTACCAAAGGCATCGTACGCGATGCGGCGGATATGCTGATCGCAGCAACCGCACGCGTCCATGATCTTACACTTGTTACTCGCAACACTCGCCATTTCGCAGATACCGGCGTTGTCCTGTATGACCCCTGGACCGGCAAGACCCACGCGATGGATGCGCCCTGATGCTCGATAAACCGCCCACCGCTATCGATCCGTCGCTTCTCGCGCGGTTCGCCGCGATCGTGGGCGAGAAATATGCCGTCACCGATCCGCGGGCGCAGGCGCCGTACCTCGTCGAACCGCGCGACATGTTCCACGGCCGCACGCCGATGGTGCTGCGGCCCGCTTCCGTCGCCGAGGTCGCGGCAATTCTAAAGCTCGCCGACGAGACGGCGACGCCGGTGGTGCCGCAAGGCGGCAATACCGGCCTCGTCGGCGGCCAGATTGCGCTCAACAACGAGCTCGTGCTGTCGCTCACGCGCCTTGATCGCATCCGCGAGGTCGACCCGACCTCGAACACCATCACCTGCGAGGCCGGCGTCACCTTGCAGCAGGCGTGCGAAGCCGCCGCCGCGGTCGATCGGCTCTATCCGCAATTGCTGCCTTCGCAAGGCACCTGCACCATCGGCGGCAATCTTTCGACCAATGCCGGCGGCACCGCGGCGCTCGCCTACGGCACCGCGCGCGCGCATGTGCTCGGCATCGAGGTGGTGCTCGCCGACGGCCGCATCCTCAACGACCTCAACAAGCTGAAGAAGGACAATACCGGCTACGATTTGAAGAACCTGTTCATCGGCGCGGAAGGCACGCTGGGCGTGATCACCGCGGCGGTGCTGCGCCTGGTGCCGCGGCCGCGCGCGGTCGAGACCGCCTTTGTCGGCGTGCCTTCGCCGGAGCCGGCGCTCGCGCTCCTCGACATCGCCGCGCAGAGTGCCGCGGGCGGCGTCACCAGCTTCGAGCTGATGACTCGCACTGGCGTCGAGTTCGTGCTGCGCCACGCCGCCGGCTGCCGCGATCCGCTCTCCTCGCCGCATCCCTGGTACGTGCTCATCGAGCTCTCCTCGCAAGGCAAGAGCGGTCTGCGTGAGGTGATGGAGGACGTACTGGCGCAGGGGCTCCAACGCGGGCTCGTCGCCGACGCGACAATCGCCGACAGCCTCGAACAGGCCAAGGCGTTCTGGCGCATCCGCGAAATGTTCGGCGAGGTGCAGCGCCACGAGGGCGGCTCGATCAAACACGATGTCTCGGTGCCGGTCGCGGCGGTGCCGGCCTTCCTCAAGGCGGCGGACGCCGCGGTCGCCGCGCTCATCCCCGGAGCGCGCCCGATTCCTTTCGGCCATCTCGGCGACGGCAATATCCATTACAACGTCACCCAGCCGCTCGGCGCCGACAAGGCGGATTTTCTCAAACGCTGGGATGAGGTGAACGCCGCCGTCTTCGCGGTCGTGAAAAAATACGGCGGATCGATCTCGGCCGAACACGGCGTTGGCGTGGTCAGGCGCGATCTGTTGCCGGCGGTGAAGGATCCGGTCGCGCTCGACCTCATGCGCAGCCTCAAGCGCATGCTCGATCCCAAAAACATTCTCAATCCCGGCAAGGTGCTGTAGCGCGCTGTATTAGCTTCCAACTCGTCATTCCGGGGCCGAGCGCAACGAGGAGCTTCGCGGCGCCCCGGAATGACGACACTAAAACAGCGATGTCTGATCGTCCGGCTTTCTCGGCTTTGGCTTCGTGTCGGGCGCGGCCGCCGTCGACTGCGCAACCGAAGCGGACGCGGCGGCAGGCTCGATGAGGCGCGCGTCATCATTCGCCACGCGGTTCACGGCGGGCGAGATTTCGTAGCATTCGAGCAGCGCTTCGCCCGCCGGCGCGATCAGCGCGGCAGCGGTCGTGGCCTCGACCCTGGCGCAGTCGAGCCACAGATCGAAGGCTTCCGGCGGCACGATGACCGGCATGCGCTCGTGAACGGTGGCGAGCATGCGGTTCGCCCGCGTGGTGACGATCGCGGCGGTGTCGACTTCTTCGCCGTTGGGGCCGGTCCAGGTCTCCCACAGCCCGGCGAAAGCGAGCGGTCCGCCGGATTTCGCGCGCACAAAATAAGGGCGCTTCGGCTCGCCCGCTCTCCCGGCCCGCCATTCATAGAAGCCATCGGCTGGAATGAGGCAACGCCGCCGCCGCATGGCGTTGCGAAAGGCCGGCTTGTCGAGTACGGATTCCCCGCGCGCGTTGACGAGGAGCGAGAACGTCTTCGGGTCCTTCACCCAGGCGGGAAGCAATCCCCAGCGCACGAGCGCGAAGGACTGCTTGCCGTCGATGAGCCGGACAATCGGAATCGGCTGGGTCGGCGCCACGTTGTAACGGGGCGGGAAATTGGGCTGTTCGCCGTAGCCGAACAGCGCCCTGATCGCAGCCGGCGGCGAAGTGATGACATAGCGTCCGCACATTGGGATAACCAAATCCTGATCGGCGAATGACGCACCCTTTCCGATCATAGCCAAATGGGATCGGCCTTTGACGAGCGCCAGCAGCGAATCGCGAACTTATCCGGCACGGCCATATCTGGCGGTCAGCGCGGCGATCTTCCGCGACGGCCGCCTGCTGATCGTGCGCCGTGCGCTGCCGCCCGCCCATGGCCTCTATACCCTGCCCGGCGGGGTGGTCGAACTTGGGGAGACCCTCGAACAGGCTGTGATCCGCGAGGTCCGCGAGGAGACCGGCGTTACGGTCGAGCCGGTCGCGCTTGCCGGCTATCGCGAGGTGATCGCGCGCGACGCCGCCGGACGAATCGAGCGACATTTCGTCATTCTGCCCTTCGCGGCGCGCTGGATCGCCGGCGAGATAGCGCTCAACGAGGAATTGGCCGAGGCGCGCTGGCTGCCGCCGTCCGAGCTTTCCGGACTTGAGACCACCGAGGGCCTCGCGGAAATCGTCGCCGCGGCCGGCGAACGCATCGCCGCTGTGCGCTGAACCCGCCTCAACCATGCCGCGTTCTCATGCTTGGCCTGCGGCACGTTTGCCCCCTATGCTGGTGCCGGCAACATCGATGTTCCGCATTCTGATCAGTCTCACGCTCGCGCTTTGTCTCGCCGCCGGGCCCGCCCGCGCCCAGGCGGCGTCCACCCCCTACGACCGCGATTTGCAGCGGCTCGCCGAAATCCTCGGCGCGCTGCATTTTCTGCGCGGCATTTGCGGTTCGAACGAAGGCCAGAAGTGGCGCAACGAGGCGCAGGCGCTGATCGACGCCGAAGCGCCGGCGGGCGAGCGCCACGATCAGATGATCGCAAGCTTCAACCGCGGCTATCGCGCCTTCCAGCAGAGCTATCGCACCTGCACGCCGGCGGCCGATTTCGCCATTCGCCGCTATCTCGAAGAGGGCGCCAAGATCGCCCGCGAAATCACCGCGCGCTATGCCAATTAGTGTCCCACCAGTGTCCCGATTCCGAAGTTCGCAAGTGCTTGCGGCACACTCTCATGCGAACTTCGGAATCAAAGGGACACTAGCAAATTTATGATTCTAGTGCGGTTTTTGGATTTGAAGTTCCTATGCGAGTTTGCGGCTGAATTGTAGGAACTTCAAATCCACCGCACTAGCATTAACCCTGCCTCAAGGTTCGACTTAGCGGCCGCCAATGCCGTGCTAATTAGCACACGGGTTAGGGACGCTGCGGCCCCGCGGCGACAACGTGATTGCAATGAGCACCGCGACGCAAACTCTCCCGGCACCCGAGGCCGTGGCGGATCATGAACAGAAACGGCTAGCCCTCCTTTATCTGCAGGAGGCGTGGGCGGAGGCGCATCACGACGGCATCGATGGCGATTGCCTGGCGCAAACCGCGCTTTTTCTGGCGCTCGCCGAGCTGATTTCCACCTATGGCGAAGAGGCGACCGCCCGTTACGCGGAAAACCTCGCCCCCCGTATTCGCAACGGCGAATTTTCGGTGGAGCTGTCGCGGCAATAGCGGCTGAAATCCGTCGCGCAATCCGTCTTTTCCGCTCGTCCCCGCGAAAGCGCGGACCCAGCACGTTCTCCGCTCATGAGAATCTTCCTGCTGGATTCCCGCTTGCGCGGGAATGAGCGGTGGAATGTACTCACGCACGCTGCGGGTTGAGCGCACGCAGTCCATAGAAGCTGCACAGCACGGCTTCGATGTCGGCGGGAAAGAACGGCTTCTTGAGAAAGGCGGCGCCCTGCGCGCGCGCGCGCGCGGCGACCAAATCGTTCTGCGTCGATGTCATCAACACAAAGATTGGGCGCCGCTTCACGCGCCTGAACTCGATGATCGTCTCCAAGCCGCTGAAGCCGGGCATGTTGTAATCAAGAAAGACGATGTCGAACTCGACTTCGCGCGCCAGCTCGACCGCCTCCATGCCCTGCTCCACTTCGGTCACTTCGAGTGGGAAGCGCGTCGCCGCCAGGGTCTTGCGCACGATGCTGCGCATCGTCGCCGAATCGTCAACCACCAGCACGCGACTCGGCAGCCGGACTCGAACCGATCCCTCCATGAGCCGCTTAGCCTCTTCCAGTTCCGCAGGCTTGGTCGCCAAGGCGTCGGTCAAAAACGGCGCCACAGTTCCGGCCGCCGACAGCAGTACCGTGAACGGCGGCTTGGCCGCCGCGCGCGCGGCCGAAGTCAATTGTGCGATCGCCCCGCTCCCGAGCGCCGTATCAAGGAAGACGAGTTCGGCGCCGGTGGCGATGGATGGGCAGGCGGAGCCAGCACCGTCCGCTTCGATGATTTCGATGGGCACCTTCGAGGCCGATGCCGCTTGCCGGAACAGGTCGTGGTCGCCCCGCGACCCCGACACCACTATCACCCGCAAGGAAAACAGCTCGTCGGTCATGCGCTCACCCCCTGAACGCCTCTTGCGAATTATGAAAATGATGAAATGGATACGCGACGCGCTCCCGTCGGCCGAGATGGCCGCCAGGGACGTGGAAGGAGGAACTCAACCAGTTTCCACAGACACTTCGGGCGCCCCCTCGGACGCACCAAGTTTCACCAAAAGCCCCAAAAGACAGGCAATGGCCCCCCATTGCAACTTGCGCTGGCATCGCCGCCGGGTCAAGGGCCTCTTTGCCCGTTCGCCGAACCGTGATGTTGCCCGAGGCCGCGACGAAAGACCATCCCGACCGTCCCAACTCTTGAGAGAAATCGGCCGGCACCTTAGGTACGCTCTCTGAGGCCAGGAAAGTCTGCTCGTATGAAGGCTGCCCTTCTCCCCGACCGCGGCGTGGTCAAGGTTGCCGGCGACGACGCGCGGAACTTTCTCCATGGGCTCCTCAGCGCCGACATCCTCAAGCTCACGGCGGGCGCGGCGCGCTTCTGCGCGCTGTTATCGCCGCAAGGCAAGATCGTCGCGGATTTCATCGTCGTCGAAGCGCCGGCGCAGGACGGCGGCGGTTTTTTCCTCGATCTCCCGCGCGCTCGCGCCAAGGCGCTCGTAGAAAAACTCAACCTCTACAAGCTGCGTTCCCGCCTGATCGTCGAAGATTTGTCCGCGGTCCTCGGCGTTGTCGCGGCCTGGGATGGAGACGGCACGTCGGCCTTCGGCCTCGCCTATGCCGATCCGCGCCTGGGCGCGCTCGGTCTGCGCGTGATGGTGCCGCCGCATCGTGCCGCCGACGCGGCCGCCGGTCTCGGCGCGATCCTCGTCGATGCGAGCGAATACGAGGGGCACCGCATCGCGCTCGGCATTCCGCGCGGCGGCGTCGATTTCAGCTATGGCGACGCCTTCCCGCACGAGGCCGACATGGATCAGCTCGGCGGCGTCGATTTCACCAAGGGCTGCTATGTCGGCCAGGAGGTGGTGTCGCGCATGGAGCACCGCGGCCTTGCGCGTACGCGCGCCGTGCCGGTTCGCTACGATGGCGCGGCGCCCGCGGCCGGCGTCGCGGTCCTGGCCGGCGAGCGCCAAATCGGCACCATGGGCTCGACGGCCGACGGCCGCGGGCTCGCGCTGTTGCGCCTCGACCGGGTGGCGGACGCGCTGTCGCGCGGTGAACCGCTCCTTGCCGGCGGCACGCCAATCCATCTGGTCAAGCCGGACTGGGCGCAATTTGCGTTTCCCGGCGAGTCCAAGGCCGCCGAATGATTGCTCACGTTCACGCCGACGGCATCGCACGCTGTCCCTGGCCGAAGGACGACGGGCTCTACCTCGCCTATCACGACGAGGAATGGGGCGTACCCGAATTCGACGACCGCGCGCTCTACGAAAAGCTCGTGCTCGACGGTTTTCAGGCCGGGCTGTCGTGGATCATCATCCTGCGCAAGCGGGAGAATTTCCGCCTCGCCTTCGACGGATTCCTTCCAGAAAAAATTGCACGCTACACGCCGAGAAAGATCGAGCGCCTGATGCAGGACGCCGGCATCGTGCGCAACCGCACCAAGATCGAGGGCGCCGTTCTTTCCGCGCACGCCTGGATCGAGGTCATGGAAAACGGACCCGGCTTCTCGAAGTTGCTGTGGGGTTTTGTCGACGGAAAGCCGAAGGTGAACCGCTTCCGGACCATGCGGCAGATTCCGGCGGAGACCCCGACATCGCGCGCCGTCTCCAAGGAGCTGGCGGGGCGCGGATTTAAGTTCTGCGGGCCGACCATCGTCTATGCCTTCATGCAAGCCGTCGGCATGGTCAATGATCATCTGCTGACTTGCCACCGGCACGAGGCAGTGCAGAAGTTGGGCAAAGCTTAAACACCGTCACCCTGAGGTGCGAGCGAAGCGAGCCTCGAAGGGCGACGGCCCGGGCGCTCGGCCATTCATCCTTCGAGGGCCGCTCCGCGGCCGCCTCAGGATGACGGCGAACGGCTACCCGCTGGCGGCGCGCCGCCGCGCCAGGCTGAAGAAGATCGCAGCCAGCAAGGTCAACGCGCCGATAACGGTATAATGCACCGACGAATTGGCGTCGACGAAGGAGGAGGCGCTCGAAGTCGCCTGCACCAAAGCCGCGCCGAGAAGCGTGCTCACGAACGAGCCGCGCCCGCCGGCGACGCTGGCGCCGCCCAACACCACGACGGTGATGCTCATCAGCGTATAATCGCTGCCGGTCGACGGCGAACCGATGCCGACCTGGCCCGCCAGCATCAGCCCGCCGATGCCGGTCAAGAGCCCCGAGATCACGAAGGCGAGCCAGGTCAGGCGCTCGCTGTCGATGCCGAGCCGATGGCTGGCGAGGGGGCTGGAGCCGACCGCGCGGAAGCTGCGGCCGAAGCCGGTGCGAAAAAGCAGCCATTCGGCGCCCCCGACCATTGCCAAGGTCAGCACGACTCCGGCCGGGAGGAACCAAAGCGGAAACTGCGCCGCATCGGAAACGGTGTCGGTAATGGTGCCGGCGGCGGTGGGCCGCAGCAG
>JBEKNW010000022.1:0-38592 GCA_049522435.1 Xanthobacteraceae bacterium
GGTGGCCTTCGGCCATCCTTGACGGCGTCTGCGCGCGGCATCATCGCGCGAACGCGGGTCGGGACGGAGAAACGACCCTCAGGTCGAACAAAGAAACTGAACAGAGAGCGAAGAAAATGCGAAACCAGAAGTGACATGCTGCAAAAAAAGCACTTGACAGAAAGAGCCCCATACAAGGGTGGGCAAAGCGAAGCGTGCCCACGGCTGACTTGCAGTTTGCGTTGACGCTGATGTGGGCACAGCGCTGCGCGCCTTTGCCCACCCTACACTTGCTGCCCTGATCGCAGGCGCCCGCGGCAGGAACAAACTCAACGTCGACGCCATTGCCGGGACGCTCGTTTCGCTCGCCCGCCTGCTGCAGGAACAGCCGCAGATCGAACAGGTCGACCTGAACCCCTGCCTGGCGCTCGACGATGGCTGCATGGCCGTCGACGCGAGGATTATCCTTTCGAAGCAATAGGCGCCGGGCTTCGCCGGTCGGCGCGGCCCGCCGCTACGTCGCACACGTGGAAATTGGGAAAATAGTAACGTGTCAGCGCAATTCCCGCGGCCGGGCTCGAAGCGACGCGATTGGGAGGAAAGCGGAAGTGCGGTGAGCACGCTCAACCTGTAGCGATTGACCCAACTGAGACAAACGCAGTGGCATGATGTTGCAGCGCGATATTCGTACCTCGGGATGCTCCGTCGACCGTGCCTGCCGGGATCATCGTCCCGACTTTCCCGCAACGCTCACCACCATCGCATCCAGTGCGCCGCCACTCGATCACCTCGTTGGCGCGCAGCAAGATCGATGGGGTCCAGAAGCCGAACATAGAAAAGGGTAGTGGTACAGTTTCAAATTAACGGCACATTATGCTGGCGCCTTGAACTTCGGCCATTGATTATAACCGATGGTGGGGTCATTCGATTTAAGGGCGATGATAAATTCGACTTCCTTGCGGGTAAGTTCGGCCTGGGTAGCCGTTTCTGATTCCCATATAATCTCGCGCCTGATTGTGAAGTCCTTACGTTGCTCTGGTGTAAAATCGCGTGCGATTAATTCGCTGCTAGCACTCCCAAAATAATTGATACTATTGGTTCGATCTTGACCAACGTAAATCTTGCCATTTGGGTACGTGATTTTATAGATGATATTCACGGTTGCGCTGCTTCCCAGTCCTCTAGCACCGTCACCATATCGGCCATTTCCCAAAGCTTTGGGGTAACACCTGCCGCCATCGCTGGCGTGACCTTCAAGGTTTGATGGATACCTAGAAAAGGCGAAGCTTGACTCCCTCTATAGCCTACCGAGTCACAATTCGCGACATGCCTACCGGCGGAACCTTTCGAAGAAAGAAGGCTCCGTGACGAGGATTTTTTGCTCGATCAGTCCAATTTTGTTGGCCTCACAAAGCTCCAATATCCGGTCGAGATCAACGAGTTCGATTTCAACTTTTCCCAGCGCCTTTGCTTCACGCTTTGCGTCTTCGGAAAAGGTCGTCGTCGTAAAGAAAATCCCTTTGGCAATGTGGCCGCCTATGGCTCCGCGAAAACGCTGTATCTCTTCCGACTATACCTTGCGACCTGAGACGTCGAATTTCTTCGCTTGAAAGGCTATTGGCTGGGAGACGAATTCGTTGATCCGCAAACGGCCTGTCCCATCTATGCCGCCATCTTTTGTATAGCGCGTCGTCTGAACATCCTCCACTCCGGCGCGGGCCAGCAGTTCCGAGCAAAAGTCCTCAAAGCCAGCAGGTGTCATGCTGCCGATCAGCGCAATGAGGGCGGGCCGGTGATCGCTGTAAGGCGAGGTTTGCGGCGAAGGCGCAATGGCCTCGTCTTCCTCGTCTTTCGTGGAGGGTTCGTTTTCGGGCCTGGATTTCGCCGTGCTCTCAGTCTCTGTGCCCGCCTTCGCGAGCACGTTCATTTCCATAACGCGCCGATAGATCGAGTCGATGTCAGGCCCGTCAAGATGGGCTTCCTTGCCCTTGTCGGTAAGTCGCCAGATGCCGTGAGAGAGAGAGTCGAGGTAACCGGTTTTGACGAGGTAAGAACGCGCCCACGCAATCTCGTTTTCGAATCTCGGATAACCATTTCTGTTCGTGACTGTTCGTTCCTCTTTGGACAGATTGAGCCTCTGCGCGATCACGTCGTAGATTTCGCGAGGCCGGGATTGACCGCCTTTTTCACGCATCGCATCCAATAGCGGATTCATGAACCGCAGGAACTTGGCTTCATATTTTGGGGGCGTCTTAACGCCAGGGAATTCGGATAAGGGCATGGGTGGGCCGAGGCTGAGCTAAGGAGACATTAGGCGGAAGCTCTCCCTTCGTCGACCGGCATGTTCGACGGCGCGAAGTGATTTTCCGCGGTGCAAAATGATGTGAGTGGCCCATGACGCCACTTGTTGCATCGCAACCAAATGTCTGCTCTCGGGGGTATTGCGTCAGCTCGGTGGTTACGCTGACACCTTACTATTTCCCCCAACCAATTCGTAACGCAGCTCATTCCGCGGCATCGACGCCCCGCAGCAGGCCCGCGCGCTTCATCTCATCGTGGAGCGCAATCGGGTCCCAGTCGTAGCCGTTCGGCCCGGTCAGGGCGCCGTCCTCGATAAAGACGCGGGCGAAATAGGCCGGGTCCTTCAGCGGCTCCGCCATCGGTCCGGTTTTGTCGGCGATGAATTGGAAATCGCGAACCCCGGTGGTGCCATCGGAGAATTCGATTTCGAGCTTGAAGCCGCCGAGCGGCTTTGCGGTTCGCACCTTGATCAGCATCGCTTTCCCCATCGTCACCGCCGGCCTTGAGCCCATAGGCGCGAACTTAAGCTACGTTTCCCGGGCGCAGCGCAGCACGGAGCGTAGCGAAGTGGTGCGCTGCAGAACCGGGACCTTCACAAGCGCCCAGTCTGAGACGATCCCGGATCAGCGGTGCACCGCTTTGCGCTGCACCGCATCCGGGAAACGCGGGCCTATTTTAACGCCTATGGAGTCAAGCCCGGCAATGATGAGCAGCAATCAGTGTGTCGCTGATATAGCGACTTTGCGCTTGACATCCGTCCCTGCTTCCGTTACATTCGGCAAATCTCGCTCACCTAAAGGACGCCAGCCGGCGACACCGGTTGATGGAGCGAGAGCGGTTCCCGCGGGCGGGGGCTCGTCACCTCCGCTCCCGGGCGGCTTCGGGAAGACGCCCGGCCGGCACGATGACCGGTCTGCGACTTAGTCGCTGGACTGGGACAGGCGGGGGCGGGTAACGCCCGCTTTCCGCTACGTCCCAGGAAGCGCGTTCTGGAGCTGAGCGGTGGCGTTGGCTCGCTGCCGCAAGCGCCGTGGTGGAACGCCGACAGGCGAGCGCGCGACGCTTCGCGCGAGCCGCGCCCGTAAGGCGCGGAGGTTTGGACTAATGCGCCTGCCGGCGTTCCGCTTCCTTTATTTCGTAGCCCGGGTTGAACGAAGTGAAACCCGGGAACGGTATCCGAGCCGGACATTCGTTCCCGGATTTCGCTGCCGCTCAATCCGGGCTACTCGTCGAGCATGATCGAGCCGAAAGCCGGTTCCACCGCCGGTTTAGGCGTGACGCGATCCTGCTCCGCGGGACGATTTTGCGAATGGTCTTTCTTGCGCATGATCTTGTCCGAAAACCGGTAGCCACTTTTCGGGATCATGCGGGCATAACTCGGGCGCGCATGCGTCGCGAGAACGGTGAATTGTCGAACTGTCAGGCAGCGTGCTGCTTGTCGTAGAGGTAGCCCATGAGTATTAATGTTTGGCCATGATGCCGATTACATACGTATAATTACGTTGGGTTCGACCGCGCCGAAGCAATATCGCGAAACCGCGCGCGCCGCCGCGCTGAGGGAGTCCGGACGATCGTGACGGATAATTCGCTCGACAATCAGCACGTGCTCGTCACCGGCGCCGGAACCGGCATCGGTGCGGCGATTGCGGTTGCCTGCGCCGGAGCCGGCGCGCGCGTGAGCCTGGTCGGCCGCCGCCGCGATCCACTCGTCGCGTTGCAAGCATCCCTGGGACAGGGCCGGGCCCATGTGGTGGCCGATTTCGACGTGACCGACGAGACCAAAGTCCGCGCCGGCGTCGCCGCCGCGCGCGGCGCGTTCGGTCCGATCGATGTCGTGGTCAACAATGCCGGCGAGGCCTCGAGCGCTCCGTTGGCGAAAATCGATTTGGCAACCTGGATGCAGGCGCTCGCCGTGAACCTCACCGGCACGTTCCTGGTGACCAAAGAGGTCGTGCCCGACATGATCGCCAAGCGCTCTGGACGGGTGATCAACATCGCCTCGACTGCGGGACTTGTCGGCTATGCTTATGTGTCGGCCTATGTAACCGCTAAGCATGGCGTCATCGGGCTCACGCGCAGCTTGGCGCTCGAATTCGCCCGTGCCGGGATCACGGTCAATGCGGTCTGTCCGGGATATACCGAGACACCGCTGTTCGAGCGCGCCGTCGACAACATCGTTGCCAAGACCAAGCGCAGCCGTGAGGATGCGCGCGCGACGCTCGCGTCATTGAACCCGCAGGGTCGTTTGGTGACCCCGGAGGAGGTGGCAGAAACCGTGCTGTGGCTCGTGTCCGCCGCGGCGAGCTCCATCACCGGCCAAGCCATTGTGGTTGCGGGCGGAGAAGTCATGGCCGGCTGAGGCTGCCCGCTAACCCGGACATACCGCGGACATGGCCAAACGGACGCGGCTGACGAGCGCGGCCGCTTACATTCAGTTATTGGCTGTTGCCTGGCGCTGCCATCGCGTTATGATCCGGCCGCCGGGACATGCCTTGCGCAAAATGTCCGCATGAGGCGATGCGATGTGGAGGTCGACAATGCAAAATGCGAAAGCGATCAATTCGGCGATCGTGCGTGTAACCGCCGGGACGGCGACACTGCTATTGCTTACGTTCGCGATGATCACGTTCGCGACGCCGCATGCACTGGCAAACCCGGCTATCGCGAAAGCGACAGGCCAAGCGTGCGCAAAATGCCACACGGCGCCGCCGGCGCTCAATGACTACGGCAAGCAGTATAAAGCCACTCACAAATAGGTCGAGGCACGAGTTCAGCGCGCGCTAGCCGTATGAGCTCAGAATACGGCACGGGCGGTCGGCTCGGGTCGGCGTCGTGCGCCGGCGCTGCATCACCGTAGTTCGCTGGATTCGGGATACTCGATGTCGACGGCTGATCGCCACCCGATCGCGGCGCTCTATTATGCGACGCGTGACGGGCAATCGCGGCGTATTGCCGAGCATATCTCCCGGCGTCTCGCGGAGGCCGAAACACCCGCTCCGGCACAGGACATTGCGGTGGCGCAGCCTGCGCCTTCGGATTTGGCTGCGGCCTCGGTGGTGGTGCTGGTCGCCGCCGTCCGCTATGGCCGGCATTTGCCGGAGGCGGATCGTTTCCTGGCGGTCTACCGGTCACTTCATTCGCCGCCGCCGTTGGCGCTCGCCTCGGTCAATCTGACCGCCCGCAAGTCCGCCAAGACTACGGTCACGGGCAATGCCTATCTGCGCAAGGTCATTGCGCGCCATCGCCTCGCCCCGGCCGTGGCCGTCGCGTTTGCCGGACGCCTCGACTATCGGCGCTATGGCTGGCTCGATCGCCGGATCATCCGCTTCATCATGCTGCTGACGCGGGGACCGACCGATCCGAACACCTGTATCGAATATACGTCATGGCCTGCGGTCGACGACTTCGCCGCCCGCATCATCGAGCTGATGCGGCGTTAGCTGCCCTCTGATTGCTCGCGAACGAGGTTGATGATCGCGGAGAAGTCGGATGCGCCCTGACCTTTTTCCGCCAAAAGCTCATAGATTTGAGCGGCCTGCGCTCCAAGCGCGGTCCTGGCCTTCACCGATTCGGCGGCCTCCCTGGCAAGTTTGAGATCCTTCAACATCAAGGCTGCGGCAAAGCCCGCCTTGTAGCCGTTGTTCGCCGGACTTGCGGGCACCGGCCCCGGCACAGGGCAATAGCTGGTCAGCGACCAGCATTGACCCGAGGAGGCCGCGGCGACATCGAACAAGGCCTGGTGCGACAATCCCAGCCTTTCGCCCAAAACGAAGGCTTCGCTGACCGCAATCATCGAGACGCCGAGGATCATGTTGTTGCAAATCTTGGCGGCTTGACCATTGCCGGCCTCGCCGCAATGCACGACGCGCTTGCCCATGCGCTCGAGCACCGGTTTGCCGCGCGCGAACGCGTCCGCGGAGCCGCCGACCATGAAGGTGAGCGTTGCCGCCTTCGCGCCGCCAACGCCGCCCGAGACCGGGGCATCGAGCGAGGCGAGGCTGCGCTCGGCCGCCAACGCGTGTGCGGCGCGAGCGCTGGCGACATCAATGGTCGAACAATCGATGAATAGCGCACCTTTTTTTGCGACCGGCAGCACGTCCTTCCAGACCGACAGCACCTGTTCGCCAGCGGTTAGCATGCTGATGACGACGTCCGCATCTTCGACGGATTGCCTGGCGCTGGCGGCAATTTGCACGCCGTCCTTGGCGCTAGCGTCGCGCGGGGCCGGCGCGACGTCGAATCCCAAGACCCGCTCGCCTGACTTGACGAGATTGGCGGCCATGGGCGCTCCCATGTTTCCGAGACCGATGAAGCCAATGGTCGGCATGTGGGTTAAGCCTCTTTCAATCTGCAAAAGTCAGTTCCAGCTCGCCGACGGACCGGAAGTGACGGTCCACGATCTCCGCCGTAACGTCTTCGAGCTTATCCGGGCGCCAGCTTGGATTGCGGTCCTTGTCGACGATTGTTGCGCGAATGCCTTCGATGAAATCATGTCCGGCAATGCACGCAAGCGCGATGCGGTAATCCTGCTGGAAGCTCTGCTCGACTCTATCGAATGATACAGCCGCGCGCAGGTTCCGCAATGCGAGCTTGAGCGAGGTCGGGGACATCTTGCGGATGGCTTCGAGCGCCGCGCGCGCCTCATCGATGTTGCAAGCACGCAATCGATCGACAATGTCTTCAACGTCATTCGCGCCGTAGCAACTATCGATCCATGGCCGGGCCGCGGGCAACCGGCCGCGAGGAGGCGAAACGGACATTTCGTCGAGCTTGGCCTGCACTTTATGGGCGGTGTGACAATCAGCCAGGGCCGAAGGAAGGTCAGCAAGTCTCGCTGCAGCAATGTGAATGTCGGCAAGCCCGCAATAAATTGCGTCTGCCGCGCCAATGCGATCTCCGGTCAGGGCCAGATGGCTTCCGGCATATCCGGGCGATCGCGCCAGCAAGAAGGACACGCCGACGTCGGGAAAGAACCCGATCCCGACCTCCGGCATCGCAATTAAGGAGCGCTCGGTCACGATGCGGTGCGAGGCATGCGTCGAGAGGCCGACTCCGCCTCCCATCACCATGCCGTCCATGACCGCGATCACCGGCTTGGCATAACGCGCGATCAAGACGTCGAGATGGTATTCGTCCGACCAGAATTGCTCCGGAAAGCGAGTCCCGGACTTCGCCGCATCGTAGAGCCCGCGGAGGTCGCCGCCGGCGCAAAGCCCGCGCTCGCCGGCGCCGTCGATCAGGACTGCGCCGACCGCGGCATCCGCAGCCCATGACCGCAGGAACGCCGTCATCGTGGCGATCATGTCGAGCGTGAGCGCATTCAGTGCCTTCGGCCGGTTCAGCGTGAGCCGCCGCAGCGCCCGCTCTTCGCGAACGATGACTTCGCCGTCCTGAACAACCGTTCCGCTCATCGTCCGATGAGGCTTCTTGCCACGATGAGACGCATGATCTCGTTCGTTCCCTCGAGAATCTGGTGCACGCGCAAATCACGCACGATCTTTTCGATGCCGAATTCCGACAGGTAGCCGTATCCGCCGTGCAGCTGCAGCGCCTGATTGGCAATGTCGAAGCAGGTATCGGTGACAAAACACTTTGCCATGGCGCAAAGCTGCGTTGCGTTCGCATCTTTGCGGTCGAGCGCGGCTGCCGCTCGCCATAAAAGCGTGCGCGACGCCTCGAGCCCGGTGGCCATATCGGCGAGGCGGAACTGCAGGGCCTGGAACTCTTCGAGACGTTTGCCAAAGGCCCTGCGCTCTTTCATGTAGGCCAGCGACTTTTCCAGCGCGACCTGGGCGCCGCCGAGCGAACAGGCCGCGATGTTGAGCCGGCCCCCGTCAAGTCCGGCCATTGCGATCTTAAAGCCAATGCCCTCCTGGCCAAGCCGGTTGCCGACGGGTACGCGCGCGTCCTGGAATACGACGGCGCGTGTCGGCTGGGCGTTCCAGCCCATCTTGCGCTCGTTGGCGCCGAGCGAAATGCCTGCCGTATCGCCCGGTACGACGAGGGTCGAAATTCCGGCCGGCCCGTCGCCGCCGGTCCGCGCCATCACCACGTAGAGGTCGCCGGCGCCGGCTCCCGAAATGAACTGCTTTTGGCCGTTGAGCACGTAGTCATCGCCGTCGCGCACGGCGCGCGTCGAGAGCGCTGCCGCATCCGAGCCCGCACTTGGCTCGGTCAGACAATAACTGGCCAGAAGCTCCATCGTGCACAGTTTCGGCAGCCATTTCCGACGCTGCATATCCGATCCATAGGCATCGATCATCCAAGCGGCCATGTTGTGGATCGACATATAGGCCGCGACCGTGGGACAGCCGGTGGCCAGCGCCTCGAAGATCAATGTCGCGTCCAGTCGGGAGAGCCCCGATCCGCCCACATCCGCGGAAATGTACACCCCACCCATGCCGAGCGCGGCCGCTTTGCGCATCTCGGCAACGGGAAAATGCTTGGCTTCGTCCCAGGCAAGCGCCTGCGGTGCGAAAACTTCACCGGCGAAGCCGCGAGCCATGTCGCGAATCGCGACTTGGTCTTCACCCAGAGAAAACTGTGGTGACGCGCCTGCGGACGGATCGAGCATGGAGGTATTGCCCAGCCGAACGGGCAGTTGGGTCAGGGGCTTGGCCGACCCCGAGGACTTCCGGGCCAAGGGTAAATGAGCTTAAAAGGTGGAATAGCATTGTCGTTTTCGTGCAGCAATGCGAGACTTCGCGCCTGCATTGAGCGAAAATAGATAACGCCAATGAGCAGTGATTGGGAGGATCTGCGGTGTTTTCGCGCCGCTGCGGGGAGAGGACGCCTGACCACGGCGGCTCGGCGCCTGCATTTGGACCTGCAAGACGTATGTGCACTGCAAGATGCGAGCGGTGTGCTTGGCCGCTCAGCGCGATCCTGCAAACAGCGGGCGGAGGGACCCCGTGCTGTCAACTGATCTCGGCTTAGATACGCTGCCCAAGCTTCTGATCCACAATGCTGGGGCGATCGGGGGGCGACCCGCCATCCGCCATAAGGACCTCGGGATCTGGCAGACCTGGACATGGCTGGAGATGCTGGAGCAGATTCGCGCCTTCTCGGTCGGGCTCGCCGAACTTGGCCTCAAGCGCGGCGACAAGTTTGCCATCATCGGCGGCAATCGCCCGAGGCTCTATTGGGCGATGTGCGCCGGCCAAGCGCTCGGCGCGGTGCCGGTGCCGGTCTATGCCGACGCCGTGGCCGAGGAGATGGCTTTCGTGTTGGCGCATGCCGAGGTGACGTTTGCCGTCGTCCAGGACCAGGAGCAGGTCGACAAAATCGTTGCGATCGCCGATCGGCTGCCGCAACTTGGCCATGTCGTCTATGATGAGCCGCGAGGACTGAAAGACTACGACCGCAACCACTTGATCGCGTTCGAGGACGTGCAACGCATCGGCGGCAAAAAGCTGGCGAGCGATGCCGAGTGCCTGCGGCGATGGGAAGCCGGAATTGCCGAGGGCAAGGGCAGCGATCTCAGCGTCATTCTCTACACCTCGGGGACGACCGGCCGCTCCAAAGGCGTGATGCTCACCTATGAGAATACGATCGTCTCCGCGCGCAATGCGAACGCCTTCGACCGTCTCGGGCAGGATGAGGAGGTGATTGCCTATCTGCCACTGGCGTGGGTCGGCGATTACATTTTTTCTTACGTGCAGTCCTATGTCGCGGGCTATTGCGTCAGTTGCCCGGAGACCCCGGACACCGTAGTCGAGGATCGGCGCGAGATCGGCACGACTTACGCGTTTGCGCCGCCACGGGTCTATGAAAACCTGCTGACACTGACCATGGTGCGGATGGCGGACGCCGGCGCCGTCAAGCGCAAAATGTTCGATTTCTTCATTGCGGTGGCGCGGCGCTGGGGCGAAAAGATCCTCGATCGCGAGAAGGTGCCGCTGCGCGCTCGCCTTCTCTATGGCGTCGGAAACCTGCTTGTCTACGGACCGCTCAAGAACCGGTTCGGGCTCTCGCGTGTCCGCGTCGGCTATACCGCCGGCGAGGCGATCGGCCCGGAAATCTTCCGCTTCTATCGCGCGCTCGGCATCAACCTAAAGCAGCTCTACGGGCAGACCGAGGCCTCGGTCTACGTCACCGCGCAGCCGGACGGTGAGATCGACGCCGAGACCGTGGGCAAGGCCTCGCCCGATGTCGAGATCAAGATCTCGGACAGCGGCGAAGTCCTCTATCGTTCTCCCGGCGTGTTCGTCGGATACTATAAAGACCCCGAAAAGACCGCCGAGGTGCTCACGCCGGACGGCTGGGTGCATACCGGCGATGCCGGCTTCTTCGACCCGAAGACCGGCCATTTGAAGATCATCGATCGCGCCAAAGACGTGGGCCGCCTTCACGGCGGCACGCTGTTCGCGCCGAAATACATCGAGAACAAGCTCAAATTCTATCCGAACATCCGCGAGGCGGTGGCGATCGGCGCCGGTCGCGATTTCGTCTGCGTCATGGTCAACATCGACCTGACGGCGGTAGGCAGTTGGGCGGAAAGGAACAACGTCGTTTACGGCTCATATCAGGAACTCGCCGGCCATCCGCTCGTCTACGACATGATCGCGCAGCACGTCGACGAGGTGAATCGGTCGCTTGCAGAAGAAGAGGTGATGGCCGGCGCACAAATCCGGCGCTTTCTCGTGCTGCCCAAGGAACTCGATGCGGACGACGGCGAAATCACCCGTACGCAAAAGATCCGGCGCGGATTTATTGCCGAGCGCTATGCGCCCCTCGTCGAGGCCCTTTACGCCAGCGTGATGGCGGCGGATATCTCGACGCAGGTCACCTTCGAGGATGGGCATAAGGGCGTGATCGCCGCACGCGTGGCGATCCGCGACATGAAGCCTTATCCGGCGCGCGCGGCGAAGCTGGAGCGCGCGGCATGAGGGCGCCGTCCTCGCGCGAGGCAGCGCTCGGCGAGGTGTTGCTCGCGGTGGAGGATGTTTCACTTTCGTTCGGCGGCGTGCGCGCGCTGATCGGTGTCTCGTTCGACATCCGCAAGGGCGAGATTCTCGCCATCATCGGGCCCAACGGCGCCGGCAAGACCTCCATGCTCAACGTCATCAACGGCTTCTACCAGCCGCAATCGGGTCGCATCACGTTCAAGGGCAAGGCGCGCACGACCATGCGGCCGTATGCGGCGGCGCAAGGCGGCATCGCGCGCACGTTCCAGAACCTGGCGCTGTTCAGGGGAATGACCACCCTCGACAACATCCTGGCCGGGCGCGCACTGAAGATGCATCGGGGGTTCTTCTGGCAGCTCATCCGCTACGGCCCCGCGCTCAAGGAAGAGGTCGAGCACCGGCGCCGGGTCGAGGAGATCATCGACTTTCTCGAGATCGCGGCCATCCGCAAAATCCAGGTCGGGCGCCTCCCGTACGGCCTGCAGAAACGGGTAGAACTTGGTCGTGCGCTTGCCATGGAGCCCGACCTCCTCTTGCTCGATGAGCCGATGGCCGGCATGAACCTGGAGGAGAAGGAGGACATGTCGCGGTTCATCCTCGACGTAAACCAGCAATACGGCATGACGATCGCGTTGATCGAGCACGATATTGGCGTCGTCATGGACCTTTCCGATCGTGTGGTTGTGCTCGATTACGGCCGCAAGATCGCCGACGCTGCGCCCGAGGAGGTCAAGCGCGACAAGAACGTCATCCGCGCCTATCTGGGCGAGCCGCATGGGGTGAGCGTATGACCATGAATCCGGCACCAGTCGCATGTCGTCGCGGCGGCGTCGTGCCCGCGCACGCAACAGGCTAGTACCCGGAATCACCAATCCGCGCAGGCAACGATGCGAACAAGTGTCTCATCCGACTCTCGAATTCACTGCCCGCGCGAATCACGTTTCTATGAAAGTGGGTACTAGGGCCCGCATGGATATCTTCTACAAGATCTTCATCGATCCGTTTGTGCAGATGGGCGCGGCACCGGATCTTCTGGTCCAGACCCTGTGGGACGGTCTCGTCGGCGGCGTGCTCTATGCCCTGATTGCGCTTGGTTTCGTGCTGATCTTCAAGGCCTCCGGCGTGTTCAATTTCGCGCAAGGAATCATGGTCGTGTTCGCCGCGCTCACGCTGGTGGGCCTGCACGAGCATGGCGTGCCCGCCTTTGTCGCGCTCGGCCTCACCGTCATCGTCATGTTCCTGCTGGCGGTCGGGGTCGAGCGCCTGGTGCTGCGGCCGCTGGTCAACCAGTCGGACATCATCCTGTTCATGGCCACCTTCGGCATCACCTATTTCCTCATCGGGTTCGGCCAGCTCGTGTTCGGCGGCAATCCCAAGGTGATGATCGCGCGCGAGCTGTTCCTTCCGAGCGGCGCCATCGAATTCAGAGGGCTCGGCGGTTTCGTGTCGTTGCAGAAGATCGATATCGCCGCCGTGATCATCGGCTCCGGCATGGTTGCGGTGCTGGCGGTCTTCTTTCAACGCACCCGTATCGGGCGGGCGCTGCGCGCGGTTGCCGACAGTCACCAGGCGGCGTTGTCGGTCGGCATCTCGCTCGAGCAGATCTGGGTGATCGTGTGGTTTGCCGCCGGCATCGTGGCGCTGGCCACCGGCATCATGTGGGGGGCGCGCTCGGAGGTTTCCTTCGCGCTGCAGATCATCGCACTCAAGGCGCTGCCGGTGCTGATCCTCGGCGGGCTCACTTCGATCCCGGGAGCCATCGTCGGCGGGCTGATCATCGGAATCGGCGAGAAACTCGGCGAATTCTACTGGGGGCCGCTGCTTGGCGGTGGCATCGAGAGCTGGCTCGCCTATGTGATCGCGCTCGGATTTTTGGTGTTCCGACCGCAGGGCCTGTTCGGCGAAAGGATCATCGAGCGGATTTGACGATGCTTTATCGCGAGGTCGGCCAGTACAAGACGAGCTACGCCGCCGACATGGCGGTGTTCCCGATCCTGCAGGACCGGATCGGGGTGGCGATCATTCTGCTGGCCGCCTTCGTCGTCATTCCGCTTGTGGGCAACGAGTTTCTGCTCAACGCGGTCATGATCCCTTTCCTCATTTTCTCGCTCGCCGCGATCGGGCTTAACCTGCTCACCGGCTATACCGGGCTGCTTTCACTCGGCACCGCCGCCTTCATGGGGGTCGGCGCCTATGCCTGCCTCAAGCTGACGACGATCTTCCCGCATGTGAACATCATCGTCTGGATTCTGGCGTCGGGCTTCTTCTCTGCCGCCATCGGCGCGCTGTTTGGCCTGCCGTCGCTGCGCATCAAGGGGTTCTATCTTGCGGTGGCGACCTTGGCCGCGCAATTCTTTCTGGAGTGGTGTTTCATCCGTATCCCATGGCTCTACAATTACAGCGTCTCGGGAGCGATCGAAGTACCGTTGCGCACGCTGGTGGGGGTGCCGGTCACCGGCCCGACCGCAACGCCTGTGACGCGCTATCTGGTGGTGCTGAGCATCGTTGTCGCGATGACCTGGGTCGCCTCGAATCTCGTCCATGGCCGCATCGGCCGGATGTGGATGGCGGTGCGCGATATGGACCTTGCCGCCGAGCTGATCGGGATCAGGCTCCTTCGCGCCAAGCTGCTCGCCTTCGCCGTCTCCTCGTTCTATTGCGGGGTGGCCGGCGCGATGATGGTGTTCCTATGGTACGGCGGCGCCGAAGCGGACGTCTTTGCCGTCGACCAGAGCTTTCTCGTGCTGTTCATGGTGATCATTGGCGGAGTCGGAACACTGATCGGATCGTTTTTCGGCGCCGCCCTGATCTACATCTTGCCGATCGCGCTGCGGGCGATCCCCGAGGCGTTCGGCTTGCCGCTCCACCCGGCAACCGTCGAGCAGCTGACGTTCGTCATTGTCGGGGCGTTGATCATCGTGTTCCTGGTGCTCGAGCCCGCCGGGCTTGCGCGGCTTTGGCAGATCGGTAAACAAAAGTTGAGGGTGTGGCCCTTTCCTTACTGATGGTGCACACTCCACCCCAATTCCCGCCCCGGCAGACCAACCGGCCGGGATCCCCTCGTTCCCGCTGAAGAGATCGAGGGCCGAACGGACCCGCCGGCTAAGCCGGCGCAAACAAGGGAGAAACGGCCATGCGTCTGAAGCATCTTGCTCTCGGCCTGGCGGTCGTCACGGCGGTACCAGCCGCGATCGCGACGGCACAGGCAGAGGATGGACTTTACGTTCCATTCTTCACCTATCGGACCGGCCCCTTCGCCGGGTCTGGGATTCCCATCGCCAATGGGCTGACCGATTATCTCAACATGCTGAACGAGCGTGACGGCGGCATCGGCGGCGTCCGGCTCATCGTCGAGGAGTGCGAGACCGGCTACGACACCAAAAAAGGTGTCGAGTGCTATGACACCGTGAAGGGCAAAAACCCCGTGGTCATCACGCCGTTTTCGACGGGAATCACGCTGCAAGTGATTCCCAAAGCGGCGGTCGACAAGCTGCCGGTTTTGTCGATGGCTTACGGACTCTCAGCTTCGGCCGACGGCAACCTGTTCCCGTGGATTTTCAACTCGCCGGCGACGTATTGGGACGGTGCGTCGGCCTTCATCCGTCACGCAGCCGATGTCGAAGGCGGCTTTGACAAGCTCAAGGGCAAGAAGATCGGCCTCGTCCATCTCGACGCCCCCTACGGCAAGGAGCCGATTCCGCTGCTGCAGACGCTCGCCCAGGACTACGGTTTCGAACTGAAGCTGTATCCGGTTCCCGCATCGCAAATGCAGAACCAGGGCTCGCTCTGGCTCGACGTGCGGCGCGACCGGCCCGACTGGATTTATATCCAGGGCTGGGGCGCCATGAACCCGACCGCGATCAAGGAAGCGACCAAGATCGGCTACCCGATGAATCGGCTGGTCGGCGTGTGGTGGTCCGGGGGTGACGACGATGCGCGTCCGTCCGGCGCCGACGCCAAGGGATATAGTTCGCTCGACCTCAACGGCGTCGGCACGGACTTTCCGGCGATCCAGGACATTCTCAAATACGTGGTCGATAAGGGCAAGAGCCAGGTCGCGTCGAGAGACAAGGTCGGCGAGAACCTCTACAACCGCGCCGTTCTCAACTCGGCCCTCATCGGCGAGGCGATCCGCACGGCTCAGCAACTGACCGGCAAGAAGCAGGTCAATGGCGAAGACGTGCGCCGGGGCTTCGAGGCGCTCAACATCACCGATGCGCGCTGGAAGGAAATGGGTCTCCCGGGTTTTGCCGCTCCGATCCATCTGAGCTGCGCCGACCATAACGGTCACAGCGGCATTTCTCTCGTCCAGTGGGACGGGACGAAGTGGAACACGGTGGTCCCCTCGATCCAGCCGATCAAGGACAAGGTTCTGCCTTTGATCGAGAGCACAGCCGAGGACTATGTAAAAGCCAACGCCGGCTGGCCGAAGCGGACCGAGCCTTGCGACAAGTCGTCGTAAGCTAAATCTCGCGCCGCTTGCGAGGAGAGGCCGCGAGCGGCCGAACGCTACTGGATGAGGGACCCACGTCATACCGGGGCCCCTCATTCGTATCTCGCCTCCGGCGAGGATAGATCTCTCCCCTGCGCGAGGGATAGGGAGAAAACGGCCATGACCGCCGTCATGTCGATGACGTCCGCGCCAGCAGCAGCGGCGGGTTCGGCGACCATTCTCTCCCTCAACAACATCGAGGTGGTCTACGACCGCGTCATTCTCGTGCTCAAGGGCGTCTCGCTCGCGGTGCCGAGCGGCGGGATCGTGGCGCTCCTTGGAGCGAACGGCGCGGGCAAGACAACCACGCTGAAGGCGATCTCCAATCTGCTGCATTCAGAGCGCGGCGAAGTGACCAAGGGGGCGATCGTGTTCGACGGCGCCGAGGTGCAGGGGCTCTCGCCCAACGAGGTGGTGCGGCGCGGCTGCATCCAGGTGATGCAGGGCCGCTACTGCTTCGGCCATCTCAGCATCGAGGAAAATCTGCTCACCGGGGCCTTCACCCGCCGCGACGGCGCGGCCGCGATCCGTGCCGACCTCGAGAAGGTCTACAATTATTTTCCGCGGCTGCGCGAACGGCGACAGGCGCTGGCGGGATATACGTCCGGCGGCGAGCAGCAGATGTGCGCCGTCGGCCGCGCGCTGATGTCGCGACCGAAGATGATCTTGCTCGATGAGCCCTCGATGGGGTTGGCGCCGCAGATCGTGGAGGAGATTTTCACGATCATGAAAAGCCTCAACGACAGCGAAGGCGTATCGTTCCTGCTGGCGGAGCAGAACGTCAACTTGGCGCTCAGATATTCCGGCTACGGCTACATCCTCGAGAACGGACGAGTCGTGCTCGACGGGGCGGCTGCGGCGCTGGCCGAGAACGAGGACGTTAAGGAGTTCTACCTCGGCATTGCCGAAGGCAAGCGCAAATCGTTCCGCGAAGGCAAACACTACAAACGGCGCAAGCGCTGGCTGGCGTGAGGCCGGCGGGCATGCGCGACATAAAGTGTCGTCAGCGGACCAATGGCTCGAGACTGACACCCTTCGGCGGCGGGATTTCCTCCGGCACAAAGAAGTCCTGCGCCAGCCTTTGCGTCGGATCGACGCGGTACTGATCGAAATCGTCGACGCCGATGCCGGCCAGAAAATTGTCGTCGATGAGAAAGCGCCCGGTAAGTTCGCGTGAGGGACTCAAGAACACGGCGTAAGCCGCATCGGCCATGATCTCCGGCTTGCGCGACTGCCGCATCATCGCGTCGCCGCCGAGCAGGTTCCGCACCGCGGCGGTGGCGATGACCGTGCGCGGCCAAAGCGCGTTGACCGCAATTCCTTTGCCGCGCAACTCGCCGGCAAGCCCGAGCACGACGAGGCTCATGCCGAATTTGGCCATGGTATAGCCGGTGTACGGTGCGAACCATTTCTCTTTCATGTCGAGCGGCGGCGAGATCATGAGAATGTGCGGATTTATCGCCTTTTCAAGGTAGGGAATTGCCCATTTCGAGACCACAAAAGTTCCGCGCGTGTTGATCTGGTGCATGAGGTCGAAGCGCTTCATGTCGGTTAAGGCCACCGGCGTGAGCGAGATCGCGCTCGCGTTGTTGACGACGATGTCGATACCGCCGAAATGCGCCGCGGTCTTTTCCAGCGCGTCCTTGACCAAAACTTCGTCGCGGACGTCGACCACGAGCGGCAGCGCCTTGCCGCCGGCACGCTCGATGTCTTCGGCGGCGGTGTAGATGGTGCCGGAAAGCTTCGGATGCGGCTCGGCGGTTTTTGCCGCGATGGCGACGTTGGCGCCGTCACGGGCGGCGCGCAGTCCGATGGCGAGCCCGATGCCACGCGAGGCGCCGGTGATGAACAGAGTCTTTCCAGCAAGCGACATCGTCGACCTCACTTCTTGCGGGCGAGGAACGCCTGGAACGCGGCGCGCGCCTCGTCGGATTTCAGAAGATCCCTGAAATGCATCGATTCCGTATCGATCTGCTTGATGACGTCGTCGACGTGACCGCGCATCAGTCCGCGCGCGACCGCAACAGCTCCGGGCGGGAGCGCGGCAATTTCGTGGGCCGCTTTCAGCGCGGCGTCGTCGACCGCGGCGGAATCCACGACCGTGTTGACGAGACCCGCGTCGCTTGCCTCCTCCGCGGAGAGCGGACGGCCCATGACCAGCAGCGAGAATGCGCGCGCGTAGCCCATGCGCATCGGCGCCAGCAGGGTCGATGCCGCTTCGGGAATGAGCGCGAGCTTCAAGAACGGCGTCGACAACATCGCATCGGCGCCGGCGACGACGTGATCGCAGTGCAGCAGCATGGTTGTGCCGATACCGATGGCAACGCCACTGACCGCCGCGACCATCGGCTTTTGGCTGCGCGCCAGCGCCTTGAGAAATTCAAGCGCGCGCGGATCGAGCCCGCCGCCGCTGGCCGCCCCGAGAAAATCGGTAATGTCGTTGCCGGCGCAGAACGCGCCCGGCGCGCCGGCAAACATGACGCAGCGGATCGTGTCGCTTTTATCGGCCTCGCGCAGCGCCCGCGTCATCTCGCCGTACATCGCCAGCGTCAGCGCGTTCTTCTTCTCCGGGCGGTTCATCCGAATGATGCGGACGGCGCCATCGTCCGTCACGACGACAGGATCGCTCATAGTTCCTCTTTCAGTTCGTAACTCCAGCTGCGCCGTCGAGCGCGTCGATGCCGTCCATCACCGCGCTCGCGTACCCACCGGCCAGTGTGGCCATATTGCCGGCAAAGAACCGGGTCTGGGCGATGCGCGAGGACGCATCCTCGCTGTCGCCGGCGCGCACCGTGCCGAGCGCGATATCGGCAAGCTTGCAGCCGCCGAGTGCGATACCGAACAGCCGAAGATAGGGGGTCGCGCCGGCAAGCGCGGCATTCGGGTCTTTTTCGAGCCGGGAGACGAGCCACGACGTTGCCGTGATGAGGCTCTCGACCGCGCCTTCGAGCTGCCGCGGCGCGGCGCCGAACCCCGGGTCATTGGCCGCTTTGATCTCGGCGATTGTGGACCGCATCTCGGTGATCAGCGCCTGCACTGCGGCGCCGCCGGCCAGCGGCAGCTTGCGGGTGACGAGATCGATCGCCTGAATGCCACTGGTACCCTCATAGATCGGGATAATGCGAACATCCCGATAAAGCTGGGCGACGCCGGTCTCTTCGATGTATCCCATGCCGCCATGCACCTGGACGGCGAGCGAAGCGACTTCGGTGCCGATATCGGCGCTGAACGCCTTCGCGATCGGTGTCAACAATGCGGCGCGTTCGGCGGCGGCTTTGCGCACCGCCGGCTCCGGCGCCTCGGCGGCGAGATCGAGTGCCACCGCGGTAGAGTAACAGATGGCGCGCGCCGCGCCGGTGAGAGCGCGCATGGTGGCGAGCATGCGCTTGACGTCGGGATGGGCGATGATCGGCGAGTGCTCCTTCGCGCCGATGGCAAAGCCTTGCTTGCGCTCGCGCGCATAAGCGGTCGCCAATTGCAGCGCGAGTTCGGCCTGCGACACACCCTGGATGCCGGTGGCAAGGCGCGCGGCGTTCATCATGGTGAACATGCAGGCCATGCCGCGATTTTCCTCGCCGATGAGATACCCGGTCGCGCCGCCATTGTCGCCGAAGATCATCGTGCAGGTCGGCGAGGCGTGGATGCCGAGCTTGTGCTCGATCGTATGCGCGCGCACGTCGTTGCGGGCTCCCGGCGAGCCATCGGCGTTGAGCAGAAACTTGGGGACGAGAAACAGCGAGATGCCGCGGGTTCCCGGCGGAGCGTCCGGCAGACGGGCGAGCACGAGGTGAATGATGTTATCGGTGAGGTCGTGCTCGCCGTAAGTGATGAAGATTTTCTGGCCGGTGATCTTGTAGGTGCCGTCGGGCAGGCGTTCGGCTCGCGTGCGCAGCGCGCCGACGTCGGAGCCGGCTTGCGGCTCCGTCAATTGCATGGTCGCCATCCATTCGCCGGCGACCAGCTTGGGCAAATAGCGGCGCTTGAGTTCGTCGCTGCCATGGTCGAGCAACGCGTGGACCGCGCCGACCGACAGGAGCGGACCCAGGGTGTAAGCCATGCACGCCGAGTTCCAGAATTCCATGCAGACGGCATCGAGCGTGCGCGGCAGGCTTTGACCGCCCCATTCCCGCGGCGCGGCGACCGCGTTCCAGCCGCCGTCGCGCCAAGCGGTGTAGGCTTCCTTCCAGCCGGGCGGCGTGGTGACGACGCCGTCCTTGATCCTGGCCCCGACCGTGTCGCCGATCCGGTTGAGCGGCGCCAGCACCTCGGCGGCGACGCGGCCGGCCTCGCTCAGAACCGCCTCGATGTCGTCATCACCCACGTCGGCGAAAGCCCCGGCCTGGCGAACGGTGTCGAATTTGGCCGCATGGCGCAGGGTGGCGATGACGTCGGCGAGCGGCGCGCGGTAGGTCAAGGTCTAAATCCCGAATTGGCGTTTCCTGAGGTCCGATATTATTGATTGCGTGCGGATGCGCCAGAACGAATTAACAGAGCGGAGAGCCGCCGATCTCAGCCGGAAGCTGCCATCAGCCCGCATCCTTGTCGTGGCGAACGAGTTTCCCGATCGCCCGGAAGTCTCCTCCCGTGGCAGCCCGGGCGTGCGATTCGATGGTCCGGTAAAGGCCGACGACCCGTTCGCCGACGGGAGTGACCACCGCGCCGCCGCCGCCGGGCCCGCCCGTCTCGGCCGTCACTGCGGGTTCACGCAGCGCGCGATTGACCTCTTCGACCAGGAGCCAGGCGCGGCGATAGGACATCCCGAGGGACCGCGCCGCCGCCGAGATCGACCCGGTCGACCGGATCGCTTCCAAAAGTGCAATCTTGCCCGGGCCGATGCGGTCGCCGGATGCCAGATCGATGCGGATGGAAAGATGTGTGCCGGCCATGCTCGATTCCCGGGGAGGCGCCCGGTGAAGTCACGCCGATAAGCCACCGGTCGTCAAGGGGCATGTTCGTCGGCGGCAGCTGCGTCCATCGTGCAGGGGGGAGTTGTTGAGAACGCGCCAAAAGAAGTGCGGCGGCCGAAGCCGTCGCACGGATGCCTCCGCCATTTTGTTCTTAGGCAGTGCCCTTGCATTTCATTGTGCGGGCGATTTGTGCATCGCTTCTTTCGACTCGGTTGCCGCGAGGCGCTCGACGGCCTGGCGCACGAACGGATCGAGCCCGCCGCCGCCGGCCTTAAGATGCGCAAAGATTGCCGCGCGCATCCGCGGATCCCAGAATTTCCTGATGTGATCGGCCGTGCCGGCGACGGCCTGCTCCGGCCCCTGGCTCGCGAAGAACTTGCCGATCTGATTGGCCATGTAGATGAGCTTGTCAGGCGACATTGATTACAGTTTCTTTTGTTGTTTCTTTGATGCGCTGCGGATGGGTGAAGATTTCGAAGCCGTCACCGCGCGCGACCGCAACAAGCGTGATCCCGGCGGCCTCGGCCGTGCGCACAGCGAGCGCGGTCGGCGCGGATACGGCGACGATGAGCGGCGCGCCGATTGCAGCGGTTTTCTGCACCATTTCCACGGATACGCGGCTCGTGAGCAGCACCAGGCCAGTGTGGCCGGGCACGCGGTCGCGCGTCAGGGCGCCAGCGAGCTTGTCGAGCGCATTGTGCCTTCCGACGTCTTCGCGGACGGCGAGGAGGCCGGTGCCCGGCTGCCAGAACGCCGCGGCATGAACCGCCCTGGTTAGCCGGTTGAGCTCCTGGCGGGGCGCAAGCGCGTCGAGCGCCCGCATGATCTCGGCCGGCGTAAAGATGTCCCCGTCACGCACGCGCGCCGGCGGCCGCACGGCCTCGTCGAGACTTTCGATGCCGCACAGCCCGCACCCCGTCGGGCCCGCGAGATGGCGCCGCCGCTCGCTCAAGGCGGCCGCGTGCGGTTCGGTGAGCCACATGCGCAACTCGATCCCCGCATCGAGCTCGATGATGTCGAGATGACGGATGTCCGCCGGCGAACAAACCAGGCCCTCGGTGACGCTGAAGCCGAGCGCAAAATCCTCGAGGTTCTGCGGCGTCGCCATCATCACCGCATAGGTGCCGCCGTCATAGGTGAACGCGACGGCGGTTTCCTCGGGAATGATGCGCTTGCCATCGGCGGCACCTTGCTGGCGCCAGAGCGAGCAGGCGACGGTTTTCGTCGGCTCGCGCATGCCGCTACTCCGCAGCCTCGACTGTCGCAGCCACGCGCCGGCTCTTGCGTACAAGTTCGCTGTATTGCCGCTGCCATTCCGTCGGACCGTTCGACGGCGAAACCTGGACCGCGGTCACCTTGTATTCAGGGCAGTTGGTAGCCCAGTCGGAATACTCAGTGGTGACGACATTGGCTTGCGTGTCCGGGTGATGGAACGTTGTGTAGACGACGCCCGGCGCCACGCGCTCGGTGATGAGCGCGCGCAGCGAGGTCTCGCCGGCGCGGCTTGCGAGCTTCACCCAATCGCCGTCGCGGATGCCGCGCTGTTCGGCGTCGTGCGGATGGATTTCCAATCGATCTTCCTGGTGCCACAGGACATTGGCGGTGCGGCGGGTCTGCGCGCCGACATTATACTGGGAGAGGATGCGGCCGGTGGTGAGGAGAAGCGGGAAGCGCGGGCCGGTGCGCTCGTCGGTTGCCACATAATCGGTGATGACGAATTTCCCTTTCCCGCGCACGAAGCCGTTTATGTGCATCACCGGCGTGCCTTCGGGCGCCTTCTCGTTGCACGGCCACTGGATCGAGCCAAGTCGGTCAAGCTTTTCGAAACTGACGCCGGCGAAGGTCGGGGTAAGCCGCGCGATCTCGTCCATGATCTCGGACGGATGGTTGTAGTGCATGGAGAATCCCATGGCCTCGCTGATCAGGCAGGTGATCTCCCAGTCGCCGAAGCCGTTGCGTGGCTCCATGACCTTGCGCACGGGCTGGATGCGGCGCTCGGCGTTGGTGAATGTCCCGTCCTTTTCGAGGAAGGTCGAGCCGGGCAGGAACACATGCGCGTAGTTGGCGGTCTCGTTCAGGAACAGATCCTGCACCACGACGCACTCCATCGCCGCGAGGCCCGCCGCGACGTGATGCGTATCCGGGTCGGATTGGAGGATATCCTCGCCCTGGATGTAGAGAGCCTTGAACGAGCCGTCGACCGCGGCGTCTAACATATTCGGGATGCGCAGGCCCGGCTCTTCGTCGAGCGGCCTGCCCCACAGCGCCTCGAACATGGCGCGCGTAGCGTCGTCGGAGATGTGGCGATAGCCGGACAGCTCGTGCGGGAATGATCCCATGTCGCAAGAGCCCTGCACGTTGTTCTGTCCGCGCAGCGGGTTCACGCCGACGCCAGGCCGGCCGATATTGCCGGTCGCCATCGCGAGGTTGGCGATCGCCATCACCGCGGTCGAGCCTTGGCTGTGCTCGGTGACCCCGAGCCCGTAATAGAACGCCGCATTGCCGCCGGTTGCGTAGAGCCGCGCCGCGCCGCGGATGGTCTCGGCCGGCACGCTGGAAATCTTCGCCACCTCTTCCGGCGAGTTGCGCGGCTGCGAAACGACCGCCGCCCAATCGCTGAACTCGTCCCAATCGCAGCGCTCGCGCACGAATTTCTCGTTTACCAGGCCTTCGGTCACGACCACATGCGCCATGGCCGTAAGGATGGCGACGTTGGTGCCGGGAAGGAGCGGCAGATGGTAGGCGGCCTCCACGTGCGGCGAGTGAACGAGATCAATGCGGCGCGGATCGATGACAATCAGCTTGGCGCCTTGCCGCAGCCGCTTCTTCATGCGCGAGGCGAACACCGGGTGGCCATCAGTCGGGTTGGCGCCCAGGACGACGATCACGTCGGCATGCTCGACCGAGTCGAAATCCTGAGTGCCCGCCGAAGTGCCGAACGTGGTCTTCAGTCCGTAGCCCGTCGGCGAATGGCAAACGCGCGCGCAGGTATCGACATTGTTGTTGCCGAAGGCGGCGCGCACGAGCTTCTGCACCAGGAAAGTCTCCTCGTTGGTGCAGCGCGACGAGGTGATGCCTCCGATCGAACCTCGTCCATATTTCGTTTGGATGCGCTTGAACTCCGACGCCGTGTGCGCGATCGCCTCGTCCCAGCTGACCTCGCGCCATGGCTCGGTGATCTTCTCGCGCAGCATCGGCTTGAGGATGCGTTCGCGGTGATTGGCATAGCCCCAGGCAAAGCGTCCCTTGACGCAGGAATGGCCGCGGTTCGCCTTGCCGTCCTTGTACGGCACCATGCGCACGACTTCGTCGCCGCGCATCTCCGCCTTGAAGGCGCAGCCGACGCCGCAATAGGCGCAGGTCGTGATCGCCGACCATTCGGGCTTGCCCTTCTCGATGACCGTCTTCTCGATGAGCGAGCCGGTCGGACAGGCCTGCACGCAGGCGCCGCAGGAGACGCATTCGGATTCGATGAACTTCTCGTCCATCCCGGCGGCAACGATGGAGTCGAAGCCGCGGCCCGAGATCGTCAGCGCAAAGGTGCCCTGCACCTCCTCGCAGGCGCGCACACAGCGCGAGCACACGATGCACTTGGCGGGATCGAAGGTGAAATAGGGATTGGACTCGTCGATGCCGGGATTGCGATGGCGCGCGCCGTCAAAACCGTAGCGCACCTCCTCAAGTCCGACTTCCGCCGCGGTCGCCAAGAGATCGACGTCGGCATATCTGACGCGGTCAAGCGAATCGACGGGATGGTCGGAGACATAGAGCTCCATGACGCCCTTGCGCAGGCGGTCGAGGCGCTCGTTCTTGGTGCACACCGCCATTCCTTCGGCGACCGGCGTGGTGCAGGACGCGGGCGTTCCGGCGCGGCCCTCGATCTCGACCAGACACAGCCGGCAGGAGCCGAAGGCGTCGAGCATGTCGGTGGCGCACAGCTTTGGAATCTCGATCCCGGCCTCCATCGCCGCGCGCATGATCGAAGTGCCTTCGGGCACCGAGATTTGCTTGCCGTCGATCGACAGCGTTACCGACTTCTCCGCCTTGGAGAGCGGAGTGCCGTAGTCGATTTCGCGGATCAGAGAGTGGACGGTCGGTTCTTGGACGAGCGGGTTTTCGACGAGAGACATTGGTGCGTCTCCTATTCAGCAGCCAGCAGGCGCGGGGGCGCGCCGAAATCCTCGGGGAAGTGGGTGAGCGCGCTCATCACCGGATACGGCGTGAAGCCGCCGAGCGCGCAGAGCGAACCAAATTTCAGGGTATGACAGAGGTCTTCCAGCAGCGCCGTATTGGCGGCGCGATTCTCGTCGCGGATGATGCGGTCGATGACCTCGACGCCGCGCGTCGAGCCGACGCGGCACGGCGTACACTTGCCGCAGGATTCGATGGCGCAGAACTCCATGGCGAAGCGTGCCTGTTTCGCCATGTCCACAGTGTCGTCGAACACCACGATGCCGCCATGGCCGATCAGACCGTCGCGGGCGGCGAAGGCCTCATAATCGAACGGCGTATCGAACAACGCCCGCGGGAAATAGGCGCCGAGCGGACCGCCGACCTGCACCGCGCGCACCGGGCGGCCGCTGCGCGTGCCGCCGCCGACGTCGTCGACCAGCTCGCCCAGCGTGATGCCGAACGCGGTCTCGAACAGGCCGCCGTGTTTGATGTTGCCGGCGAGCTGGATCGGCATCGTGCCGCGCGACTTGCCCATGCCGAAATCGCGGTAGAAGCCGCCGCCCTTGTTCATGATGATCGGTACCGAGGCGAACGACAGAACGTTGTTGATGACCGTCGGCCGGCCGAACAAGCCCTTGTGGGCGGGCAGCGGCGGCTTGGCGCGGACCAGGCCGCGCTTGCCTTCGAGACTGTCGAGCAGCGAGGTTTCCTCGCCGCAGACATAGGCGCCGGCGCCGACGCGAACCTCCATGTCGAAGGCAAAAGATGAATTCGCAATCCGGTTGCCAAGCAGCCCGCCGCGGCGTGCCGCCGCAATCGCGGCCTCCATCGTCGCCGCCGCATGCGGATATTCAGAGCGGATATAGACGTAGCCCTTGGTGGCGCCGACCGCGATGCCGGCAATCGCCATCCCTTCGATCAGCACGAAGGGATCGCCTTCCATGATCATGCGGTCAGCAAAGGTGCCGCTGTCGCCCTCATCGGCGTTGCAGACGATGTATTTTTGCTGCGGCGGCGTCTGCGCCACGGTGCGCCACTTGATGCCGGTCGGGAAGCCGGCGCCGCCGCGGCCGCGCAGGCCCGACTGCACGACTTCCTCGACGGTCGCGTCGGGGCCAAGCGAGAACGCGCGTTGGAGGCCCTTGCATCCGTCATGGGCGCGATAGTCTTCGAGCGAACGCGGGTCGACGACGCCACAGCGCGCAAAGGTCAGCCGCGTCTGTCGCTTGAGCCAGGGCAAGTCCTCGGTCAGGCCGCGCCGCAGCGCATGCGCGCTGTCGGCGCGGATGGCGCGGAGCAAGCCTTCGGCATCGCTTGGCGCGACAGGTCCATAGGCGACCCGACCCGCCGGCGTTTGCACCTCGACCATTGGCTCGAGCCAGTAAAGCCCGCGCGAGCCGGTGCGCACGATGTCAACCGCGACGTTGTATCGCGCCGCCGCGGCACGGATGGCAGTTGCGACCTCCTCGGCGCCGACTGCCAGAGCCCCGGCATCGACGGGTATAAACAACCGAAGGGTCATTGCTGCGTCTCCGCCAACAAGGCATCGAGGCGCCCTTCATCGAGCCGCCCGATCAGGCGCCCATCCAGCATGGCTGACGGCGCTATCGCGCACAGGCCGAGGCAATAGACCGCCTGGAGGGTGACGCTGCCGTCGGGCGCGGTGCTTCCCATTGGCACCCCGAGTCGCGCCTCGGCGCGCAGCGCCAGTGGATCGCCTCCGGCAGCCTGGCAGGCCTCGGCGCGGCAGAGCTTGAGCGTGTGCCGGCCCGCAGGCTCACGGCGGAAGTCGTGATAGAAGGTGACGACGCCGTGCACCTCGGCGCGCGTGATGTTCAAAGCTTCGGCGATCAGCGGCTCCGCGGCCACGTCGATGTAGCCGAATTCCTCCTGAATCGCGTGGAGGATAGGTAAAAGGGGACCTTCGCGATCCAGGCACTCCCGAATGCGCGCAAGCGCGATGTCTTTATCCCAAAGAGCGTGGCTCTGATTGCGACTTCCTTGCAGCATCGTCGACCTGGGTGGCGCTTTTCATGATATGCGCCATGACGCATATCATTCGGATAAGTATGCATTTGATAGTAATTACAAAAGCCTGTCCGATAAACAGCAATTTCGCCGCACCGGCTTTTCGCATGGCAGCAGCGACGCGACTAATCTTAACTTGGCGTGGGCCATGGGGCATTAGCCCATCGATCGCGCGCGAGCTGCTTTAGAGCTTGGGCGGCGCTATGCTGCGGCCATAGCGCGGCCATAGCAAGGAGGTTCCCGTGCAGAAACTTGCCGTCCGCCCGGCCCCGCCGGCTCCCGCCGAACCGGCTTTCGGTGCGTCGCTTTCGCGTGATGCGGAGGCCGCAGGCAAGTACTTCACAGAGATCGAAGCCGTCTTGCACTCATCGGGCCAAAAGGCCGCGCGCAAGGGCGAACAGCGGGCGGAAACGGCGGCGCTCAAGGCACGCTCCCGCGCCGTGAAGGAGCAATTCTTCAGGCGTCACGCCGCCGCCATCTACGACGAGATGACCGGTCACGGCGCCCGCGCCTTGCGCGTTTCCGAACTGCTTGCCGCGGCGTCCGGCCGCTATCCGGCGCTGCTGCCGACGCGCGAGCGGATCGACGAGGAACGGGCGCTGATGCGGCAGAGCGCCAAGGAAGGCCGCGAGATCGATCAGGGGCTGTTCATCGCCCATATTCTCGCCGACGAGCGATGCGGCATGCATCTTGTACATGCGATGCTCAAGCCGAAACGCGAGGCGTTGGAACGGCTCGCCGAATTCCGCCACAGCGGTTTTGCCGACCTCGGCGAAGCCAAGGTCGAACGCAAGGGCAAAGTCGGACACGTCACGCTGACCAATCCCAAATTCCTCAACGCCGAAGACGATCGAGCCTCCGCGGCCCTGGAAACTGCGGTTGATCTCGTGCTCCTTGACGACGCGATCGAAGTCGGTGTCCTGCGCGGGGGGACCGTGCAACATCCGAAGCACGCCGGCCGGCGCATCTTCAACGCCGGCATCAACCTCACGCATCTTTATTACGGCCAGATATCGTTCGTCGATTTCTTCATCGAGCGCGAGCTGGGATTGCTTAACAAGATCTATCGCGGTCATTGGTGCGCGCAATCCTATGACGAACAGTTCGAGGACTATGTCGAGAAGCCGTGGGTCGCGGCGGTCGAAGCCTTCGCCATCGGCGGCGGCTGCCAGCTGCTCTGCGTCATGGACCGCGTGCTTGCCGAGCCGGGTTCCTATTTCAATCTTCCTGCCAGCAAGGAGGGCTTCATCCCCGGCGCGGCCAATCTGCGGCTGCCGCGGCTGGTCGGCATCAAGCTCGCCCGCGAAGGCATCTTCTTCGAGCGCGTCTTTCATGCGGACACCCCGGAAGGGCGGATGATTTGTGACGAGATTGTTCCCGCCGGCGAGATGGATGCGGCGATCGAGAGGAACGCCCTGCAACTGGTCCGCGCCGGAATGACGAGCGCGGTCTCTAACCGCAAGGCGCTCCGTGTCGCCCAGGAGCCATTGTCGGTTTTTCGGCGCTACATGGCGACATACAGCAGGCAGCAGAGCTTGTGCCTGTACGACCCGAAGCTCATCGAAAATCTGGAACATGGCTGGAACCCCGGCCGCCGGCGCATGTGACATGCGCCGGCCACGCGCTCAGGGATTTGCGTGGATCACCCAGGGGGCCGAGAGGTCTCGGCGTCCGGGCGAACTTCCTTTATAATCGTTGCAGACCCGATGGGGCGAAGTAGCCGTCGCATGCCGAAGAAGGGATGACGGCAATGCCAGTGGCTTACGCGACTTGGCTTGTGTTGCTTTCGATCGTCATGGCGATCCAAGGCGCCTATGTCGGCTTGAGCCTCGCTGTGCAAATCGCCGACGCGACCGGCATACGACGACGTCTGCTGCTTGCGGGCTCGACCGTCTCGCTGGCCGTCGCTATTTGGACCATGCACTTTGTCGGGATGCTGGCGGTTCGGCTGCCTTTCCAGGTCGACTATCTGGTGTTGCCGACCCTGCTGTCATTCCTCGTCTGCGCGATCGTGGTTGGGGCGGCGGTTTATGCCACCAGCTCCGGACCTCTCACCTTGCTCCGTTTGACCCTTGCCTCATGCCTGATGGGGAGCGGCATTTTCTCGATGCACTACATTGGCATGAGCGCGCTCGACGCCAGCACCTATATGATCCATGACCGCATCTACGTCGCGGCGAGCATGGCCATTGCCATCGCCGCATCCGGCTTCACCCTTTGGCTCGCGACCGGGCGGGGAGGGCGCCCGCCTCTGATCCTGTCGGCGATCGCCTTCGGTATTGCCGTTTCCGGCATGCACTATACGGCGATGGGCGGCGTTACGCTTTATCCGTACACCACGACGTCATCGGCAGCGCCGGCGCTGTCGACCGACCTCCTCGCCATCGTCGTCGCTGTCGTGGCATTCTGCATTTCCGGAATATTTCTTTTGCTCTTGTTGCCCGATTCGTCTCGCTCGGCATCGCAACCCATCATGGTTGCGCGCGGCGATTCGATCACGAGCGTTGCCGCGAAAATGCCGGCGGCGCCGTCAACGGTCCCGGCCGCGGCCGCCGGCGGCGACAACCCCGAATTCGGACGCGGAACCTATGCGCCGCTCGGCGGCGCCGGTGCGCCGCCCCGGCGATTTGCCCGGCATCTGCCGATCGAGCGCGACGGCAGCACGCATTTTCTCGCCGTAGAGGATGTAGTCGCGATCCATGCCAACGCGCATTACACCTACATTTTCGACGGCAACGACAAGCTGTTTTGCCCGCTCGCGATCGGCGACGTCGAATCGCGGCTCGACAATAGCCGCTTTGTCCGTGTTCACCGCAGCCACATCGTCAACATCGAGCGGGTCGTCGGCTACAAGCGCTCCGGCGACAACGAATTGGTCGAGATGGCCGGCGTCGATCACTACCTGGTACCGGTCAGCCGCAGCCGTATCGGCTCGCTCAAATCGCGGGTCGCCACGCTCACGGGTGCCGATTCCACCTTTGCGCTGCGCCGCCGGCATCGTTTTGCATCGCAATAGAACAATCATCGCCCTGAAAACGGGAAGAGGATTCTGGCAGTGATACGTCAGTCTTGCTGACGCAATTCGTGCGGAAAATTCCACCATTCGTGCGATGGCTTTAGCCGTTGGTGCATTACCTGCCAAACTGGTGCACCAGTTGTTGCTGCTGCAATGCACAACTCGCCACAGTTTCCAGCCTTTAAAAGGTATTGCGCGCAGTCACGAGCGGGCCTTGGTGATGACCTTGGTCACGCGGACTGCGCCAGGGAGGATGCCCATGATACCTGGCGCTTTCGCCTATCATCGCCCCACATCTGTTAAAGAAGCGGTCGGTTTGCTCGCCCAATTGGGCGACGATGGCCGCGCCCTCGCGGGGGGCCACAGCCTCATCCCGATGATGAAGCTGCGCCTCGCCAGTCCGGCGCACCTCGTCGATCTCGCCGGCATTGCCGAGCTCAAGGGCACCCGGAGTGACGGCAACGACATCGTCATCGGCGCGATGACGACACAGCACGATCTGGCCGGCTCCGAGCTGTTGGGCGCCAAGGTCCCGATCCTGCGCGAGACTTCGCTGCAGATCTCCGATCCGCAGGTGCGCTATGTCGGCACGCTCGGCGGCAATGTCGCCAATGGCGATCCCGGCAACGACATGCCGGCGGTGATGATGTGCCTCGGCGCGAGCTATCACGTCATGGGCAAGGGCGGCGAGCGCCGCATCGCGGCGCGCGACTTCTACCAGGGCGCCTACTTCACCGCGCTGGAGGGAGGCGACGTGCTCACCGCCGTCCGCATTCCGGTTCCGGCCGCCGGTCACGGTTACGCCTATGAAAAACTCAAGCGCAAGATCGGCGATTACGCGACCGCGGCCGCTGCCGTCGTGCTGACCATGAGCGGCGGCAAGGTCTTAAGCTGCTCGATCGGTCTGACCAACGTCGCCGAGACGCCGCTTTGGGCGGAGGAAGCGGTAAAAATCCTCGTCGGCTCCGCGCTCGATGCGGCAACAGTGAAAAAGGCCGTAGCCGCCGCCGAGGCGATTACCGCGCCCGCCGCCGATGCTCGCGGACCGGCGCATTACCGCACCAAGATGGCGGGCGTGATGCTCACGCGCGCGCTCGCCCGTGCCAAAGCGCGCGCACGCGGCTGATGCCAGGGAGCAAAAAACATGGCCAAATCCCAAGTCTCCATGAAGGTGAACGGCAAGACCGTCGAAGAGCTGGTCGAGCCGCGTACCTTGCTCATCCACTTCCTGCGCGATCAGCTCAATATCACCGGCCCGCATATCGGCTGCGAAACCAGCCATTGCGGCGCCTGCACGGTCGATCTCGACGGCAAGTCGGTGAAATCCTGCACTGTGTTTGCAGTGCAGGCGAACGGCGCCGACATCCGCACCATCGAGGGCATGGCCAACGCCGACGGCACGCTGCACGCGCTGCAGGAAGGCTTCCGCGAGATGCACGGGCTGCAATGCGGCTTCTGCACTCCCGGAATGATCGTGCGCGCCTACCGGCTCCTCCAGGAAAACAAGAGTCCGTCCGAAGAGGAAATCCGCTACGGCATCTCCGGCAATCTCTGCCGCTGCACCGGCTATCAGAACATCGTCAAAGCCATTCAATTCGCCGCCGCGAAGCTCCACGGCGTGCCGTTCCAGGAGGCCGCAGAATGAACGACATGACCCCCACCTCCGCCGAACGCGCCGCCAAGCTCGAAGGCTTGGGCTGCAAGCGAAAGCGCGTCGAGGACATCCGTTTCGTCCAGGGCAAGGGCAATTACGTCGATGATCTGAAGCTGCCGGGGATGCTTTACGGCGACTTCAACCGCTCGCCGCACGCCCACGCCCGCATCAAGAAGATCGATACGACGAAGGCCGCGGCGGTGCCCGGCGTCGTCGCGGTAATTACGGCGGAAACGCTCAAGACCGTCAACCTCGCCTGGATGCCTACCCTTGCCGGCGACGTGCAGATGGTGCTGGCCGATGGCAAGGTTCTGTTTCAGAACCAGGAAGTCGCCTTCGTGATCGCCGAGGACCGCTATGTCGCGGCCGATGCCGCCGATCTGGTCGAGGTGGAATACGAGGCGCTGCCGGTCAACGTCGATCCGCTCAAGGCCATGGCGCAGGGCGCGCCCATGATCCGCGAGGACCTCAAGGACAAGACCGACGGCGCCCACGGCAAGCGCAAGCACTACAATCACATTTTCTCCTGGCAGGCCGGCGACAAAGCAGCGACCGACGCCGCGTTCGCGAAAGCCGACGTGACGATCAAGGAGTTTATCGTTTATCCGCGCTGTCATCCCTGCCCGCTCGAGACCTGCCAGTGCGTCGCCTCGTTCGACAAGATCAAGGGCGAGCTGACGCTGTGGGGCACCTTCCAGGCCCCGCACGTCATCCGTACGGTCGGCTCGCTGATCTCGAAAATCCCCGAGCACAAGATCCATGTCATCGCCCCCGATATCGGCGGCGGCTTCGGCAACAAGGTCGGCGCTTATCCGGGCTACATCTGCTCCATCGTCGCCTCGATCGTGACCGGACGCCCGGTGAAATGGGTCGAGGACCGCATCGAAAACCTCTCGACCACGGCATTCGCGCGCGACTTCCACATGGAGATGGAGATCGCCGCGACCAAGGACGGCAAGGTGACGGCGATGCGCTGCTACACCATCGCCGACCACGGCGCGTTCGACGCCTGCGCCAACGCCACCAAATGGCCGGCGGGGCTCTTCAGCATCATCAGCGGTTCCTACGATTTTCCCGCGGCCCACGTGCTGGTCGACGGCGTGTACACCAACAAGGCGCCGGGCGGTGTCGCCTATCGCTGCTCGTTCCGTGTCACGGAGGCGGCCTATGCGATCGAACGGGCCATGGACATCATGGCGCAAAAGCTCGGCATGGACCCGGCCGAATTCCGCATCAAAAACCTGATCCGGCGTGAGCAATTTCCCTACACGTCGGCGTTCGGCTGGCAGTACGATTCCGGCGACTACCAGACCGCCATGGCCAAGGCGATGGCAGCAGTCGACTACAAGAAACTGCGCGAAGAGCAGAAAGCCAAGCGGGAAGCCTTCAAGCGCGGCGAGACCCGCGAATTGATGGGCATCGGCGTCGTCTTCTTCACCGAAATCGTCGGCGCCGGACCCTCGCGCGCCTGCGACATTCTCGGCATCGCCATGTTCGACTCAGCCGAGATCCGCATCCACCCGACCGGCTCCGGCATCTGCCGGCTCGGCACCAAGTCGCAAGGCCAAGGTCACGAGACGACCTACGCGCAGATCATTGCCTCGGAACTGGGGATCGCGGCCGACAACATCATGGTCGAGGAGGGCAACACCGACACCGCGCCCTACGGGCTCGGCACCTACGGCTCGCGCTCGACCCCGGTGTCGGGCGCCGCGACCGCGATGGCCTGCCGCAAGATCAAGGCCAAGGCGCAGATGATCGCCGCCTATATGCTCGAAGTGCACGACGACGATCTCGAATGGGACGTCGACCGCTTCCGCGTGAAGGGCAACCCCGAGCGCTTCAAGACCATGACCGAGCTGGCCTGGGCGGCCTACCACGAGGTGCCGCCCGGCATGGAGCCGGGCCTGGAAGCGGTGGACTACTACGATCCGCCCAATTTTACTTTTCCGTTCGGCGCATACATCTGCGTCGTCGACGTCGATGTCGATACCGGCACGACCAAGGTCCGGCGCTTCTACGCGCTCGATGATTGCGGCACGCGCATCAATCCGATGATCATCGAAGGCCAGGTCCATGGCGGCCTGACTGAAGCCTTCGGCATCGCCATGGGTCAGGAAATCCATTACGACGACGACGGCAACGTGACGACGGCGTCGTTGATGGACTATTTCCTGCCGACGGCGGTCGAAACGCCGCACTGGGAAACCGACTGGACCACGACGCCGTCGCCGCATCACCCGATCGGCGCCAAGGGCGTCGGCGAGAGCCCGAATGTCGGCGGCGTGCCCTGCTTCTCGAACGCGGTGAACGACGCCTTCGCGTTCCTGGGATCGACCCACATCCAGATGCCGCACGACAATTGGCGCACCTGGACGGTCGCGGAGAAGCTCGGCCTGCATGGGTGATCAGATGTCGGAAATCAGATGTCGGAGGTCGGAGATCGGAAAAGAGGCCCCCAGAGGCCCGACCGATTTCTTGACCTCCGACATCTGACATCCGATCTCTCATCCATGACCCTCAAGCGCGAAGAGATTTCCGATCGCCTCGCTGCCGTTGGCTACATCGCCGACCGCGACATCGCGACCGCTTTATGGCTCATGGAATTCCTCAGGCGCCCGCTGCTGCTTGAGGGCGAGGCCGGCGTTGGCAAGACCGAGGTGGGCAAAGCGCTCGCCGCCGTGCACGCGGCCGAGCTCATCCGCCTGCAATGCTATGAGGGTCTTGATCAGAACGCCGCGCTCTATGAGTGGAACTATCAGCGCCAACTTCTCGCCATCAAGACGCGCGAAGGCATCGGCGAGAATGCCGATGCGATCGAGGAACACATTTTCTCCGAAAAATATCTCCTTGAACGGCCGCTGCTCGCCGCCATCCGCCGCGTTGCGCCGCCGGTCCTCCTCATCGACGAGGTGGATCGCGCGGACGAGGAATTCGAAGCGTTCCTGCTCGAACTCCTTTCGGATTTTCAGGTCAGCATTCCCGAGCTTGGCACGATCAAGGCGATCTCGATCCCGCGCGTCGTGCTCACATCCAACGGCACGCGCGAATTGTCCGACGCGCTACGGCGGCGATGCCTTTATCATTATATCGACTTTCCCGAAGTCGATCGCGAGGCGAAGATCATCCTGACGCGGACGCCGGGTATCGATACGACGCTCGCGCTGCAAATCGCTCGCATGGTCGCGGCGGTGCGCAAGGAGGATTTGCGCAAGGTGCCGGGCGTGGCCGAGACGCTCGATTGGGCGGCGACGCTCGCCGGGCTCGAAATCCACGATTTGCGGCAGGAGCCGGAAGCGGTCTACGAGACGATGATCTGTTTGCTCAAGACCCACGAGGATCGCGCGCGGCTCACCCGCGAGGTGAGCGAGCGCCTTCTCGGCAAGGTGGCGTGACGATGGGAGCAAACGGCCAACCATCCGCTCATTCCCGCGAAAGCGGGAATCCAGTGCTGGGTCCCCGCTTTCGCGGGGACGAGCGGAGTGGAATGCTCGGTACGCGCCGCCGCCTCGCCGGCTTTACGCGGACGCTGCGCGATAATGGTTTCAAGGTCGGCCTTGCCGAAACGCACGACGCCCTCGCCGTCCTCGGGTCGCCCGCCGCGATCCGTCCGTCATCGCTCAAGCCGGCTTTTCGATCGCTGTTCTGTGCGACGCATTCGGATTGGGAATGCTTCGACGAAATATTTGACGCTTTCTGGCGCGGCCGCGGCATGCGGCAGAGGCGAATGCTTTCGGGCTCGCCAAGCACGAGCCATGCACCGGCGCGGCGGCTCGCCCAGGCGCACGTGCCGCAAGAGGCGCTCGGCCTTCCCGATCACGTCGAGCGGCGCAGCGACGATGATGGCGACAGCCCTGCCGATGGCCGCGGCCGCCGCGAAGGCGCCTCACGCGCCGAATCGCTATCGGCAGTCGACCTGCGCCACATCGTTGATCCCGACGAGGTCGCGGCGACGCATGCGCTTGCGGCGCGGCTTGCCCGCACCATGCGCGCTCGGCTTGTTCGGCGCGAGCAGGTTCGCCGTCACGGACGTCGCCTCGACCTGCGCCGCACCATTCATCGCAATGTTTCGCACGGCGGAACGCTGATCGAGCTCGCTTGGCGCCGCCGCAAGATCAAGCCGCTGCGGCTCGTCGTCCTGCTCGATGCATCCGGCTCCATGAGCCTCTACACGGCGTTCTTCGTCCGCTTCCTGCATGGCGTCGTCGATAGCTTTCGCGAAGCGGAAGCCTTCGTGTTCCATACCCGGCTCGCGCACGTCTCGCCGTCGCTGCGCGATCGCGATGTGACGCGCGCGGTCGAAAAACTGGCGCTGATGGCGCAAGGGATCGGCGGCGGCACCCGCATCGGCGACAGCCTCGCCACCTTCAATCGCTGGCATGCGCGGCGCGTCATCAATTCGCGTACCGCCGTGATGATCGTCTCCGACGGCTACGATACCGGCGAGCCCGAGCAACTCGGAGAAGAGATGCGGCGCCTGCGCCGGCGCTGCCGAAAAATCATCTGGCTCAATCCGCTGATCGGCTGGCGCGACTACTCGCCGCGGGCGCGCGGCATGCAGGCGGCGCTGCCTTATGTCGATCTGTTTGCTCCCGCGCACAACCTGGAAAGCCTTGCGGCGCTCGAACCCTATCTCGCGAGGATCTGATCCATGGATCGCTCGACCGAAATTCTCAAGATCATTGCGACCCGGAAATCGGCCGGCGAACCGTTCGTGCTGGCAACCGTCGTGCGCACGGTGGCGGCGACCGCGGCCAAGGCGGGAGCCAAGGCGGTGATCTTGCCGGACGGCACCATCTCGGAAGGCTGGATCGGCGGCGGCTGCGCCCGCGCGGCGGTGCTCAAAGCCGCCAAGGATGCGCTCGGTGACGGCCGATCGCGGCTTGTCTCGGTGCAGCCGCCCGACCTCTTGGCCGATCAAGGAGTGGAGGCCGGCGACGAGCAGGAGGGCGTGCGCTTCGCCAAGAACATGTGCCCCAGCCAGGGCACCATGGACATATTCGTCGAGCCGGTGCTGCCGCGGCCGCAAGTGGTCATCTGCGGCTCGAGCCCTGTTGCCGTCGCCGTCGCCGATCTGGCAAAGAGGACCGGATTTGCCGTCACCGTGTGCGCCCCCGCGGCCGAACAGGCCGCATTCGAGGAGGCCGAGCGCCGGATCGAGGGCTATGCACTTCCGGTCGAGGAGGCTGGCGCGCGCTACGTGGTCGTCTCGACGCAAGGGCGCGGCGATGAAGCCGCCTTGCGGGCCGCGCTCGCTGTCGATGCCGACTACGTCGCCTTTGTCGGCAGCCGCAAAAAGGCCGAAGCGCTGAAGACGACGCTGGCGCAGGGAGGCGTCCTCGCCGAGCGCCTGGCGAAGCTCAAGGCCCCGGCCGGCCTCGATCTCGGCGCGATCACGCCGGACGAAATTGCGATCTCGATCCTCGCGGAAATCGTGGCGGTGCGGCGCAGCACGCATTCGCGCGCCGCCCAGCCTTCACCATGATCCCAATTCGATGGTGTCGAGATGCTCTCTAAGTTCCATCGATCATAGAATATTTCGAATGCTTTTTGCCTCACGGCGGAAAAAACTTCGTTTAGACAGCTAGTGCTTGACTAGTTTAGAATATTATTATCACGGTACGGGCCGAGTACCAGAATTACCGCGCCTTCAAACGGGGAGTTCGAGTCCATGTCTTCGTCTTCGCAAACACAGCATCCGGAAACCATCGCCCTTCACGCCGGCTGGCGCGCGGATCCGACGACCGGCGCCGTCGCCGTGCCGATCTATCAAACGACCTCGTATCAGTTCCGCGATACGGAACACGCCGCAAACCTGTTCGCGCTGAAGGAACTCGGCAACATCTATACGCGCATCATGAATCCGACGAACGACGTGCTCGAGAAGCGCGTCGCGGCGCTGGAGGGCGGCGTTGCTGCATTGGCGCTCGCATCGGGGCAAGCCGCTTCCGCAATTGCACTGCAAAACCTCGCGCGCGCCGGCGACAACGTCGTCAGCTCGACCGATCTCTATGGTGGAACCTGGAATCTGTTCGCCAACACGCTGAAGGATCAAGGCATCGAGGTCCGCTTCGTCGATCCCATCGATCCGGAAAACTTCCGCCGCGCGACGGACGATCGCACCCGCGCCTACTACGCCGAAACGTTGCCGAACCCCAAGCTCACGGTGTTCCCCATTGCCGAGGTCGCAGCGATCGGCCGCTCCTTCGGTATTCCGCTCATCATGGACAATACGGCGGCGCCGATCCTGACCCGCCCGTTCGAGCATGGCGCGGCGGTTATCGTTTACTCCACGACAAAATATCTCGGGGGTCACGGCAACTCGATCGGCGGCCTCATCGTCGATGGCGGCAATTTCGACTGGGAGGCGCACGCGCAGCGTCAGCCGGCGCTCAACACTCCGGATCCGAGCTATCATGGCGCGGTGTGGACGCAAGCGGTGAAGCCGCTTGGGCCCATTGCCTACATCATCAAGGCCCGCGTCACGCTGCTGCGCGACATCGGCTCGGCGATGTCGCCGTTCAATGCGTTTCTGACTCTGCAGGGGGTGGAGACGGTGACGCTCCGCATGGCAAAGCATTGCGAGAATACGCAGGCGGTGACCGACTTCTTGCGCAAGCGCCCGGAGATCACCCGCGTCATTCACCCGTCGGTGCAAACTGGCGTGCACCGCGAGCGGGCGCAACGTTATCTCAAGGGTGGCCTCGGCGGTCTCGTCGGCTTCGAACTTACCGGCGGCAAGGAGGCCGGCCGCCGCTTCATCGACGCGCTGCAAATGTTCTATCACGTCGCCAATATCGGCGACACGCGCAGCCTGGCGATCCATCCCGCCACCACCACGCATTCGCAGCTCGACCCGCACGAGCTCGACGCAACCGGCGTCACCGACGGCTATGTGCGCCTTTCCGTCGGCATCGAGCACATTGACGACATCATCGCCGATATCGAGCGCGGGCTTGCAGCGGCGGGAAAAATCGCGAAGGCGGCTTAACGTCATTGCGAGGAGCGAAGCGACGAAGACCGTATGTCCCTTCCTTAGCTGAGGCGACTCACCCTCGATGCGATTGCGAGGGTTACCCGGATAGGCCGGGCGGAGCCTCAAGCAAGGAGGGTGAGTCATGAGCGATCATAGCGAA
>JBEKNW010000023.1:0-34598 GCA_049522435.1 Xanthobacteraceae bacterium
CGGTGCTCGCGCATCTCGAAGACCTGGTCGCGCGCGGTGTCGTCGCCACCGCGGGCACGCCGTCGATCGGCGGCACCTACCGCCTGACCGAACTTCCCTTGCCGGCCGCCTGAGCGGGTTTCGCCGCCGGCTGCTTCTTTTCCGGCCCCGGCACCGCGAGCACGTCGTCGACATCGTCGATGAGCGCCCGCACGCGCGCGGCATTGGCGCCAAGATCGTGGCGGCCGTAGCGCGAGGCCGAGCGCACGTCGATGCGGGCGCCGTCCTGCGTCGCGCGCACGCGCACCGCCACGTCGTCGCGGAAGCCGAGGATCGGCGTGCGCGCAATTGCCTCGATGCGGCCCTCGCGCGGCGCGGCGGCCTGCGGCGGACGCGCATCAACGATGTGCCATTTGCGCTTGGTGACGACCTTGAGCACGGCGTCGTAGGCCTCTTGCGGCGACGCAGTGGTGAGATCGGGCTCGATATCCGAATAGGCCGTGCGCTGCTGCTCCGCCGTGTACAGGCCGGCATAGGTAACGGGATTGGCGTCGCGCGGCCGTAGCCGCGCGATGGCCTCGAATCGCGGCGGATCGATCGGGTCGGTGGTGACGTCGTAGATCGCCGGCAGCCGGTAGGCCTTGATGCCGAGATAGAGCGGATAGGCAATGAGCGCCAGCCCGATAAGGAGCCCCGTGATCGCCTCGCGCACCCCGCCGATGCCCTCGGTCCAGATGGCGATCCCGGCGGCGAAGGCGAGCAGGATCGCGACCACGGCGAGCACCAATGCGCCGGCAAGCGTCGAAAGCGCCGGCACGATGTCGAGCGCGCCCGAACGCACGATGATGATGGCAATCAGCGTCGCGGCGAGCGAAAACAACGCAATGCGCCGCGCCCAGATGGCGAGCCGGGACGTCGGCTGCTCAGAGACGCGGCGTCGCACCATCGCTCTTCGCTTTCATTGGTTTGGCCATTTTCCGCCGGCCTCTCCGGGAGGGATAATGCCTTCGACGATGGCAGGCAATACCGCATGAATGTATGGTAAAATCTTGCGATGATGCAGCGAAAGATTATCACTGATGAGCGGGAATAATCTGCTTCGTGGCTTGAAGCCGATGCATCCGGGCGAGGTGCTGCGCGAGGATGTTGTGCCGACGCTCGGCAAGTCAAAGATCGAGATCGCGCAGTTGCTCGGTATTTCGCGGCAGACGCTCTACGACATTCTCGACGAGAAGCAGCCGGTGACTCCCGGGATGGCTTTGCGCATCGGCAAATTGCTCGGCAACGGTCCCGACCTTTAGATCAATCTGCAGCGCGCCTACGATCTCGCCGTCGCCGAACGCGAGCTCGCGGGTGAGCTGAAGAGAATTCCGACGCTGACGGCGGCGTAGCCTTATCTCGATTGCCTTCGTCCGCGCCTTGATTTCGCCTTGCCGCGCTTGATCCCCGCCATCGCTTCGAGCACGGCGCAGGTTGAAGCGGTGTCTTGCTCGGCGTAGCCGGTCGACATGGCGGCGGCGTAGATCGGCAGCGTGGCGGAGAACAGGGGCGTCGGCGCGCCGAGCGCCTGCGCGAAGTGGCCGATCACGTCCATGTCCTTCTGCCAGATCGAGACCTTCATCGTCGGATCGTCGTAGCGGCCCTTCACCATCATCGGCGCGCGCAGCTCGAACACGCGCGAATTGCCGGCGCCGATCTTGACCAAATCATAGACGAGCTGCGGCGGCAGCCCGGCTTTCATGCCCAGCACCAACGCCTCCGCGCTCGCCACGTTGTGGATAGCGACGAGCAGGTTGGCGACGTATTTCATGCGGCTGCCGTTGCCGAATTCGCCGAGATCGTGCACCGCACGGCTGATGTCGGCGAACAACGGGCGTAGCCGCTTGATCTCGGCGCTGCCGCCCGAGGCATAGACCACGAGGTCCTTCACCTTGGCCTGGATGCCGGTGCCGCTCACCGGACAGTCGAGCAGGACGTGGCCGGCCTTGCGTAACGCCGCTTCGGCGGCGGCCTTGTCTTCGAGCGCGAAGGTCGAGGCCTCGATCACCACCCGGCGCGGCACGCCGGCCGCGACGATGGCGGCCACGGTCGCAGCGAGCGCGGCGGGTTTCGGCAGGCTCAAGATGATGGTTTTGGCCTCGCGCGCGAGGTCGCCGGCATCCGTAGCGATCTCGACGCCCTTGCGCGCCAGCGCCCGCCGGCGCGCCGCGGCGATGTCGTAGCCGATCACGCGCCAGCCCGCGGCAAGGAGATTTTCCGCAAATGCGCCGCCCATGATGCCGAGGCCGACGAGGCCGACGGCGCCTTTGTTCTTCATTGCCATGCTTTCCCCGGTCGGTTCAGCGCCGATCACATACCCTTCATGTTCATCGCGACCGACCACAGCAGCTTGGCCTCACGCTTGGCGACCATGTCTTTGGTTATCGCCTTATATTTCTTGAAATGTTCGGTCGCTGTATGCGCTTCGGCGGCCGCGGCGTTCTCGTAAACCTCGAAGATGAACACGTGGTTCGGATCCTTTTGCGAGACGCTGATGTCGAGCTCGCGGCAACCCGGCTCCTTCACCGAGGCCGCACCGTTCTCCTTGAGTGCCGCAAGGAAGTTGTCGACCTGGCCCGGCACGATGTCGTATTCGACCGCACTGATAAACAACGGTCCGGATTGCGCCAACGCCTCGTGGCTGCGCACCGGCAGCAGGACTCCCGCCGTGACCAATAGCGCAACGGCGGCAGTCATCATGATTGATTTCAACATGGCGATTCCTCCCTGTGGTCGGACTTCATATCAAGTTGGCTTGGACCGGCTTTTGCCGGATGAAAATCCGAGCCCGCAGGAATGGTAGCGACTCTTTGCAATGCTCGAAAGCCCGGATTTGGGGCCCTACCACCAGGCGTAAAAATGATGCAGCGGGCCGCGGCCGGAGCCGACACCGAGCCGGTCCGCCGCGGCAATGGCGGCGCTCACATAGGCCTTGGCTTCCCGCGCCGCCGCTTCGAGCAAAAGCCCCTTGGCAAGGCCGGCGGCAAGTGCGGAGGCGAGCGTGCAGCCGCTGCCGTGGGTATTTTTGGTCGCCAAGCGCGGCGCCGCGAGGCGCAGGCAGCCGTCGGCATCGACCAGAAGGTCGACGCTTTCCGGCCCGCTGCCATGGCCGCCCTTGATCAGCACCGCGCCGGCGCCCATCGCCAGCAGCTTTTCCGCCTGGACGCGCATCTCGGCTTCGTCGCGCGCGAGCGGGGCGTCGAGCAGTGCCGCGGCTTCCGGCAAGTTGGGCGTGAGCACGCGCACGCGCCGGATCAATTCCCGCAAGCGGCCGGTCGCGTCCTCGCGCAGCAATCTTTCGCCCGAACTCGCGACCATGACCGGATCGAGCACGACGTTGCGCGGGCGATAGCGATCGAGCGCGGCGGCGACGGCGGCGATCGCCCGCGCGTTGGCAAGCATGCCGATCTTCACCGCGCCGACATCGAGATCGGTAAACACGGCATCGATCTGCGCGGCAATAAAATCCGCGGGCACATCGTGGATGGCGAACACGCCCTTGGTGTTCTGCGCCGTCAGCGCGGTGACGACGCAGGCGCCATAGACGCCGAGCGCGGAGAAAGTCTTCAGATCCGCCTCGATGCCGGCGCCGCCGCTCGAATCCGAGCCGGCGATGGTCACGGCGATGGGAACGCTCATACCCCTCCCCTCCGATCGCCTCGCCGCCGCTTGCAGAAAGACGCTAGGTGACCGTCAGTTTATCGTACACGCAGCGTGCGATTGCCACCGGCTTTCAGATCGAGCGGCGCGTGACGCGATCGCTCAGACGTGGGCGCCACCGCACTGTCGCGTAACCATTTGCGGCAGCGCTCGCGAAAAAAAGCGCCGCCGCAGCAAAAAATGCTTGCATCGTGCGGCGATCGCGCTTATGTCGCGTCCGCCCAATTTCGCACGTGCCTGTGGCCGTGTGTCGGTTGGTGGGCATCCGGACAAGAGGCCGGACAGCCGCCCGGAGCAAACGCCGAGATTTTAGCCCAAGGGCGAAGAGTCTTGGCCGCCTGAACTCCGAACCACTTAACCGGCAGCCGGAGGCGAAACCGGCGCACCCCGCGCTCAACGGGGGACGCGGCTTAAAGCAACGACGGAGCGGGCTTCTCTGGTCTCATCGGCCCTCCAAAGGTCGATACCGTAGAGGCTTGTCCATCCTTGCCGGCCGTGCGGAACGGGTCATCCCGCTCCAATCCAAGGCAGCATCTCGGGTCGAGTAGCCCGTCGCTTTCGTCCGTGTCTCCACCGCATGGCGAGGCGCCGACCTTCACCCGCTGACGCCGGGCGAATTTTTTCGCTTCCTTCGCCCGAATTTCAATCCGAGCCGCGAGGCTCATTGAACCTTGTGAGGAGAGCGCCAATGACCCAGCGCATCCGCGACTTCCTGCGCAATCGCCAAGAAAACCGGCAAGATGACGACGGGCCGCGCCTCGTCGTCGATCTCGACGTCGTGCGCGACAACTATCAAAACTTCGCCAAGGCGCTGCCCGACACGCGCGTGTTCTACGCGGTGAAGGCCAATCCGGCGCCGGAGGTGCTGTCGCTCTTGGCCGGCCTCGGCTCCTGCTTCGACGCCGCTTCGGTTCCGGAAATCGAAATGGTGCTCGCCGCCGGCGCCACCGCGGACCGCATCTCCTACGGCAACACGATCAAGAAGGAGCGCGACATCGCGCGCGCCTACGCGCTCGGCGTGCGGCTGTTCGCAGTCGATTGCCAGGCCGAGGTCGAGAAGATCGCGCGTGCGGCGCCGGAGAGCCGCGTGTTCTGCCGCATCCTCTCCGACTGCGTCGGGGCGGAGTGGCCGCTGTCGCGCAAATTCGGCTGCGAGCCCGCTATGGCGGTCGACGTGCTCGAGCACGCGCACCGGCTCGGCCTCGAGCCTTACGGCGTCTCGTTCCACGTCGGCTCGCAGCAGCGCAATCCGCACGCCTGGGACCGTGCGCTCGCCTCCGCCGCCGCGGTGTTCCGCGACTGCGGCGAGCGCGGCATGACGCTGTCGATGGTCAATCTGGGCGGCGGCTTCCCGACCAAATACCTGAAGAACGTGCCGACGGTGAAGACCTACGGGACGGCGATCTTCCGCGCGCTGCGGCGCCACTTCGGCAACCGCATCCCGGAGACCATCATCGAGCCGGGCCGCGGCATGGTCGGCAATGCCGGCGTCATCGAGGCCGAAATCGTGCTGGTCGCGAAGAAGAGCGAGAACGACGACGTGCGCTGGGTCTATCTCGACATCGGAAAATTCGGCGGCCTCGCCGAAACGATGGACGAGTCGATCCGCTATCCGATCCGCACGCCGCGCGGCGGCCGCGACGGCGAGGTCGGTCCTTGCGTGCTCGCCGGCCCGACCTGCGATTCGGCCGACGTGATGTACGAGAAAGAGCCGTATCTGCTGCCGGTCTCTCTGGAGATCGGTGACAAAGTGCTGATCGAGGGCACCGGCGCCTACACGGCGACCTACTCGGCCGTCGCCTTCAACGGCTTTCCGCCGCTGAAGACGTTCCACATTTAAGGTTGCCACATCTGACCTCGCCGGGAGCCGGCGCCGCCGGCTCCCTTTCCATCACCTTCTTGAGCATGACGGGAAGGAGCGGGCCATGGTGACGATCCGTAACGAAGCTTTACGCGACATTTGCGCGCGCGAAGAGTTGCTCGACCGCGTCTGGGGTCTGTCGCGTTTCGAGAAAACCGCCGAGCGGCTGCGCGAAGGCCGCAGCCCGGCCGAGGGACTTTCCTTCGTGGCCGCGGAACAAAGCTGTCTCGTCGGCACCGTCCGGCTCTGGCACGTCTGTGCAGGGCCGGCGCGGCCGGCATTGTTGCTCGGCCCGCTTGCGGTTGACGTGGCGCGGCGCGGCCGCGGCATCGGCACAGCCTTGATGCGGCACGCCATCGCGGCGGCACGGCGGCGCGCCCATCGGGCCATGCTGCTGGTCGGCGACGAAGCCTATTACGGGCGGTTCGGCTTCTCGGCGCAGATGACCGGCGCACTTTGGCTGCCGGGCGCCTATGAACGGCATCGCCTGCTCGGCTGCGAGCTGGTGCCCGGCGCGCTCGACGGCGCGCGCGGACTTGTCGGCGCAACCAGCCGTGCCGCGCCGACGCCGAGCCTGAACGTGCTCGTCGCCAACCTCGTCCGCACCGATTCTTCCGCGCGGCGCGCAGCGTAACTGTCACTCGAATTGGGGAAGGAACGGCTAACATGAACGCCATGACTCGGCTCACCACCGCTTGGCCCCTGCATGCGCGCTTCGACGGTCCGATCGTGATGATCGGCTTCGGTTCGATCGGCAAAGGAACGCTGCCGCTTCTTGAGCGGCACATTGCGTTCGACCGAAGAAAATTCGTCGTCATCGCGCCGGAAGACGAAGGCCGTCGCCTGCTCGACGACCGGCAGCTGCGTTTCATCCATGCGGCGATCACCAAGAAGAACTACCGCGACGTGCTTATCCCGCTGCTCAGCGTGGGGCCGGGCCGCGGCATGATCGTCAACCTCTCGGTCGATACTTCGTCGGTCGATCTGATGGAGCTCGCCAAGGACCTCGACGCCTTTTACATCGACACCGTGGTCGAGCCGTGGCCCGGACTTTATACCGACCGCAATTTGTCGATCTCCGCGCGCTCGAACTACGCGCTGCGCGAAAGCGTGCTGGCGTTGCGCCGTCGCCGGCCCGGCGGCGTTACCGCGGTAAGCTGCTGCGGCGCCAATCCCGGGATGGTGTCGTGGTTCGTCAAGCAGGCGCTGCTCGACGTCGCCGCCGAGATCGGTCTTAAGGTCGACGAGCCAAAGACCCGCGCCGACTGGGCGCGGCTGATGCAGCGCGCCGGCGTCAAGGGCATCCACATCGCCGAGCGCGACACCCAACGGGCGCGCGACCCCAAGCCGCGCAATGTGTTCGTCAACACCTGGTCGGTCGAGGGTTTTTGCGCGGAGGGCCTGCAGCCGTCGGAGCTCGGCTGGGGCACGCATGAGAAGTCGATGCCGGCGAACGCATATCGGCACGAGTTCGGCTGCGATGCCGCCATCTATCTGACGCAGCCGGGCGCCGCAACGCGCGTGCGCTCCTGGACGCCGACCGCGCGGGCGCAGCACGCCTTCATGATCACGCACAACGAGTCGATCTCGATCGCGGACTACTTTACGCTGCGCGAGGGCGGCAAAGTCGTCTATCGGCCGACCTGCCATTACGCCTATCACCCCTGCGACGACGCCGTGCTGTCGCTGCACGAGATGGCGGGCGCCGCATGGCGGCAGCAGCCGGAGTGGAAGATTCTCGACGAGCGGGACATCGCCGACGGCGTCGACGAACTCGGCGTGCTCCTCTACGGCCACTCACGGAACGCGTATTGGTACGGCTCGCAGCTCTCCATCGAGGAGACGCGGCGGCTGGCGCCGTACCAGAACGCGACCGGATTGCAGGTGACTTCGGCCGTGCTCGCCGGCATCGTCTGGATGCTGGAAAATCCCGACCGCGGCATCGTCGAGGCCGACGAGATGGATTTCCGCCGCTGCCTCGAAATCCAGCTTCCCTATCTCGGGCCGGTGATCGGACAATATACCGAGTGGACGCCTCTCGACCACCGCGGCGAACTGTTTCCGGAGACCGTCGATCGCGACGACCCCTGGCAGTTCAGCAACGTCCTGGTGCGGTGATTTATCGGAACGCTCGTCATGTGCCGCGCTTGGCCAACACGGCATCGACAATTTCGCGCAGGCGGCGCGCCGCGGCGGCCGGATCGGGGCTGAGCGACAATGCCGAGATGACGGCGACGCCGTCGGCGCCGGCGGCGATGATTGCGGCGGCGTTACTCTCGTCGATGCCGGCGATGCCGCAGAGCGGCAGTTTTTCCGCGCGGCGCCGGAGCACGCCGATAATCAGCGCCAGCCCTGCCGTGCCGATCGGCGCGCTCTTCTGCTCTTTCGACGTTGTCGAAAACACGCCGCCGATTCCGGCATAGTCGATGAGTTCGACCGGCGCCGCCGCGGCCGCTTCGACCGTCTTGATCGACAGGCCGATGATCGCGTCCGGCCCGAGCAATGCCCGCGCATCCTCGACGGTCATGTCGTCGGGCCCGATATGCACCCCGTCGGCGTCAGCGGCGAGCGCCACGTCGATGCGATCGTTGACGACGAACGGCACCGCGAACGGCGCCAGTGCCGCCTTGATCGCGCGGGCCTCCTCGACCATGGCCCGCGTTTCGCCGCGCTTGTCGCGCAACTGCACCAAAGTCGCCCCGCCCTCGGCAACGCGACGCGCGAGATCGACGAGATCGTGCCCGCCGGCGCGCTCGGCATCGACGATGGCGTTGAGGCGGACGTCGATCGGCATCACGATACTCTCGTCCGCGTCCGCAAGGTCGCCCGATCGAGGCCATACAGAGCGTCGATGATCGCGCTCGCGAAACTGCCGGGTCCGCGTGCTTCCTGCGCCGCCACCTCGCCGGCGACTCCGAGAGCCGTCAGCGCTGCGGTCGCCGCGAGCCAGGCATCCTTCTCGACGGCGAGCGCGGCGCAGACCAGCGCCGACCCGGCGCAGCCCAGCGCGGTGACGAGGCCCATCAGGGGATCGCCGTTGGCGATCACGGCGCGGCGCGCGCCGTCGGTCACGAGGTCGATGCCGGCGGTGAGCGCGATGACTGTCGCACGGCCCTTGGCGAAGCGCGCCGGCGCGTCGCCCGCGGCATCGCCGCCGGAGAGCGCGGCGAATTCCGCGGTGTTCAGCCGCACGACCGCAGGCCCGCGCGCGAGGAGCTCGCGCGCGAACTGCGCGCGTGCCGGCGTCAACTCGATGAAGACGGGATCGAGCACCCAGGGCATGCGCGCCGCGTTCGCTGCACCGACCGCCGCATCGATCGCCGCGCGGCGCTCGGCATCGAAGGTGCCGAGATTGACCAGGAGCGCGTCGGCGCCGGCGACGAAGGAGACAATCTCCTCAGGCGCGATCGTCATCGACGGCACCGCGCCGGCCGCGAGCAGCATGTTCGCCGTATATTGCTGCGCCACTGTGTTGGTGACGCAATGCACGCGCGGCGCCCGGGCGCGAATGCGCGCCAAAATGTCGGCGGCGATATCGGCAAGCTCGACCGGGGCATGCATTTTGTGGTCTTTCCGCACGGTCAAGGATACTACGCCCGACCCCGGAATGACGACTCAACATCGATCAGGCTTGGTATATGCTTTGGCTTCCGGCGGTCCGGAGGTGCGCATGGTTCCCTTCTTCGTGCAGATCAAGTGCCAGCTCGGCAAGTCCTACGAGGTGGCCAACCGGCTCGCCGACGCCGAGATCGCCTCGGAAATCTATTCGACCGCCGGCGATTTCGACCTGCTGGTGAAATTCTACGTCGAGCCGACGACCGACATCGGTCACTTCATCGCCGAGAAGGTGCAAACCATCCCCGGCGTCGCCGACACGCGCACCATCATCACCTTCAAGGCCTTTGGTGGGCCGTAGCGCTGCGTCGGGCGCGGCCGATCATTTCTTCGCCGGCGGCTTCGGGCCCGGCCGCGGCGGCAGCGCGGCGATATAGGCCGCAATCGCGGCGCGGTCGGCGGCGCCGAGCAAGGCGGTGTTGCGAATCGTTTCGGCCATGGCTCCGCCGGCAAAATCGCCGGCCGGATTCATGCCGTCGTCGAGGAAGCTCGCGATGTCCTTTTCCGACCAGGCGATATCCTCCTTCGACCAATGCCGCAGCCCGAGCGGCGTGATGTTCGGCACAAAACCCTTGCCGTCCGCGGTGGGCCCGCCGGCGAAGCGTTCGCTCTCGACGATGGCGCCGAGAAAATTGCGCGGGCTGCGGCATTCGGCGCAGTGCCCCGGTCCATTCACCAGATAAGCGCCGCGATTCCATTGCGCCGACTTCGACGCGTCGGGCACGAAGGGGCCGCCATGAAGGAAGAGGAGCTTCCAGATGCCGACCAGGCGGCGGATGTTGAAGGAAAATGCCAGATCGTGCCGGCGCGCCCGGCCTGGCACCGGCGGCAGGGTTTTCAGATAGGCAAAGAGATCGCGCACGTCGGCGAGCTCCATGTGCCGATAGGAGGTGTACGGCAAGGCCGGGTAGAGGTGATGACCGGCCGGCGAGGTCCCGTTCCAGAGAGCCGAGACGAAATCCGCCTCACTCCAGCTACCGATGCCGTCCGCAGGGTCGGGCGAAATGTTCGGCACATAGATAGAAGGTGCCGAACGGCGATGCCAAAGCCAGCCCGCCGCCGAGCCGCGTCCGCTCGACCTTGTCGGGGTCCTTGTTCGGGGTAGCGTGGCAGGACGCGCAGCCGCCGATGTCGAACATCGTGCGGCCGTTGTCCAGGTTGGGCGTGTAGGGCGGCAGCGCCGCAGCGGGAACGGTCGCCGGGATCGTCAGGAAATAGAAGACTGCAATTGCGGCGATGGCGACGGCCGCCGCAATGAGCGTGAGCTTTCGCATCGCCGCGGGTGTTCCTCTCTCTCCGCTCATTCCCGCGAAAGCGGGTATCCAGTGCCAGAGGTGGAGCGCAAAAAGCTGGGTCCCCGCTTGCGCGGGGACGAGCGGAAATCTTCCATCGTCCGCGTCAGCTCTTCTTGACGCGGTACTGCTCGCGGCAGGCGCCGCAATCGTTCTTGCCGATGTTGCCAAAGGCCGCCTTGAAGGAATCCAGGTCCGTCACGCTCGCGTCGGCCGCCTTGGCGTCGGTGCCGAGCTTGGCGAGCCTGGCTTTGAAATCCTCCAGGTTCTGCCAGATTTTGGGACTGGCGCTGAAGGGATCATCCGCCGTCGCCTCGCCGATCGAATTCTCCGGGAACAGGGCCGGCGCCTTCGCCGACGCATCCTCGAACGTCGCGAAAACCTTATGCGCCTTGTCAAGATCGAACGGGGTCTCGCCCTTGATCATGGCCACGGCGATCTTGGCCTGGTCGGCATTGGCCTTCATCACATCAGCGCCTTGCGCGCGGCGATCGGGTCCTGCTGGGCAATGGCGACGCTCACGCCGAGCGCAATCGCCGCGACGGCGAACACGGTACGGATCATGTGATGGTCTCCCCTCTCAATGGCGCCGCGCATTACTCCGCCGGTTGCGCCGGTTGCACCTCCTGCGGTTTCTTACTACGCCGCGGCCCGAGTTCGGCGAGCCACCGCGCGATGACATAGAACACCGGCGTGAAAATCAGCCCGAAGGCCGTCACCCCGATCATGCCGAAAAATACCGCCGTGCCGAGCGCCTGACGCAGTTCCGCGCCGGCGCCGATCGCCCAGACGAGCGGCGTGACCCCGAGAATGAACGCGAACGAGGTCATCAGGATCGGGCGCAGCCGCAGCCGCGTCGCCTCGACGGCGGCCTCCCACCGGCTGCGGCCCTGATCCTCCAGTTGCCGGGCGAATTCGACGATCAGGATGGCGTTCTTGGCGGCAAGCCCGATCAGCACCACGAAGCCGACCTGGGTGAGGATGTTGTTGTCCTGCCCGCGCAGGATGACGCCGGTGATGGCGGCGACCAGGCACATCGGCACGATCAGGATCACCGCGAGCGGCAGCGTGAGGCTTTCGTACTGCGCGGCGAGGACGAGAAATACGAACACCACCGCCAACACGAACGCGAACATCGCGGTGTTGCCGGCCCTGAGTTGCTGGAAGGCGAGCGACGTCCATTCGGTGGCAAAGCCGTCCGGCAGCGTGTCGGCCGCGAGCTTGTCCATGATCGCAATCCCCTGCCCCTGCGAATAGCCGGGCGCGGCGAAGCCGTCGAGTTCGGCGGCGGGATAGAGATTGTAGTGTGGCACCCGGAATGGGCCGGAAATGTCCCTCACCGTGGTGAAGGAGCCGAGCGGGACGGTATCTCCGTTGGCATTGCGCACCCGGATCTTGAGCACGTCGGCGATGTCCTGCCGATCCTCGTCGCGCGCCTGCGCAGTGACGCGGAAGGTGCGCCCGAACAGATTGAAATCGTTGACATAGGCCGAGCCGATAAAGACCTGCAGCGCGTTGAACACGTCCTGCACGTTGACGCCGAGGAGCTGCGCCTTGGTGCGGTCGATGTCGAGATAGATCTGCGGCGTCGTCGTCTCGAACAGCGTGAACACCTGCGCCACGCCTGGCGTGTGCGCGGCGCGCGCCATGATCTCGGTTGTTGCCGCCTGCAGCGCCGCCGACCCGTGTCCGGCGAGGTCCTCGACAATCATGCGAAAGCCGCCGGCATTGCTGATGCCGCGCACCGGCGGCGGCAGCACCGCGACCAGAAAGCCCTCCTGAATCTTGGAAAACCGGCGATTGATTTCCGCCTGGATCGCCGACGCCGATTGGCGCGGATCCCGGGCGCGCTTCGCAAAGGAATCCAGCACCAGGAAAATCGCGCCGGCGTTGGGCGCGTTGGTGAAGGTGGCGCCGGAGAAGCCGACGACGTTGACGCCATGGGCGACGCCGGGCACGGCGAGCGCGATGTCGAGCGCGCGCTGCTGCACCGCGTCGGTGCGCGCCAGCGACGCGCCGGGGGGAAGCTGAACCACCAGGATGATGTAGCCGGCGTCGACCTGCGGGATGAAGCCGACGGGCGTCTGGCGAAATGCGTTGAGGCCGAAACCGAGCACGACGAGATAGATGACGACCATGATCGCGGCGCGACGCACGGTGCGCGTGGCGAGCCAGGAGACGCCCGAGGCCACACTGTTGAACGCCCGATTGAAGATGCCGAAGAAGCCATGGATCGGCCGCTCCCACCAGCGGTCGCGGTGCTTGGGATCGTGCGGCTTGAGCAGAAGCGCGCACATCGCCGGCGACAGCGTCAGCGACACGATGAGCGAAATGACCGTGGCGCCGGCGATCGTGAGCGCGAATTGCCGGTAGAATTGCCCGGATATGCCGGTGATGAATACGGAAGGAACGAACACGGCGCAGAGCACGAGCGCGATGGCTACGAGTGCCGAGCCGACCTCATCCATGCTCTTGCGCGCGGCCTCGCGCGGCGCCAGACCGGACGCGATGTTGCGTTCAACGTTCTCGACGACGACGATGGCGTCGTCGACCACGATGCCGATCGCCAGCACCAGCCCGAACAAAGACAGATTATTGAGCGTGAAGCCGAATGCGGCCATGAAGAAGAAGGTGCCGACGAGCGATACCGGTATGGCGACAAGAGGAATGATCGCCGCGCGCCAGGTCTGCAGGAAGATGATCACCACCAGCACGACGAGAATGGTGGCTTCGCCGATCGTGTCGATCACGGCGTCGACGGACTGCTGAATGAACTGCGTTGGATTGAAGAAAATGTCGTACTTGACGCCGGGCGGGAAGCGCTTCGACAACTCGGCCATCAGACTTTTGACGCCTTCGGCGGTGGCCAGCGCATTCGAGCCGGGGCGCTGGAAAATGGCGAGCGCGGCCGCCGGGTCGTGATCGAGGTAGGAATTCGACGAATAATCGAGCGCGGCAAGCTCCACCTTGGCGATATCCTTGAGGCGCACCACCGCGCCCGGCGTCTGTTTCACCACGATCGCAGCGAACTCGTCGGGATCGGCGAGCCGGCCGAGCGTCTGCACCGCGATCTGGAAGGCGCCCGGATGCGCGACCGGCGGTTGATCGAGCACGCCGGAGGCGACCTGGATGTTCTGTGCCTGCAGCGCGTTGGTGACGTCGGTCGCAGTCAGCCCGAGCGATTGCAGGCGATCGGGATCGAGCCACACGCGCATCGAATAGTCTCGGCTGCCGAACACGATGATCGAGCCGACGCCGTCGACGCGGGTGACCGCGTCGGTCACTTCGAGCGTGGCGTAATTGGAGATGAACAGCGCGTCGCGCGACTTGTCGGGAGAGTAGAGATGCACGACCATCATCAGGTCGGGCGAGCTTTTCTGCACGACGACGCCGATATTGCGCACATCGGCCGGCAGCCGCGGCGTCGCCACGGCGACCCGGTTCTGCACCTGCACTTGCGCGATGTCGAGATTGGTGCCGAGCTCGAAGCTGACCGCGATCGAGAAGCGCCCGTCGGCCGTCGAGTTCGACGCCATGTAGATCATGTTCTCGACGCCGTTGATCTGCTGCTCGATCGGCGTGACCACGGTCGAGGCCACGACCTCGGCGCTGGCGCCGGGATATTGGCCGGTCACGCTGATCAATGGCGGCGCAATCTCGGGGTATTGCGCGATCGGCAGCCGCGAGAACGACACGCCGCCGAAGATCACGAAGACGATCGAGACGACGGCGGCAAAGATCGGCCGATCGATGAAAAAATGCGAAATGCGCATCTAAGGCGCTCCCTCCCCCCTTGTGGGGGAGGGAGGGGAGGGGGGTCGGCAGGCGACGCACAATCGTGGACGCACGCGCGACACCTCACGACCCCCACCCCTGACCCCTCCCCACAAGGGGGAGGGGAACCTGCCCGAGCCGCTCTGCTTCAACCTCATGGCAATAACACTCTCGCCTCAATCGGCCTTGGCCTGATCGGCTTGTTTGCGGGCCGCGGCGGGAGCACCCTGCTCTTGCGCCGTGACTTTCGCGCCCGGCCGCGCGCGCATAAGACCGTTGACGATCACGCGGTCGGAGGCGGCCAGGCCGTCCTTGATCACGCGCAAGCCGTCGTCGAGCTGACCGAGAGTGACGTACTTCAGTCGCGCGACGCCGCCATCATCGACGACGAGCACGTATTTGCGCGACTGCTCGGTGCCGACCGCCTCGTCGGAAATGAGCAGCGCCGCATAGGGCGGCGAGCCGGGAACGCGGATGCGGCCGAACATGCCGGGCGTGAATAGTCCGTTGGGATTTTGAAAGACCGCACGGCCGCGGATCGTGCCCGAGGAGCGGTCGATGACGTTGTCGACGAAATCCATCTTGCCGGTGTGCTGGAAGTCCGGCTCGTCGATCAGCTTGAGCGCGACCGGCACGCCGCCTTGGCCGCTGGCCATTTGCGTGCTCGCCCCGGCGAAACGCTGGTAGCGCAGGTAGGAGGCCTCGTCGAAGGTGAACTCGAAGCGGATCGGATCGACCGAGACGATGGTCGCGAGCATCGTCGAGTTGGCGCCAGTGCCGCCATTCACCAGATTGCCGACGGAGACGCGGCGGTCGCCGATGCGACCATCGACGGGCGCGCGCAGCTCGGAATATTGGTTGAGGTCGAGCTCGGCGGAATGCACCATCGCTTCCTGCGCGGCGACGGAGGCTTCGGCGACGCGCTTGGCCTGCGTGCGCTGGTCGTAGGTCTGTTCGGTGATGGTCTTGTTGTGCAGGAGTTCTTGGCCGCGGGCGAGATCGGCCTCGGTAAAGGCGAGGTTGGCGCGCGCCTGCGCGAGATTGGCGCGCATCTGATCGAGCGCGATCTGGAACGGCCGGTGGTCGATGACGAACAACAGATCGCCCTGCTTGACCATCTGGCCGTCGGTGAAATGAATCTCCGAAAGGTAGCCGGAAACGCGCGAGCGCACCTCGACCGAATCGACGGCGACGAAGCGGCCGACATATTCGTCCTGATCGACGACCGTGCGCTGCACCGGGCTGGTCACGGTCACCGTCGGCGGCGGCGGCGCGCCGGCTTGCTGCTGACCCTGGCCGCACCCGGCAAGGATCGAAAGGGCGGCCGCGATCAACAGGGCGGCGGCTGGGCGTGCCGCATCGGCGATGGCCATGAGGTCTCCTTCGAGGGCGTTCCGGCGTCCGCACCATAAGTGGCCGCCGCTGTCAACCGCAGGCCGTCCCAGGGACCTTCCCCGGCCCCGCTGCGGTTCCCATATGTGCGGTCCGGCTCGCCCTCGGCGAGCCGGCCAAACATGGCGATTTTCCGTGAAGATCATACCACTTAACGATGCCGGCTTGGGCGGCGACCGACCCGCCGCAGCCGATCAATCTGCCGTCCCGCCCGAGGATCAGGCGCTGCTCGATGCCTACTCGCGCGCGGTGATCGATGTCGTCGACCGCGTCGGCCCGGCCGTGGTCGGGCTTGCGGTCCGTGCCCCCTCCCCGCCCTCCCCCGCGCGCGGGGGAAGAAAGGAGGGGGTGCGCGGCGGATCTGGCTCCGGCGTCGTGGTGGCGCCGGACGGGCTCATCCTGACCAACAGCCACGTCGCCGGCGCGGCCGGCGGCGCCGGCGCGCGCATCGCGGTGACGACCGCCGACGGCCAGGATTTACGCGCACGGCTGGTGGGCGACGATCCCGACACCGATCTCGCGCTCATCCGCGTCGACGAAGCGGTGACGCTGCCGGCGGCGCCGCTCGGCGATTCCAAGCGGTTGAAACGCGGCCAGCTGGTGATCGCCATCGGCAATCCGCTCGGCTTCGAATCGACGGTGACCACGGGCGTCGTCTCCGCGCTCGGCCGCTCGCTGCGCTCGCGCACCGGACGCCTCATCGACGATCTGATTCAGACCGACGCCGCGCTCAATCCCGGCAATTCCGGCGGCCCGCTGGTGTCCTCCCACGGCGAGGTCGTCGGCATCAATACCGCCGTGACCATGGGCGCGCAGGGTATCTGCTTTGCGATCGCCGCCAACACCGCGAGCTTCGTGCTCGGCGAGCTGGTGCGGCACGGCCGCGTGCGCCGCGCTTTCATCGGCATTGCCGCGCAGCAGACCGCCATCCCGCCGCGGCTGCGCCGCGCCGCCGGGCTCGAGCAGGAGAGCGCCGTGCGGGTCGGCACCGTCGAGCCGGACAGCGCCGCCGATCGCGCCGGCCTTAAACCAGGCGATATTCTCCTCGGCCTCGACGGCCTCACGATCACCGGCGCCGACGATCTCATCCGCGCGCTCATCGGCGAGAAGATCGGCCGCGAAGTCGCGCTCGACGTGCTGCGCGGCACGGAGCGGCTCACCGTGTCGCTGGTGCCGCAGGAGCGCAAGCGGGCGGGGTGAGCAAGTAGCTTATTGATACGAAATCAGAATCTTTTGACCGTTTGGTCGAACGCCCGTCGCCACTGCGCGTCCTATCCGCAATAATGCGGATGCAGAAAGCTGCGCCGCATTGACCGGTAACGAGTCCAATTTAAGACTGATAAAACGTTCTCGAACATCGTTTTGCTCATCGTGAATCGGATTGCTCTTTGATCCGTCGCCCGCTTCGTGGCTAGCATTCGTTCATAGCCGCTAAATCCAGGAGGGCGCCATGTTTCGCTCATTGCTTGTCGGAATTCTCACCGCGGCCCTGAGCTTCGCGCCGGTGGCGCAAGCCTGCACCGGGATCCGCCTCGTCGCCAAGGACGGCGGCGTCGTCGCCGCGCGCACATTGGAGTTCGGTTTCGATCTGCATTCCGACGTGATGGTGATCCCGGCCGGAACCGTCCTCACCGGCACGCTGCCGGACGGCGGCAAAGGCGTCAGCTATAAAACGAAATACGGTTTCCTCGGCGCCAACGCCGAGGGCCTCACCGCGATCGTGGACGGCATCAACGAGGCGGGCCTCTATGTCGGGCTGTTCTATTTCCCCGGCTATGCCAGCTATCCCGACGCGACCAACGACAATGCCACCCGCGCCATGGCGCCGCACGAATACGCCAACTGGCTGCTCGGCAATTTCGCCAATGTCGAGGAGGTCAAGGCCAATTTCAACAAGGTCGTGCTGGTGCCGGTCGTGGTGGCATCCATCGGGCAGCCGGCGCCTGTTCACGTCGTGGTGCACGATCGCAACGGCAAATCGGTCGTGATCGAACCGTTGGACAAGACTCTCAAGATTTACGACAACCCGCTCGGGGTCATGACAAATTCGCCGACCTTCGATTGGCACATGACCAACCTGCGCAATTATGTGAACCTCACGGCCATCAACGTTCCGCCGATCGGCATCGGCGGCATCACGCTGGCGCAATTCGGCCAGGGCTCGGGCCTGCGCGGATTGCCGGGCGACTTCACGCCGCCGTCCCGGTTCGTGCGCGCGGTCGCCTTTTCACAATCGGCGCTGCCCGCCGACACGGCCAAGCAGTCCGTGCTGCAGGCGTTCCATATCCTTAACAATTTCGATATCCCGTACGGCGCGGTGCGCGAAGTCCACGACGGTCAGATGCACGCCGAGTCTACCACCTGGACCAGCGCCTCCGATCTGAAGAACCTGCGCTGGTACTTCAAGACCTATGGCGATCAGTCGATCCACGGCGTCGATCTGGCCAAAGCGCTGGCTGCGGCGCACGGCCAGATCAGGATCATCAAGATGGAGTCGCCGCAGCCGATCGACGACGTCTCGACCGATTTCTAATGAGGGACCGCGTGCCCCACGAAAGCGCTTGGCGTCGTCATGAAAGGTTGTGCACAGCACACCCCCGACGCAGAAGCGCAAGCGGGCGGGGTGAGCAAGTGATCCGTCATCCTGAGCTGTGAGCAGCTTTCGCGCCCATCATTCCTAATGGGCGGGGCACCCGTCCCCTAGCACGACCGGCCTTGGTTTTGGTTCCAACGAGGAGTGGTGTTGCGCGATCCGATCCTGCCGAAAGATAAAGGTGTAGCGGGCGTACAGCGTCTTGTCCGCGCCATTCACCTTCAGTTTGAAGGTGTAGAGCCCGCTGGCAAAACCATTTGCGCAGTCGCCGCTGATGGCCCGCGTATTGATCGCTACGCTCGGTGTGTACCCGAGGAAGTTTACAAAATAGCCCTTGATATCACCGCCGGTCAGGGGCCCGTTCTCGCACGTCGGCAGCAGGACCGCGTTGACCGCGTAAGTCCCAACAACCGGGGCCGGATTTGTCGGCGACGATGCTCGTAGCGCGGTGACCCAACGATCCAACAGTGTATCTACATCACACGCGTGTCTGGCCGTTCTTGACCATCCCGCGGACGGCCAGGCCAGGACGGCAAGGAGGATCACGGCGGCGGACGCGTACCTACGCAGCACTGTCCGATCGAAGCGTTTCATGGCGTTGCTCCCTCATCAAGACGCTCTTGCGACCCGAGCGCAGTTCAAAAACATGGTATCCGCAAGCAAGCCGCCCGGGTCGAGCGGTCGAGCTACTTTTAGTTGAAATAACAATATGCCACAATCAAGGATTTCGTCAACCCTTGGTAGCATGCTGCCATTTCTTCCGTCTGAGGATGCTTGGGCCTGCTGTTAACCGAATTCCCCAGTCCGTACCCCGTACGATGGATTGAGCGTGCCCATAAATCGTCATTGGGTCGGCGACTGTTGGTTTGTGTCCGTCCTCACACTTCGAGCCAAGCGTGGCGCACCTCGGCGGCGGCGGCGAGCTCGGAGGGGGTGCCCTCGAACACCATGCGGCCGTGGCCCATCACATAGACGCGATGCGAGATGCGCATGGCGATGGTCAGCTTCTGCTCCACCAGGAGGATGGAGATGCGGCGTTCCGCGATGCTCTGCAGCAGGTCGGCAATGCGTTCGACCATTTGCGGCGCCAGCCCCTCGGTCGGCTCGTCGATCATGATAAGATCGGGGTCGCCCATCAGGGTCCGGCAGATCGTCAGCATCTGCTGCTCGCCGCCGGAGATCACGCCGGCCGGCGTCTTCGCGCGCTCCTCGAGCCTGGGGAACAGCCGATAGGCGTCGCCAAAACCCCATCGTGCCGCCTTCTTCCCGGCCTTGACGCCGAGGATCAGGTTCTGCTCGACGGTCAGCGTCGGAAAGATGGCGCGATCCTCGGGGACGTAGCCGATGCCCCGATGCGCGATCTCGTACGGCTTGAGGCCGGCGATGGCTTCGTCCTTGAAGGTGATCGAGCCCCGCGGCGGCACGTCGCCCATGATCGCCTTCAACGTGGTCGAGCGGCCGACGCCGTTGCGGCCGAGGATGCTGACGATCTCGCCCGGGCCGATGCTGAGGGAGACGCCCTGCAGGATGTGGCTCTTGCCGTAATAGGCATGCAGATCGCGGACGTCGAGCATCATGCCGTGGTACCTAGATATGCGGTCTGCACCGCGCTGTCCTGTTTGATCCGCGCCGGAACGTCGCTGGCAATGACCTGCCCATACACCAGCACGGAAATGCGGTCGGCAAGGTCGAATACCACGCCCATGTCGTGCTCGATGATGATCAGGGTGCGGCCCGCGCTGACCTTTCGGATCAGCGCGACCGCGCGCGCGACCTCGGCCACGCTCATCCCCGCGCTCGGCTCGTCGAGCAGGATGATTCCGGCGCCGCCCGCGATGGTAATGCCGATCTCGAGCGCGCGCTGCTCGGCGTAGGCGAGCACGCCCGCCTGGACGCGGCGGCGGTCGATCAGGTCGATCGCTTCGAGAATGGTTTCGGTCCGCTCGCGCACGTCGGCGAGTCCTTCGATGCCTTGCCAGAATGCATACTTGTATCCGAGCGACCACAGCACCGCGCAGCGGACATTTTCCCACACCGAGAGCCGCGGAAAGATGTTCGTGACCTGAAAGCTGCGGGAGAGGCCGCGCCGGTTGATCTGGTGCGGCGAGAGCCCGGTGACGTCCTCCCCGTTGAGCTGCACCGTCCCCGAGCTCGGGGTGACGCGGCCGCTGATCAGGTTGAACAGGGTCGATTTTCCCGCACCGTTCGGCCCGATGATAGCGTGGCGTTCGCCGGCCGGCACGGTCAGGCTGACGCCGCGAATGATCTCGGTAGCCCCGAAATTCTTGCGCACGTCGATGAGCTCGATCGCGGGCGCGGTCATCTCGCTCTCCCGGCCCCGCGCGCGTGCGCGAACGCATCGTGCCAGGCGGCGCCCACGACCGGCCAGGTCAGGCGGAACAGCCAGAACCCTCCGGCGAGGAGCATGACCGCGGCCATCCAGGGCATCATACTCGCGGCGTCGAGCGCAACGCGGAAAACGGAGATCGTCGTTCCCTCGGATGCCTTGACGCTGAGATGGTAGGTCATCTCGATGAGGAGGATGAGGCCAGCGAGCAACACCAGCGCCGGCACCAGGGCGACCAGATAGGCCAGCGCCAGCCGCAGCATCGAGCCGTAGGCACGGGCCTGCCACAGCGGCTCGTGCATCAGCAAGAGACCGGCGATGCCGTTTGGCGCGAACATCACCATGCCGATGAACAAGAGACCGAAATAGAGCTGCCACACGTCGGTCACGTCGCTGAGCATCACCTCGAGCCAGGTGACGAGGACCGCGCCGATCACCGGTCCGATGAAGTTTCCGATGCCGCCGATATAGGCGGCGAGCAGCACGAGCCCGGACTGTCCGGCGCCGACCTCCGAGGAATTGACCAGCTCGAAATTGATCGCCGCCAGCGCGCCGGCGATGCCGGCGAACAGCCCCGCGAGCGAGAAGGCGATGAAGCGCAAGGTGCGCGGATTGTAGCCGACGAACTGCACGCGCTCGGGATTCTCGCGCACCGCGTTGCACATGCGGCCGAATGGGGTGCGCGTGAGCGCATACATCGCCACCATGCACAAAAGGCACCACCCCGCGATCAGATAATAGACTTCGATCTGCGGGCCGAAATTGAGACCGAACACGCGCAGCAGCCTGGTGCGGTTGGTGCTCACCCCCTCCTCGCCGCCGAAGAATCCGCGCAGGATGAGCGAGCTCGAGGCCACGAGTTCCCCGAGGCCGAGCGAGATCATGGCGAACACGGTGCCGGCGCGCCGCGTCGAAACCGACCCGAAGATGATGCCGAACAGCAAACCGCTGAAGCCGCCGACCAGCGGGATCACCGGCAGCGGCACCGGAAGCGCATCATGGATCACGGTGTTCATAGCATGCACAGCCAGGAACCCGCCGAGACCGAAATAGACGGCGTGACCGAACGAAAGCAAACCGGTCTCGCCGAGCAGCATGTTGTAGGATAGCGCGAACACGATCATGATGCCCATCAGGCTGAGCATCGTAAGCGCGCTTCCGGAAGCGAAAATCATCGGCAGGACCGCGAACGCGACGGCGAGCACAATCCACGGCGCCGCAAGGCGCACCATGGCTGCGGGGCCGGTCGGACGCAGACCGCCGCGCGCCGGCACGTTTGCCAAATCGCTCGCTAGATCGCTCAATGTTCGCGCGTTCCCATGAGACCGATCGGCCGGAAGATCAGGATCAGCACCAGCAAGAGGTAGGGAATGATCGGGGCGATCTGCGCCACCGTCACGTTCCACACGTCGAACAGCGCGCCGCCGGCCGGAGGCGCGACGCCGATGCCGCCCAGTACGTCAGCAACCGAAAGGTTGATGGAGACCGCAAACGTCTGCACCAGCCCAATCAGCAGCGAAGCCAGGAACGCGCCGGCGAGCGAGCCCAGCCCGCCGACCACGACGACGACGAACAGGATCGGACCGAGCGCCGCCGCCATGTTCGACTGGGTCACCAGCGCGGGCCCGGCAATCACGCCGGCGACCGCCGCAAGTCCGGTACCGACGCCGAACACCAGCATGAACACCCGCGGCACGTTGTGGCCGAGCATGGCCACCATGTGCGAATGCGACAGCGAGGCCTGGATGATGAGCCCGACGCGGGTGCGCGTGAGCACGACGAGCAGCGCCAGGAAGATCGCGACCGCGGTCAGAAGCTCGAACATCTTGTAGGCGGGATAGTTGGTCGAGAACACCGTGAAAGCGCTGAAATCAAGCAACGCCGGCACGCGATAATCCGCCGGGCCCTTGCCCCAGATCATCTGCACGACTTCTTCGATGACGAAGGCAAGCCCGAACGTGAACAGCAGCTCGGCGACCGGGCCGTGCCGGTGCACGTTGCGCAGGCCGTAGCGCTCGACGAGCGCTCCGATGCCGCCGACCAGCACCGGCGCAACGACGAAAGCCGGCCAGAAGCCGAGCATCTGGCTGATCTGGAAGCCGAAGAACGCGCCCAGCATGTAGAAGCTGGCGTGGGCGAAATTGAGCACGCCCATCATGCTGAAGATCAGCGTGAGGCCGCTCGCCATCAAAAACAACAGCATGCCGTAGAGCACGCCGTTCAAGGTGGATATGGTGACGAGCTCCAGCACCCCCTGTCCAGCTTGGCAAGCTCAGCTCGGACGATTCATCTTGCAGCTGGTGGGAATGATGGTGTCCGGCGTGTCGATCTTGCCGGTCATCTTCCAGCCCCAGCCGGTTTTCTCCTCTTCGAACGGCTGGTCCTTGCCGATCGGGCCGAGATTCGAGATGTACATCGGCTGGAAGAACTGATGATCGTCGGCCCGCATGAAGCCTTCGCCGCCGTCGTAGACGGTGGTTTTCATGCCATCGAGCTTGGCCGCGATCTTGGTCGGCTCGACCGACTTCGCCTCCTCGGCGGCCTTGACGAACATGCGGATCTCATTGACCGCGCGCGGATAGAACAGTGACACGCCGGTCTTGACGCGGAACGCCTTCTCGAACTCCTGGGCCGGTGCATACGGCTCGTTCGTCACGCCCTCCGAGATCTGAAACACGCGATCCGGCAGGTTGGCCTGCTTGATCGCCGTCGCGCCGCCGGCGCCCCCGGCGTAGTAGGTGTACCAGTCGACCTGCAATCCGGCGTCCGCCGCGGCCTTGAGCAGCAAGGAGAAATCCTGGCCCCAGTTGCCGGTGATGACGCTGTCGGCGCCGGAGGCCTTGATCTTGGCGACATAGGGCGAGAAGTCGGTGACCTTTGCGAGGGGATGCACCTCGTCGCCGACGATCTCGATGTCCGGCCGTTTGGCGTTGAGCATCTTGCGCGCCTCGGTGCGCACGGCGTTGCCGAACGAATAGTCCTGATTGATTAAATAGATTTTTTTGATGTTTGCGCGCGGCTTCATGTAGTTGGTGAGCGCGTTCATCTTGATGTCCGAGTTCGCGTCCCAGCGGAAATGCCAGTAGCTGCATTTGTCGTTGGTCAGCAGCGGATCGACCGCCGCATAGTTGAAGAACAGCACCTCCTTGCCGGGGTTGCGGTCGTTGTATTTTTGCACGAAGTCCTCGATCGCGGCTGCAAACGCCGAGCCGTTGCCTTGGGTAACAAAGCGGACGCCGGAGTCGATCGCCTTCTGCAGCTGGATCAGCGTCTCCTGGGCGTTGAGCTTATTATCGTAGGCAACCACTTCCAGCTTCTTGCCGGCAATGCCGCCATGCGCATTGGTCACCTCGGCGAGATAGTTGAAGGTTTTCAGGCCCACCTCGCCGATGCTCGCCATGCCGCCGGACAGGGGATCGATGTAGGCGATCTTAACGCTGTCCTGAGCCGCTGCGGGCAATGTGGCGACCACCGCGGCTGCGGTGGCGAACAGCATCGTTCGAAAGCGCGATGTCATGGACGGTCCTCCCGATTTGTCTGAATTCTTGCGCGACCCGGCGCTATTGGCGCATTGTTTCCCGGTCGGCCACTGTTCGTCAAGAACTCCCGGTGGCCCGCGCGCCCCGCCGGGCCGTGCATGCCGCGGGCCGCCTCGGGATGACGGTCATAATTCGATGCTACAGCGGGCGACCGGAAAGAGCGATCCCGGAGACCGGTCAGATCGAGCCGAAAAATGAGCGAGATACTGAGAACTCCGCCGGAGCGCTTCATCAACCTGCCCGGCTTTCCCTGGGGCGCGCAGAGCCGCGACGACCTGCCGGGTTTTTCCGGCTTGGCGATGTCCTATCTCGATGCGGGACCAAAAACGGCGCCGGTCTTTCTCTGCCTGCACGGTCAGCCGACCTGGAGCTATCTCTATCGGCGCATGATTCCGCACTTTCTGGCGACGGGAAGCCGCGTGGTGGCGCCCGACTTCTACGGTTTCGGGCGCTCGGACAAGCCCGCCGACGATGGCGTTTACACCTTCGACTTCCATCGCAACAGCTTGCTTGCCTTCGTCCGGGCGCTCGATCTCACCGACATCACGCTGGTGGTGCAGGACTGGGGCGGCATCCTCGGCCTGACACTGCCCATGGAGATGCCCGAGCGCTTTGCCCGATTGATCGTGATGAATACGGCGCTGCCGACCGGCGACGTGCCTCTGCCCAAGGGATTTTTGGATTGGCGGGCCTTCTCGAACAGCCATCCGGACATGGCCGTCGGCAAGTTGCTGGCGCGGGCGTGCCCGCATCTGTCACCCGCGGAGGCCGCCGCCTATGACGCGCCCTATCCGGACGCTCGCCATAAAGGCGGCGTGCGTCGTTTTCCCAATCTGGTTCCGGAATTCGTCGACAGCGACGGCGCCGCGATCTGTCGCGCGGCCCGCGAGTTCTGGCGCAACCAATGGCGCGGGCGAAGCATCATGGCGATCGGGATGGCCGATCCGGTCCTCGGACCGCCGGTCATGCGCGCGCTGCATCGAGACATCCGCTTCTGTCCGCAACCGCTCGAATTCGCCGATGCTGGGCATTTCGTGCAGGAATGGGGCGAAGCGGTCGCCCCCGCCGTGCTCGCGGCGCTGCAGGCTTAGCGATCAGTCGCCGTCTCGTCGAGCAAAGGAGACCGCAATGCCGAAGGTGATCTACGAGAAGGACGGGAGAATCGGACGCATCACGCTCAACCGTCCGGAGGTCATGAACGCCATCGACGACGACGTGCCGGCAGAACTCGCCGACTGCGTGGCCAGAGCGAACGCCGACGCCAGCGTCCACGTCATCGTGCTGTCGGGCGCCGGCGAAGCGTTCTGCGCCGGGTACGACCTGACCTATTACGCGCAAGCCAGCGGTGGGAACGGCGTCATTCAGGACATGCCTTGGGATCCCATGAAGGACTATGCCTTCATGATGCGGAATACGGAACTGTTCATGAGCCTGTGGCGCTCTTACAGACCGGTGATCTGCAAAGTGCATGGCTACGCGGTCGCCGGCGGATCCGACATCGCGCTCTGCGCCGATATGATCGTGATGAGCACCGACGCCCGGATCGGCTATATGCCGGCGCGCGTGTGGGGATGTCCGACCACGGCGATGTGGGTCTATCGTCTTGGCCCCGAGCGGGCGAAGCGGATGTTGTTCACGGGCGACAAGATCACCGGCAGCGAAGCCGAGAAGCTCGGGCTGGTCCTCAAGGCCGTCCCGCCCGACCGCCTCGATGCCGAAGTCGAGGCCCTCGCGGAGCGGATGGCGACCGTGCCGGTCAACCAGCTCATGATGCAGAAACTCGTCATCAACCAGGCCATCGAGGCGATGGGGCTGAAGACGACACAACTCATCGCCACCGTCTTCGACGGCATTACGCGCCACTCTCCCGAAGGTCTGAATTTCAAAAGCCGGGCGGAGGCGGTCGGATGGAAGGAGGCGGTTCGAGATCGCGACAACGGTACGTGGGATTGGAGCGAAAACCGGCCGATCAATGGTCCCCGTTGATTGCGCGCATGGCGGGGGATCAGCCGAGTTTGCGGCTCCCCTCGTCAGTGCGGCGCGGACAACAGCCTGCAGCTGTTGGCGTGCACGCGATGCCGCAGCGGCAAGTAGGCCCGCTCGGCGGCGACATAAATTCCCAGCCCCTCCGCCAGCGCCTGTTCGGCGGCAATTTCGGCAGCGACAAAAGCGGCGACTTTTTCGGAAATCATGAGGTCCGCCTCGACCGCCGCGCTCGGGTCACCTGATCCAAAAAGCATGAGTCGCGCCGAGATGACGGCCTGCGCCTCGCAGGTGAATCGCACGACCTCGTACCAGTTGGTCCAGAAATTGATCACAGCGATTCCGGATCGATGCGTCCTGACATCCCGGCAACCGGATCACGTCAGCGCATGACCAGAGCAGTATCGCTCAAACTCTCCAAAATTGATTTTCGCAATCAGTTAGAATTGTCGTGACTTTGTTAAAGAGGCCCGTCGTTACAGCGACTCTACGAGTTCCGCGGTGGTGGATTTCGCATTTGCCGCCTTGCGCCGCCGCGGGACTGGGGTTTCCGCATGCCGCTCCACGCCGGGCCGCCCGACCGCGAGGTAGCGGAAGTTCGCCCGCTGCATTTCCTCGGCGCGATAGATATTGCGCAGATCGACGATCACCGGCCGCACCCCTGCATCTCGGCGTCGGGACGTTTTTCGCGCAGGATGCGCTCGATCTCGTCGCCGGTACCGACCGGCACCGTCGATTTGGTGACGACGATCGCCGTGCGGGAAAGTCGCGGCGCGATCTCGCGCACGGCGTCGTAGACGAAGCTCAGATCGGCGTGGCCGTCGCCGCGGCGCGAGGGCGTGCCGACGGCGATGAACACGGCGTCGGCTTGGCCGACGCAAGTTGCCTCCACGGCGAATTCGAGCCGGCCCTGGCGGACGTTGGCCGCAACGAGATCGGCGAGGTCTGGCTCGAAGATCGGAATCTCGCCGCGATTGAGCGCCGCCACCCGCCCGGCATCCTTGTCGATGCAAGTCACTTGGTGACCAAAATCGGCAAAGCAGGCGCCGGAAACGAGGCCGACATAGCCGGCGCCGATCATGGTCACGCGCATAGCGAACTCCGTTTCAGCTCAGGCCGGATCCGGCCCGGCAGCCGGCGCGGATAATGGATGCAGACTTGCCCTCACTTGCCCTCGAACGCATCGAGGGGCGCCACCGGCGCAGTCGGCGCGCGCGCGCGCATCAGCGCAAGCCAGCGCCGGCCAAACAGCGCCAGAACGAGGGCTCCATAGAAAATGCCGCCGAACAATACCAGCACAAGCAATTCTGATTCGTCGCGAAACCTAGACCACGACGATAACAGGGAGGTGACAAAAGGCGCCGCGAGGAAGAGCACAAGCGCGAACGCGAGCCCGGCCAATGCGAGTTTGACGAGCGAGGATTTGAGGGTCGCATCGGCGGCGATGAGACCGGCACGCGCGGCGAACCAGAGCACCAGAATGAAATTGATCCAGGCGCCGATCGAAGTCGCCAGCGCAAGCCCGACCTGCGCCAACGGCCCCATGAGCATGACCTTGAAGACAATGTTGACCGCGGTTCCGGTGAGCGCCGCCTTGACCGGCGTCGCGGTGTCGCCGCGGGCGAGGAAGGGGGCGACGACGCTGCGAATGAGGACGAAGGGAATAAGGCCGATCGTGTAGGCCATCAGCGTCATCGCCGCCGCATGCGCATCCTCCGCCGTGAAACGGCCATGCATGAACAAGCCCCGCATGATGAGATCGGGCACGACCAGGAAGGCGACGACGCAGGGGATCGCCAGAATTAGAGCGAATTCGATCGCCCGGTTCTGCGCCGAGCGGGCGCCGGCCTCGTCGCCAGCCGCGATCCGGCTCGTCATCTCCGGCAACAGCACCGTGCCGACGGCAATGCCGATGACGCCGATCGGAAGCTGGTCGATCCGGTCGGCGTAATAGAGCGCCGAGATCGCGCCCGCCGCCAGGAAGCTGGCGATGATGGTATCGGCGAACAGCGCGAGTTGCGTGCCGGCCGAACCGATCGTCGCCGGAAGGAGCGCCTTGAAGAAACGGCGCACATCGTCGTCCCAGCGCAGCGCACGAAAGGAGGTGAACACGCCGGCGCGCAAGGTGTCGCCGCCGACCAGCGCGGCTTGCAGCACGCCGGATATCAGCACGCCCCAGGCCGCCGCGTAGCCCGCGCCGCCGAAGAATGCAGTAAAAGCGAGCGTCGCCATCATCGACAGGTTGAGCAGGATCGGCGCCGCCGCCGCCGCCGCGAAGCGATGCAGCGCGTTGAGCATGCCGCCCCACAGCGTCACCAGGGTGATGAGCAGGAGGTAGGGGAACGTGATCCGCGTGAACGAGACTGCCAATGCGAATTGGTGAGGCTCGCGCGAGAAGCCGGGGGCGAGCAACTCAATCACTTGCGGCGTGAACAGGAGCGCGAGCGCGAGCAGCACCAGTTGCGTCGCGACCAGGAGCGTGAAGATGCGGTCGCCGAAGCGACTCGCCGATTCCGCGCCGCCCTGGGTGCGAATGCGCGCGTAGGCCGGAATGAAGGCGGCATTGAACGCGCCTTCGGCAAAGACGGCGCGGAAATGATTCGGCAGCCGGAAGGCGACGAAGAAGGCGTCGGCGACCGGCCCGGCGCCGAGGATCGCCGCAAGCATGATGTCGCGGAGAAAGCCGGTGAGGCGCGAGACGAGCGTAAAGCCGCCGACGGTGAAAATCCGCTCGATCATTGCGGGTTACCGTTGTCCGCCCGTCCCCGCGAAAGCGGGGACCCAGAAGAATCCGCCGCAACTGCGCAATCTTACTCTGGATTCCCGCCTGCGCGGGAAAGAGCGGAACAAGCTCTAGCTCGCGAGCGCGCGACGAACCGCCGCAATGATACGATCCTGGACCGGCGCCTCGAGATAGGCATGCATCGGCAGGCTGATCACTTCCTCGGCAAGCCGCTCGCTCACCGGCACCCCGCCGTCCGTCACCGGGAAACCGCGATAGGCGGCCTGGCGATGCAACGGCTTGGCATAATAGATCCCGGTCGGGATCCCCTGAGCCTTGAGCGCGGCCGCGAGCGCGTCGCGCCGCCCGGGCGCCAGCCGGATGGTGTATTGCGCCCAAACCGAGGTCGATTCATTGCCGACGCGCGGCACCGTCGCAACGCCGGCGAGCCCGGACGCGTAACGCTGCGCCACGGCGTTCCGCGCAACAATTTCTTCCGGAAAGATTTTGAGCTTTTCCAGCAGGATCGCCGCCTGGAGGGAATCGAGCCGAGCGGTCAGGCCGATGTGCGCGGCATCGTATTTATCGGTGCTCTCGCCATGCACGCGCAGGCTTTTCACGCGCGACGCCAGCTCATCGTCGTCGGTGAAGACGGCGCCGCCATCGCCGTAGCAGCCGAGCGGCTTGGCGGGGAAAAAGCTGACCGCCGTCGCCCTTGCGAGCGCGCCCAATTTGCGGCCCTTGGAGGTCGCGCCGAAGGCCTGCGCCGCATCGTCGAGGACACGCATGCCGTGCGCGGCGGCGACGGCGGCAATGGCGTCGTGATCGGCCGGCAAGCCGAACAGATCGACCGGAATAATGGCCCGCGGCGAAAGCCCGAGCCGCTTCGCGGTCGTCACCGCGCGCGCACAACTTGCGGGGTCGAGATTGAATGTATCGGCCTCGACGTCGGCGAAGACCGGCGTCGCGCCGGCGAGCGCCACCACTTCGGCCGTCGCGCAGAAAGTGAAGGCGGGACAAATCACGGCATCGCCCGGTTCGATCCCCCACGCCATGAGCACCAGGCGAAGCGCATCCGTTCCGCTCGAACAGGCAATCGCGTGCCGCGCGCCGCAGAACGCCGCAAGCTCGGCCTCAAGCGCGCGCACCTCGGGCCCCTGGATGAACTGGCAATGCGTGAGCACCCGGGAAATCGCGTCGTCGATGGCGCGGCCGAGGCGGCGGCGCTGGGCAGCGACGTCGATGAACGGGATCGCCCTCTGTTCAAGACGAGCGTGTTGATTCATGACACGATCCTGGCTCGATCCCGACTCGATGGACGCTTACTTAGTGCCTTATCGGTGCTGCTGGAAACAGAGCAAACTCTGTTTTTGGTTTGAGCATGATCTTTCCGACCTTCCTTCGCCCGCCGAAGCGGGCTTCGCGAAGGCGGCAAACCGGCATCCACTTTTCGGGAGCATGCTCTAGCCGGCGACGCGCCGCGGCGCCTTGCGTTGCGGCACGCTCGACTGCGGCGCGCGCGCGGTCAGGCAGCGCATCGCGATCTCGAGGCTCGCGACCCCTTCCTCTCCAGTCACCGCGGGCGCCCGGCCGCTACGAATAGCTTCGACGAAGGCGAGCAGCTCGGCGCGCAACGGTTCGGCATAGCCGACCGACAAATGCCGCATCGAGTAGCTGCCGTCCGCCTGGAAGCCGAAACATTCGGTGACCTGCAGCGTCAACAGGTCGGCCATGAGATATTTGTCGCGCGTGGCAATGTGGATGGTGCGCGCCTTGAACGGCGTGAGCCAGTTGGTGTTGATATGGGCCAGCACCCCGGAGGCGGTACGGAACTGCAACAGCGCGATGTCCTCGCGCTCGGCGACTGCGCTCGACAATTGCGGTTGGATTTCGACGATCTCCGAATCGGTGAACCAGCGGATCAGGTCGATGTCGTGCACCGCCAGATCGATGACCACCCCGACGTTCGACATGCGTGGCGGGAATGGGCCGACGCGGGTAATGGCGATCGAAAGGATGTCCTGGTCCTTGATCGCCCGCTTCATCGACTCGACCGCCGGATTGAAGCGCTCGACGTGGCCGACCATCAGGGTGACGCCGGCGCGGCGGGCGGCCGCGATGATCGCTCTGCCCTCCTCGACGTTCGAGGCGATCGGCTTCTCGACCATGAGATTGACGCCGCGCGAAATGCATTCGAGCGCGAGATCGTGATGCAGATGGGTCGGCGCCGCGATGGTGATCGCATCGACCCCGCAGCGCAGCAAGGCATCGATGTCGGCGAATGCGGTGCAGCCGAGCGCGCGGGCGACGAAATCCCTCTGTTTGCGGTCGGGATCGGCGATACCCACCAGATGGATGCCGGCCATCTGCGACAACACGCGCGCATGGTTGCTACCCATGACGCCAACGCCCACCACCCCGATTTTCAACGAACCGCCTGCGCCAACCCTGACAGTCTCACTCATGACCCAAAGGGCTCCCCCTCGACTCTGTCACCCGCCCACCCCCACCTAGCACGGCCCGAACCGACTGGCGACCCAATCCGGATGGAATCTGAACACGTTTTGCTTCCGAGACTTACGAAGCAAACCTCGCCAGAACTCCTGTCCGGAGCGATTTATTGGGAATTTATGCGGAAATCGCGGTTTGCGGCGGCGGCCGCGGCAAGGCCGCATGTCCCACGAGTCGTCCGCGTCAGGACCGGTGATAATCGTCCTCGATCCGCACGATGTCGTCCTCGCCGAGATAGCTGCCGGTCTGCACCTCGATCAGCTCCAGATCGATCTTGCCGGGATTTTCGAGGCGGTGGCGGGCGCCGCTCGGCACATAGATCGACTCGTTTTCATGTAAAAATTTGACAGTATCGCCGATCGTCACCCGCGCCGTGCCGCGCACGACGACCCAATGCTCCGCACGATGATGGTGCATCTGCAGCGACAGCCTGCCGCCCTGCTTCACCACGATGCGTTTGACCTGATAGCGCTTGCCCTGATCGAGGGACTGATAGGAACCCCACGGGCGATGCACCTTCAGATGATCTTCGGTCAGCGTCGGGGCAACGTGCTTGAGCTTCTGTACGATCCGCCGCAGCCCGTCGCCATCCTCACGCCGCGCCACCAGCACCGCGTCGTCTGTGGTCACGACGACCACGTTGTCGAGGCCGAGCAAGGCGACGAGTTGTTTTTCGGTGGCGACGTAAGAGCCGCGCGTGTCGACGAAAACCGCCGGACCTTGCGCGGCATTGTCGGCCGCATCGCGTTCCGACAATTCCCACACCGCTTGCCATGACCCTACGTCCGACCAACCATAGGAGACCGGCATGACGGCCGCGCGCGTGGTGCGTTCCATCAGCGCATAGTCGATCGATTTCGCCGTTGCGCGCGCGAATGCTTCCGGATCGAGAGTGACGAAGCCGATATCGGCGCCGGCTGCTTCGACCGCCGCCGCAACCGCGGCACTGCTGTCCGGCTCGAAACGGCGATATTCCTCGAGCAGGAAGCCGGCGCGGAACACGAAATTGCCGGAGTTCCACAGATACCCCTCGGCCACATAGCGCCCGGCGGTTTCGGCGTCGGGCTTTTCGACGAACCTTTCGATGGCGAAAAGACCGGGACGAATGGGATGTCCGGGACGAATGTAACCGTACTCGGTCGCCGGACGGGTCGGGTGCACGCCGAACATGACGATTTGATCCTCCGCCGCCGCTTCGCCCGCCATGATGCATATTTTGGCGAATGCGCCGGGATCGGATACGACGTGATCGGCGGCAAGCGCGACGACGACCGGATCGTCGCCGCGGCGGAGCGCATAGTTGGCGCCGGCGGCGATGGCCGGCCCGGAATCGCGCCGCACCGGCTCGAGCAAAATGTCGGCTTCCGCGGCGACCGCCGCGAGTTGCTCGGCGACAAGAAATCGATATTGGCCGTTGGTCACCACGATCGGGCGACCAAATATAGCCGGGTCGCAGACCCTGCGAATGGTCTCCTGGAACGTCGAATGCGGACCAAGGAGCGGCAGAAACTGCTTGGGCCGGTTTTCGCGCGAAGCCGGCCACAGCCGGGTGCCGGCGCCACCGCACATGATCAAAGGGATGATCGGTCGAGCCAATTTACGCCCGCGAATTTATGCCCGCGACAGCTCGCGCCGGCCAGTGCCAATCAGATGTCGAGGTAATCGCGCACCTCGCCCGAGAATCGTTCTCGGCTTGTGGAACTCCCACAAGAAAGAATGGCTGTCAAATCGCGGAGCGCCGCTGCGTTAATCATCCTTGAGTCCGGCCCAATACCCTGCCGGCGACGGCATCGAGCTTGTTCAGGAGCTCGGGATCGCGCGCTTCCGGGGCGGTGATCAAGGCGTTGTCGAGCGCACGATCGGAGCCGATCGGACATGCCTCGTGCTCGCGCGGAAAGTCACGGGCCAGACGTGCGACCAGGCGCTTGGCCTTTCCCGCGTTGGCCACGAGCACCTTGATGATGTCCTGCACGGTCACCGCGTCATGGTCGGGATGCCAGCAGTCGAAATCGGTGACCATGGCGACGGTCGCGTAGCAGATCTCCGCCTCGCGTGCGAGCTTGGCCTCCGGCAGGTTGGTCATGCCGATCACGGAATAGCCCAGATTTTTGTAAGTGAGGCTCTCCGCGAGGCTGGAGAATTGCGGGCCTTCGATGCACACATAGGTGCCGTCGCGTACGATATTGATGTCCTCGGCCATTGCCGCTTCGGCGATGTGGATGCGCAGCCGCGGCGATACCGGATGCGCCATCGAGACGTGCGCCACGCAGCCGGTGCCGAAAAACGAATTCGCCCGGGCATGGGTGCGGTCGACGAATTGATCGATCAGAACGAAAGTGCCCGGCGGCAGATCCTCCTTGAACGAGCCGCACGCCGAGAGCGAAACCAGATCGGTCACCCCGGCGCGTTTGAGCACATCGATGTTGGCGCGGTAATTGATGTCGGTCGGTGAGAGCCTGTGCCCCTGATCATGGCGCGACAGAAAGACGATCGGCAAACCGTCGATCTCACCCGTCAGCAAGGCCGCGGAGGGATTTCCCCAGGGACTGCCGATGATTTTGCTCTGTGCGTTCTTCAGCCCCGGCAAGTCGTAAATGCCGGAGCCGCCGATGATTCCGAGGACGGATTTTGTCATGATCCCGCGTCAGTGTATTGCAGCGCCGTCGGCAGCCTTGCCCATTGCGGTAAGCGATGTCAAAGGGGTCCCTTGCTAGGTAGTGCCTCAGGCGTAGTGCCTCAGTTTGAAATTTGTTGTGCGGGCATGGTAGGTTCCATAGAGCCGTTTGCATCGCGGCGTTCAAGGAATAGGCGCTCGATAAATTTATAGGAAAGTGTAGCAAGCCTGAATGCGCACGCAGCCTCAATCGGGGTGAGCCGGCGTCCCTGGGGTATGTGGAAGTAGAGAAGACCTACTAGCACGATCGGATAATGCCAAAGAGGGAGCCACGGAAATCCGTGTCGTACTGCTCGGCGTACCGGCTTCATCCGTTCTTTGCCGCTGGAATTTCATGAGAGCCATATCGATTCACTTGTTCCTGCTTGCGTCGGCTCTGGTGCCAGCAAGCCCAGTCGAACTGCTTGGTGTCTGCGACACGGAGCCCGGCCGCCGCGTGCCTGTGGGCGCTTGGGTCTATCCCGGAAGCAACGAAAAACGAGATGACGTGCTCGGGGCACTTGCCAAGCGCGGGGTCGTGCTGCTCGGCGAGTCGCACGACGAGGTGGAACACCATCGCTGGCAGCTCCATACGATCGCGGCGCTGTTCGGCCATCGACCCGACATGGTCCTCGGTT
>JBEKNW010000024.1:0-33460 GCA_049522435.1 Xanthobacteraceae bacterium
CAAAATCTCGAACAAACGGCCAAAATCAATGCGATAGGAAAGCGGTGGTGCCCAGGGGCGGAATTGAACCACCGACACCTGCATTTTCAGTGCAGTGCTCTACCAACTGAGCTACCTGGGCCCGCTTCGGGCGCTCGCTGAGCAAAACCCGTGAACGGGCCGGCGCGAGCGCCGCGGTTATAGAGGCTCGATTTCCGGCTGTCCAGAATGCGGGTTGGCAGGCAGCGGCGCCGGTCTGCAAACGCAGGCCGCGACACACATCGTCAGGCGACCGCCGCCTTGCGCATGACGGTCTGACGCACCTCGAAGCCCTCGAACTTCGGATGCTCCAGGTAGAGCGGTCCGGTCGCATGATTGCCGGCGCGCGCATGGGCGGCGCGGAACTCCTCCGATCTGGTCCATGCCTCGAAGGCGGCCTTGCTCTGCCACACGCTGTGTGAGGCGTAGAGCGTGTGGTCCTCCGCCTCGGGCCCCTTGAGCAGGTGGAACTCGACGAAGCCGGGCACCCGGTCGAGATAGCTATCGCGGCTCAGCCAGACTGTCTCGAAGGCTTCTTCACTGCCTCTCTTCACACGAAAGCGATTCATGGCGATGAACATATCCGGTCTCCTGATGCGTCGCGGACCTATTGCAGTGGGCTCAGCTTGGCTCTGCGCCACCTTCCTCGCGCCGCTCATCCTCTTCCTCGTCTTCCGTCACCGGCACCGCGTAGACGCCGGAGAGCCAGCGGTGGAGGTCGACGTCGGCGCAGCGCTTTGAGCAGAACGGCCGGAACGCCGCGGCGGTGGGCTTGCCGCAGATCGGGCACTTGCCGCGTTGGGCGTCAGGCATCAGCGAAATATGGAGCCGCGCGCAGGGCCGCGCCACCCTCACAGCGCGTTGAGCCAGCCGAAATGGATCGGGTAGCCTTCGCCGCCCAGCAGCGTCATCATTTCGTAGAGCGGCAGGCCGACGATGTTGGAATAGGAGCCGACGATTTTCACGATAAAAGTACCGGCGATGCCCTGCGCGGCGTAGCCGCCGGCCTTGCCGCGCCATTCGCCGGAGGCGAGGTAGGCCTCGATGTCCGCATCCGACAGCCGCTTGAAGCGCACGCGTGTCTCCACGTGACGCTGGCGGAAAGTCTCCTTCGGCGTCACCAGGCACACGGCGGTATGGACGCGATGGTTGCGGCCGGAGAGCAGCCTTAGGCATTGCGCCGCCTCGTCGAGCAGCTCCGCCTTGGGCAGGATGCGGCGGCCGACGGCGACCACCGTGTCGGCGGCGACGATGAAGGCGCCTTTGAGCTCCTCATCGAGCCGCACCATGGCGAGCGCCGCCTCGGCTTTGCTGCGCGCAAGCCTGGTGGCGCAGGCGCGCGGCAACTCGCCCCGCTTCGGCGTCTCATCGATGTCGGCCGGGCGCAGCGCGTCGGGCTCGATGCCGGCCTGGTTGACCAGCGCGAGCCGGCGCGGCGAGCCGGAGGCGAGCACGAATTTCGCTCGGCCGATCATGGCAGCGCGCTCGCGTCGCGCCGGGGCACGGCCGTCGCCGCGCCGGGCGCCGGGCGGAGTAAATCAAAAAATTTTGTGTTCGCGATCACTTGAAGCGATACGTGATGCGACCTTTGCCGAGGTCGTAGGGCGTCATCTCCACCAGCACCTTGTCGCCGGCGAGCACGCGGATACGGTTCTTGCGCATGCGGCCCGCGGTGTGGGCGATGATTTCGTGCTCATTCTCGAGCTTGACGCGGAAGGTGGCGTTCGGGAGCAGCTCCGTGACGACACCGGGAAATTCCAAGAGTTCTTCCTTCACCATTCGCTACCCGGAATTGTGGCATTCGGCTGCGGCAGGGACCAAAATCTGGGCGAAAATTTGCGCGGAACGTAGCGGATGACGGGCCATTCGACAACTGGCGAAGCTTTGCCGATTCACCTTCACTCGTTGCCGGGAGTCTGCCGGGAGAAACGCTGGCGGATGCGCTCGAGAAGCTGGTCGCGCACCTCGCGATAAGCGTCGAGCCGCTGCTCGCGGCTGCCTTCGACGCCGCTCGGATCCACTGTCGGCCAATATTCGACATCGACCGCGCTGGTGCGGGTGAGTTCGAGCGCCCGGTGATGGGCTTCGGGCGCGAGCGTGACGATGAGGTCGAAATTGAGACCCTCCCACTCGTCCAGCTCCTCGAAGGTGACCGGCTTGTGCCGCGAGATATCGAGCCCGATCTCCGCCATGACGGCGACCGCGAACGGGTCGAGTTCGCCTTTGCGCACGCCGGCGGAGCGAACATAGATGGCGCGGCCGAACATCTGGGCAAAAAGCCCGGCGGCGATGGGCGAGCGCAGGGAATTGAGCCCGCAGGCAAACAGCACCGCCAAAGGGCGCGTCACCGGGCGCGTCACCGGGCGCGTCGCGGACGCCGGCATCGCGGCTCCTCACCCCTTCCAGTGCAACACCGCGACCAGCGTGAACAGCCGCCGCGCGGTGTCGAAGTCGAGATCGACCTTGCGCTTGAGCCGCTCCATCAGGATGCGCGAGCCCTCGTCGTGCAGCGAGCGGCGGGCCATGTCGAGCGCCTCGATGCGGTCCGGCGTCGATGCGCGGATGGCCGCGTAATAGGTGTCGCAGACCACGAAATAATCCTTCACGATGCGGCGGAACGGCGCCAGCGAAAGCAGGTGCGCGATCACCGGCGTGCCGTCGGCCGTCCGGATATCGAAAACGAGGCGGTTGCCGCTGATGCCGAGGTTGAGCGCATAAGGCCCGCCCTCATGGCCGTTCGGCCGAAACGAGTTCTCCTCGATGAGATCGTAGATCGCAACCGCGCGCTCATGCTCGACGTCGCGGCTCGCCCGCCCGATCGACGACTCATCGAGCGTCACCGCCACGAGGCGGCCGGCTTCGCCCTTGTCGCGGCTGCGGCGCGCCATCAGCGGTTGAGCCGAATGGCGACGGAGCGGGCATGAGCGTCGAGCCCCTCCGCCGTGCCGAGCGTGATCGCGGCGTCGGCAAGCGCCCGCAATTGCTCCGGCCCGCATTTGACGATCGAGGTGCGCTTCATGAAATCGAGGACGCCAAGCCCGGAGGAGAACCGCGCCGATCGCGCCGTCGGCAGCACGTGGTTCGAACCGGCCACGTAATCGCCGATTGCTTCCGGCGTGTGCGCGCCGATGAAGATCGCGCCGGCATTGCGGATGCCCCGGGCGAGCCGCTCGGCGTCGGCCGCCGCGATTTCGAGGTGCTCGGGCGCGATGGCGTCGACGAGCGGCAAGGCTTCGTCGAGGTCGCGCACCACGACCACCGCGCCAAAATCGCGCCAGGAGGCGCCGGCGACTATTCCGCGCGCCAGCCGGATAAGCTCACTCTCGACCGCGCGTTCGACCGCGCCGGCAAGCTTTTCGTCGTCGGTGATGAGAACCGCCTGCGCGCTCGCGTCATGTTCGGCTTGCGCCAGGAGATCGGCGGCGATCCAGTCCGCATTGCCGGTAGAGTCGGCGAGGATCAGCACCTCGGAGGGGCCGGCGATCATGTCGATGCCGACCTTACCGTAGACGATGCGCTTGGCCGCGGCGACGTAAGCGTTGCCGGGGCCGATGATCTTGGCGACCGGGGCGATGGTCTCGGTGCCGTAGGCGAGCGCCGCGATCGCTTGTGCACCGCCGATGCGATAAATCTCGTCGATTCCGGCTAATTTTGCCGCCGCGAGCACGAGCGGCGAGAGCACGCCGCCGGGCGCCGGCACCACCATCACCAGGCGCGGCACGCCGGCGACCTTGGCCGGCACGGCATTCATCAGCACCGAAGACGGATAGGCGGCAGTCCCGCCCGGCACATAGAGCCCGACTGCCTCGATGGCCGTCCAGCGCCAGCCCAGTTCGACGCCGAGCGCATCGGTGAAGCGGTCGTCCTGCGGCACTTGCCGGCGGTGAAAAACCTCGATGCGGTCGCGGGCGAATTCGACCGCGTCGAGCGCCTTGCGCTCGCAGCCCTTGAGCGCGGCGGTCATCTCCTCCTGCGTCACCCGCAGGCCGACGCTGTCGAGGTCGAAGCGATCGAACCTTTGCGTGCAGTCGCGAAGCGCGCGGTCGCCCCGAGCGGCGACGTCGGCCACGATCGCGCGGACCACCGTGTCGACTTCGGCCGATACTTCGCGCTTGGTATCGAGAAACGCGCGAAATCTTTGCGCAAAATCGGCGGCGCGGGTGTCGAGACGGATGGCCATGACAGTATCCTGGATCGTCCTGGATCGGTTGCGCCGGTCAATGACGCGCCGGGAGTATTCCGTCAACATCAGGGCCGGGGCCCGGCTCCTGGTACGGCGGATTTGCAGCTCCGACAATTGTGCCGCCAACTCGCAGAGGAACTTCGAATCCGAAAACCGCAACTACTTTTGACGGCACGCGCCGGCGTGATGTCTTGCTCCTGTTATTGAAATCGCTCTACGAAAGATCATCGAAAGATCATCGCCGCCGAATGTTTTATTATAACAATTCTAATCTTTGGTTTTCTGATTGACAAAAGGTCTACAGTTGCCCAATTCCTCTCTATTCCATGTTACGAACGAGCGACGACAGGTGCTTTGCCGGTCATGACAAGAAACACGCTCACGAAGTCCAGCTCAATCCTGGTTGCATCGATGTTGGTTCTGAGCGTGGGTGTCGCGCGGGCGGATGACGCGGTGATGCTGTCACTCACGATCAAGGATCATCAGTTCGAGCCCGCCGAAGTGCACGCGCCGGCCGGAAAACCGATTACGTTTGCGGTCAAGAACCTCGGCTCCGTCGCCGCCGAATTCGAAAGCGGCGCGTTGCACGTCGAGAAAGTGATCCCGGCGGGCGGCGAGGCGGTCGTCCATGTACGGCCGCAGCAGCCGGGCCGCTACAATTTCTTCGACGATTTCCATCACCAGACGCAAGGTTTCCTGGTCGTGCCATGATCGTTGTGCCGTGAGGTACCCGTGCTTCCTTCGCTGTTGATCGTCTTTCGTGAGGTCTTCGAGGCCGGTTTGATCGTCGGCATCGTCATGGCGGTGACGTCCGGTGTTGCCGGGCGGGGCCGCTGGATCGCAGGCGGCGTTGCGGCCGGCGTGCTCGGAGCCTGCGTGGTGGCGCTGTTCACCGGCGGATTGTCGCAGCTGTTCGGCGGCAGCGGCCAAGAACTGTTCAATGCCAGCATTCTCGGTTTCGCGGTGCTGATGCTCGGCTGGCACAATGTGTGGATGGCGCGGCATGGCCGCGAGCTCGCCGCCGAGATGCGCGCCGCCGGCGAGGCGGTGGCGGCGGGGTCGAAGTCGCTTGCCGCGCTTGCCGTCGTGGTGACGATCGCGGTGCTGCGCGAGGGTTCCGAAGTCGTGCTGTTTCTCTATGGGGTAGCCGCCGCGGAAGGCGGCGCCAGCGTCGGTATGCTGATCGGCGGAGTGATCGGGCTCATTCTCGGCTCGCTCGTCTGCCTGTTCACCTATCTCGGTCTCATTACAATTCCTACGCGGTATCTGTTCGCCGTGACCAGCACGCTGATTGCATTATTGGCCGCGGGCATGGCGGCGCAGGCGATCGCTTTCCTCGAACAGGCCGATATCCTCACCGCGTTCGACCAGACGGTGTGGGATACCTCCTGGATCCTGAGCGATGAAAGCTATCTGGGGCGGGCGCTGCATACGCTGATCGGTTACGTGGATCAGCCAACCGCCATGCAGCTCACTGTCTATGCGGCGACGCTCGCGGCCATCATGGTGCTGATGAAGCTTTTCGCCGTGCCGCCGGCGCAACGGCCGCGAACGGCTTGAAACGCGAGTTGCCTCCTTTGTCATTCCGGAAGCCGCGAAGCGGCTGTCCGGAATCCATAGCCACAGTCTGAGCAGAACTTTCGCCGATTGTGATTATGGATTCCGGGCTCCTCGCGGAGGCTTTCATCGGGCCGGCCACTTCGGGCCGGACCCGTTGGCTCGGCCTCGGAATGACGTATCACGCCATCGTATCGGCGGCGAAGTGATCCGGGCACAGCATTGCCGAAAAAACTTCGCCGAGATCGACGAGCTCGGCCTCCAGGCATTCGACCTCGAGACGAATGGCGCCGCCGCCGGAGAAGGTCAGCGTGACGGTGCCGGAAGGGGGATCGCGCTCGACAAATTCGACCGCAAGGAGGTTGAGCAGTGCGTCCTTTCTGGTCTGGTCGAGATCGCGGCACTTGCAGGCGTTGACGCGTTCGAACCGCAGCGCGGTCCGGCAGCGTCGGTAATCCGGCGAATTGGCGTCCTTGACGCCGTTGGCGTCGACCGCATTCATCCAGTCGAAACGGTTAAGCGCCATCACGAACCGGTGCTCGCGCGGCTGCCAGAAGATATCGGCGACCCTTACGAGGGCGTCCTGCACATGGGCCGAAACGACCTCGATGTCATCCTTGTCAAGGGCGACGAGTTTAAGTTCCTCCTCCATGGCCGCCTCCCGTTCCCGGCAATCCTTATCTCCTACCAAAGCTAGGGAGCAGGCTTGCAGGCTGCAAGCCCCGATCGCGCTGCGTGCAACCGTCGAGCGCCCAACTTTGCGCTTATTCAAGCACAAGCGGATTACAGACGCGAAGCGCCGTCGCCGCCGCAAGTCCTATTTGCACGTCGGATGCCCATTCACCTCGGCGAGCGTCTTGCCGGGTGGGCATCCCGGCTTGCCCGCGGCCGGAGCCGCAGGATGCGGCGGCGGCGGCGGTGGCGGTGGGGCGGGCTTGGCCGTGGCCGGTGCCGGACCCGCAGGATGCGGCGGCGGTGGCGGTGGTGCGGGCTTGGCCGTGGCCGGTGTCGGACCCGCAGGATGCGGCGGCGGCGGTGCGGGCTTGGCCGTGGCCGGTGTCGGACCCGCAGGATGCGGCGGCGGCGGCACGGGCTTGGCCGCGGCCGGTATCGGACCCGCGGGAGGCGGCGGCGGGGCCGCAGGCTTCACCGCCGCAGTCGGTGCAGGAGGTGGTGCTCCCGGTGCTCCCGGACGGGCTGCAGGCGCGGCAACTCCTGGTCCTCCGGGTCGAATTCCAGGCGCGCCAGGAGTACCTCGGGACTGGACCGCGCCGGGTAGCGCAACGGGGACCGGGCGACCGGCAGCCCCTCCAGGCGGTGCGGGTGGCACCGCCACCGTCCGTGGCGGTCTAACGAATACGGGAATGACCGCCGTGCCGGGAGTCGGCAGTGAGAAACGCTCGCGCGAGGGTGGCGGCGGCGGCAGCAGGGCGAATTCGCGCGGCCGCGGCGGCAGGAAGAACAAAGGGGGCGGTGGTGGTGGCAGAAAGCCGGGCCCCCAGAATATCAAGACCGGTTGGTCGACGAATGCCAGCTCATCCGGCGGCGGCGGCGGCACGCCAAAGTCGATGAACGCGAAGGCAGGCGGCGAATCGATCGGCGCGCCAAGCATGGCCAACCGACGCCGCGCATCCCAGACATGCGGTCCCCTCGGGTACCGGCGTAGATACGACCAATAGGCCGGCGGCGTGTCGGTCAGCGCGCAGCGGCGCCAGATGATCTCTTCGCGGCGCACGGCGAGCATCGCGGCGACGCGCCGCGAATATGGACTGGCGGGATAGATCGCTAAAAATTGCTCATAGCCTTCGATGGTGTCGAGCTCGAGCGCCGCCGCATAGGCGTCTTCGACGCTCGAATAGTCGCGCATCGGTCTGCCGCGGAGATCGGCGAGCGGCGCTACGTTCGGCGGCGGCGGCGCCTCAGCAGCTCGTTCGGTCATAAAGAACGGGCCGCCGATCTGTGACGCGTACCAAGGAACCTCGGCGCCCTGTGTGAGGTCGCTGACGCGCAGGCGAAGGCGCGCGAAGAAGTCGTCGAGGCCAAGCCCGCCGGCCGCGATCATTTCCGTGAGCGAGGTCGCATAGGCGCCGTAGGGGCCGGGCTCGTCCGGCCCGACGGTGCCTGGCGCCGCATTAAAGGCGATGGCCATGCTCCGGCCGGGATCGACGAGCGCCAGTCCGCTCGCCAACGGCTGGCCGCCGCGCGCGAACGGGTTTTGCCGCGCCGCATCAAGAATGACGATCTTCACCCGGCCGGGCAGCGCCGCCAGCGGTTGGGTGAAATCCGAAATTCGGATGGCCTGAAGCGGCACATCGACGTCGCGCTGCAGATCGGCGTCGACCGGAACAAAATAATTTTCGCCCGCGAACTGCAGGCCAAAGCCGGCAAGATAAACAAGGGCGACCGCATCCGGTCCGGCCGCCGCGACCTGGCCGATAAATTCGCGAAACGATTCTCGCAGCGTGGCCTGATCGAGATTGCCTGCACCGGTTACGGTAAATCCCGCCGCCTGAAGCGCGCTGGCGACCAGACCGGCATCATTGGCCGGCGTCGCCAGCTTGGCCGACTTGTATTCGTCGTTGCCGATCACCAGCGCAAAGCGCATCTCGGCGGCGTGGCCGGCGCGCTGACCAAGCGTCAATGCCAGAATGACGACCAGCGATAACCATGCCGCGCGTTGAAGGTTGCCCATCTAGACCCTTCGAATCGATGCCCAGTCTTGTCGGACGACATACAGCCGGTCAATAGGTTCTAATCATGTCGGACGCCGCCGCATTCCTGGCGTCGACGCACTCTTTTTGCGAGAGCCATCGGGCTCCGGCTTCCCGATCGCGCCCATGTCGCACCCGGCAGGACCAATCAACTGCTCGGCTATCAACAAGGGCCCACTCGGTCGTGCAAGTTGGATTTGCTTCCAGGCCGATAGGTTGCTAAGAACAACCTAACAGTACTGTTTCTTAACTTGCCCTGCCGTATCTCCGGGCGCGTCTGTGGACGATGGCTGCGATCCCCATGATCTCAACCCATCTGTTGTGTTTTCTTCTGCTCCCGTTAAGGGATACAAGTTGGCTTTCTTGAAACGGAGGATTTATGCCTAAGAAATCAAAGAAGCGGCGCGCTTGGACGGCGACCGAGGTTCGTGAACTGAAGGCGCTGGCGAAAAAGAAAACCGCCGCGGCGCGAATCGCCAAGAAGTTGAAGAGAACTGAGGGCGCTACGCGGCAAAAGGCGTTCAGTATCGGGCTGTCGCTCGATTCTCGTTCCTAAATTCTACCAGAGCCAAGCTTTCGAGTGCGGATCGGCGCCGGCCTGTGCGCGCAGGCTCGGCACGATGGTGCATGGGCATTTTGTTGGCGGGCATTTGGTTGGAATGCCGCTCGCACGAGCCCCCCCTATCGGCAGAAGCGGTGGCCGGTTGCTTTATCTGATTAGGAATGATGTCCGGGCAGAGCCGACCTGGACGGCTGGCTTGGCGCCTCCGCGGCCGGTGCCTTCCATGCCCCTGCCGCCGTAACCCGGCCCCGTTCGGTCGAAAACCAAGGTATCATGATCCGGTCGGCTGCTCGTGCGGTCGATTTGAAGTTCTACAGTCCAGCCGCAAACTCGCAGCGGAACTTCAAATCCAAACCCCGCACTAGAATCATAAATTTGCTAGTGTCCCTTTGATTCCGAAGTTCGCATGACAGGTGCCGCTAGTGCTTGCGAACTTCGGAATCGGGATACTAGTACCCACTTTCATAGAAACGTGATTCGCGCGGGCAGTGAATTCGAGAGTCGGATGAGACACTTGTTCGCATCGTTGCCTGCGCGGATTGGTGATTCCGGGTACTAGTCAATTGCAAGCCCAATCATGGTATTCCGCCTGGTACGGTGGTAGGCACCCCTCCTGATGAGCCAGCTCCCCCGCCCGCTGCGGCAGCAATTCGCGAGTTCCGAACTCGCCGCCGCGCTTGCTTCCTGCCGGAGGGCCTTCCTCGCCATCGCTCTGTTCAGCGGCATGAGCAATCTGCTCATGCTCACCGGCGCCCTGTTCATGCTGGAAATCTACGACCGGATACTGCCCAGCCGCAGCGTGCCGACGCTCGTCGCGTTGTTGATCCTGGCGGCCGGCCTTTATGCCGCGCAGGGCGTCATCGACGCGATCCGCAGCCGTATTCTCGTGCGCGTCGGACACAGCCTCGACGAAGCGACGAGCATGCGCGTCTATGACGCCATCGTCCGGCTGCCGCTCAAAATTGGCGGCAAAGGAGACGGGACGCAACCGGTCCGCGATCTCGATGCCGTGCGCGGGTTTCTTTCCGGCGCCGGCCCGGTCGCCTTGTTCGATCTGCCGTGGATGCCGATCTACCTCGCCATCTGCTTCCTGTTCCACACCTATATCGGCCTTACCGCGCTCGCCGGCGCGATCATCCTGGTTACGCTCACCGTCCTGACCGAAGTGCTGACGCGGCGGCCGATCCGCAACGCCACGCAATTTGCCATGGCGCGCAACGCGCTGACGGAGCAGAGCCGGCGCAACGCCGAGGCGATCACGGCAATGGGCATGGTCGGCCGCATCGCTCAGCGCTGGGGCGATCTCAATCGCAGTTATGTGGCGTCGAGCGGCCGCGCCAGCGACGCCGCCGGCGGACTCGGCGCCATGTCAAAGGTATTGCGGCTGCTGCTGCAGTCCGCAATTCTGGCGGTCGGCGCCTGGCTCGTCATCCATGGGCAATCCACGCCGGGCATCATCATCGCCGGCTCGATCCTGGGCGCCCGCGCGCTGGCGCCGGTCGATCTCGCCATCGCCAATTGGCGCGGCTTCGTCGGCGCCAGGCAAAGCTGGCAGCGGCTGTCGCGGTTGCTCGGGCTGCTGCCGGTGCGGGCTGAGCCGATGCCGCTGCAGCCGCCGGCGAAAACGCTCATCGTCCAGAACGCGGCGGTCAACCCACCGGGCGAACAGAAGATCGTGTGCCAGGATGTGAACTTCTCGCTCGCTTCCGGCAAGGCGCTCGGCGTGATCGGCCCCACGGCTTCGGGAAAATCGTCGCTCGCGCGCATGCTGGTCGGGGTGTGGACGCCGGCGCGCGGCAGCGTGCGCCTCGACGGCGCCAGCCTCGATCAATGGTCGCCGGAGGCGCTCGGCCGGCATGTCGGCTACCTGCCGCAGGACGTCGAATTGTTCACCGGCACCGTGGCGCAGAATATCGCCCGCTTCGAGGAGCCGCCCGATGCTGGCGCAGTCATCGCCGCGGCGCAGGCCGCCGGTGTCCACGAACTCATCATCAATTTGCCCGACGGCTATGAGACGAATGTCGGCGATCACGGCAGCGCGCTGTCGGCCGGCCAGGCGCAGCGCATCGCGCTCGCGCGCGCGCTTTTCCGCGACCCATTCCTGGTCGTGCTCGACGAGCCCAACTCCAATCTCGACGCGGAAGGCGACGAGGCGCTGACCCGAGCTATTCTCGGCATTCGCGCCCGCGGCGGGATCGTCGTCGTGGTCGCCCATCGTCCGAGCGCGATCGCGGGCGTCGACTACATTCTGGTCATGGCCAAAGGCCGCCAGCAGCAATTCGGCCCGAAAGAGGACATCCTTAACCGCGTGATCCAGCCGAGTGCGTCGCCGCGGGTCTTGAAAGTAGTGCCGGAGCAGGGAGGAGTGGGATGAACGGCAAGGCGTCCTTGAATTCCCGCGCCTCGATCCGCCGGCACATCATCGCCGGCTGCGCCCTGGTGGCGTTTCTCGCCGTCGGACTCGGCGGCTGGGCCTCGACTGCCGAGATCTCGGGCGCGCTCATTGCGCAAGGCTCGCTCGTCGTCGATTCCAACGTGAAGAAGGTGCAGCACCCGACCGGCGGAGTCGTCGGGGAGGTGCGCGTTCGCGACGGCGATCGGGTGAAGGCAGGCGACATTCTCGTTCGCCTCGATGAAACCGTGACCAGCGCCAATTTGGCAATCGTCACCAAGGGTCTCACCGAGCTCTATGCGCGCAAGGCGCGCCTCGCCGCCGAGCGTGACGGCGCCGATATGGTCGCGGTGCCCAAGGAGCTTGCGGCCACCATCGACGATCCCGACGTCAAGGACGCGCTCGCAAGCGAGCGCAAGCTGTTCGATCTCAGGCGCACGGCGCGAATCGGCCAGAAGGATCAACTCCACCAGCGCATCCAGCAATTGCGTGAGCAGATCACCGGGCTCGCCGCCCAGCAGGACGCCAAGACCAAGGAAACGGCGCTCATCGAGCAGGAACTCACAGGCGTGCGTGATCTGTGGGCAAAGAACCTGGTCCAGCTCAATCGCCTCACGTCGCTCGAACGCGACGCGGCGAAGATCGAAGGCGAACGCGGCCAGCTCATTGCGGCGGCCGCGGAGGCCAAGGGCAAGATCACCGAGACCGAGCTGCAGATCATCCAGGTCGATCAGGATTTGAGCAGCGACGTCGCCAAGGAGCTGCGCGAGACCGACAGCAAGATCGGCGAATACGTCGAGCGCAAGGTGACGGCGGAGGACCAGCTCAAGCGCACCGACATCCGCGCGCCGCAGGACGGTGTGGTCTTCCAATCGACGGCCAACACCGTCGGCGGCGTCGTCACCGCCGGCGACCCGATCATGCTCATCGTGCCGGCGACGGATACGCTCCTGGTCGAGGCCAAGGTCGACCCCAAGGACATCGATCAGCTCCAGTTCGGTCAGCCGGTGGTGCTCCGCTTCTCCGCGTTCAATACGCGCACGACCCCCGAGCTCAACGGCACCGTCGTCCGCATCGCCGCGGATACGACCACCGACCAGCGCACGGGGCTGAGCTATTATCTCGTCCGCATCTCGATGACCGCCGACGAGTTCACTCGCCTCGGCGACGTCAAGCTCGCGCCGGGCATGCCGGTCGAAGCCTTCATCCAGACCGGCGAGCGCACGATGCTCTCCTACCTGGTCAAGCCGCTGCACGATCAGCTCAAGCGCTCGTTCCGGGAGAAGTGATCGACGCTTGTTCCTGCCGCGCGAAGCAGGCAAGGATAAGGTAGGGCCTGCGTAGCGCATAGGGATCTGCAGCCCATGAAGCTCATCGCGCGTTGGGCGCGGCAGTTCGGTCTGACGCGAGCGGTGTGCGTACTGCTGCTGTTCGCGCTGGTGCCTTTGCGCATCGCCGATCCGCGGCCGCTGGAAGAAGTGCACCTGCGGACATTCGATCTCTTTCAGGTTCTGCGCCCGCGCGAACAGAAGGCGCGGCCGGTCGTCATCGCCGACATCGACGAGGCGAGCCTGAAAGAGATCGGGCAATGGCCGTGGCCGCGCACCATCGTCGCCGACCTGGTCACCAAGCTGCGCGAGCTTGGCGCGGTGGCAGTCGGTTTCGACATCGTCTTCGCCGAGCCGGATCGTCTGTCGCCTGCCGTGGCCGCAGCCGGGTTTCGCGGCATCGACGACGCCACCCGGGACAAGCTTACCAGCCTGCCGAGCAACGACACGGTTTTGGCCGACGCCATCAACCGCACCGGCGGCATTGTGGTCGGCGAGGCCGGTTCGGCGACCGGCGCGCCGCGCTCGGACGCCGAGGCTATGTTGCAGACCGGCTTCGCCATTCGCGGCCCGGATCCAAGCCCGTTCCTGGTGACGTTTCCCGGATTGCTGCGCAACGTGCTGCCGATCGAGCAGGCGGCAGCCGGCCGTGGGTTGTTTTCGATCAATCCCGAGCGCGACGGCATCGTCCGCCGGGTGCCGGTCGTCATGGAGGCGCAAGACACTCTGGTGCCGTCGCTGACCATGGAAATGCTGCGCGTCGTCACCCGCGCGGGCGCAATCCTGATCCGTACCGACGAAGCCGGCGTGCGCTCCGTGGCGGTTCCCGGACTCGAAGTGCCGACCGACCGCAACGGCCAGTTCTGGGTGCATTTCAACAAACACGATCCGGCGCGCTACGTCTCGGCCGCCGACGTGCTCAACGGGCGCACGCCACCCGACCGTTTTCGCGGCAAGCTCGTGCTCATCGGCACCTCGGCGGTCGGGCTGCTCGACATCAAGACCACGCCGGTCGAACCGGCCATGCCCGGCGTCGAGGTCCACGCTCAGATTCTCGAAAGCGTGCTGACCAAGTCGCTGCTGACCAATCCCAATTACGCCATCGGCGCCGAGCTGATCCTCGCCGTCGTCCTCGGCCTTGCTATCATCATTGCCGCGCCGATGTTACCGGCCGCGATCGTGCTTGCGCTCGGCGCGGTTTTGATCGTCGGTCTAGTCGGCATGTCTTGGTACTTCTTCGTCGCGCACAATCTCTTGATCGACTTCACCTATCCGCTGATATCGAGCTGGCTGATCTATCTCGTGCTGACGTTCGTCAATTATTTCCGCGAGCAGCGGCAGCGCCAGCAAATCCGTTCGGCGTTCGGCTTTTACCTGTCGCCGCAGCTCGTCGAGCAACTCGCGAAGTCTCCGGAGAAGCTGGTGCTCGGCGGCGAGGAACGGCGCATGACCATCCTGTTCAGCGACGTGCGCGGCTTCACCAGCATCTCCGAACACTACAAGGACGATCCCCAGGGCCTCACCCACCTGATGAACCGCTTCCTCACGCCGATGACCAACGCCATCATCGAGCGCAAGGGCACGATCGACAAATATATCGGCGACGCCATCATGGCGTTCTGGAACGCGCCGGTGGACGACGCCGACCAGGAGGCGAATGCCTGCGATGCGGCGCTCGAAATGCTGGCGCGCGCCGCAGCGCTCAACGTCGAATTCAAGCGCGAGGCCGAGGCGAGCGGCGGCGTCTATATGCCGCTGCGCATCGGGATCGGGCTTAACACCGGCCCCTGCGTCGTCGGCAATATGGGGTCCGACTTTCGCTTCAACTATTCGGTGCTGGGCGACACCGTCAATGTCGCATCGCGGCTGGAATCGCGGACCAAGGACTATCGCCTTTCGATGGTGATCGGCTCGCGCACCGCGGAAGGGGCAAGCCAAAAGTTCGCAACGATGGAGATCGATCTCATTCAGGTGAAAGGCAAGAAACAGCCGGAGGCGGTGTTCACGGTGCTGGGGCGTGCCGAGGTCGAGCAGGATCCACGCTGCCGCGAATTGCGCGATTTCAACGCGCGCATGCTCGCGTGCTACCGCAAGCAGGGGTGGGATGAGGCGCTGAACCTGATCGAACGCTGCCGCAAGCTCGCCAACGGCTTTGCTGTCGCCGGGCTGTACGACATGTATGTCGAGCGCATCGAGGCGTACCGCGCCGAGCCGCCGCCGCCGGACTGGAACGGCGTCTACGAAGCGGAATCGAAGTAGCCGAGCTGGCACACACGGCATGTTCCCCTCCCCACCCGGGCCGCGCTTGCGCGCGCCCGGGCGCAGGCTCTTGTGGGGAGGGGTTATAGGGGTGGGGGTCGGGAGGTTTTGCGCAAGCATCGACGGCGGCGCGTCACCTCCCGACCCCCTCCCTACCCTCCCCCACACCCAAGTCGGATGTTTCCGACTTGGGCGATTCAACAGTGGCCGAACCCGGGAACACCCGGGTTCGGCTGGGGGAGGGAACAGGTTGAGTTTGCTCTACGCGCGGACCGCCGCGTTGTCGCGCTGGATTCTGAGCCGCTCGAGCGAATAGCGCAGCAAAGAGAGATCGACCGGCTTGGGCACCGGTTCCCAGACGTTGAGGTTGAGCGACTTGGCGACTCGCACAGTCTCGCCGCAGGTCGCAAGGTCGCAGCCGCTGATGATGATGATCGGCGCCTTGCAGCCGATCACCCAAAGATGACGCAGCATCTCGACGCCGGCATGCGGGCCGAGCGAGAGATCGAGCGTGACGCAATCGAATACGATCTCTTGCGCGAGCTTCGCCGCCTCGTCGTAGCTGGCCGCCCCTGCCGGGACGTAACCGGCCTTGGCCGCGGCCCGGCAGATGATCATGCGATGAAGATCGTCGTCGTCGATGACGAGAAGGCGAGGCGCCGGCTGCGCGGTATTCGCAGCAACCAAGCCCGCATCGTCCGCCTCGAGCGACCTCGCCTGTCCGAGCATCCGATCCCGCCGACAAATCCCGGTTATGGTTGCCGCGATTGATAGGCCAGGCGTGCGAAATTTGCCTTAACGCGCCGCGGGCGATTCGAGGTGATTTGGCGCGATCCGCGCCAACGGGGTTAGTCGGCGGTAAACGCGATCACTCGCCCCTCGGCGCGACCTATTTCGGCGCGCGCTTGGCGAGGATGCGCTGCAAGGTGCGGCGGTGCATGTTGAGGCGCCGCGCGGTTTCCGAGACGTTGCGACCGCATAATTCGTAAATGCGCTGGATATGCTCCCAGCGCACGCGGTCCGCCGACATCGGATTCTCCGGCGGCTCGATCTTCTTGTTGCCGAGCGCTAGCAGCGCCGCAGCCACGTCGTCGGCGTCGACCGGCTTGGCAAGGTAATCGACGGCGCCGAGCTTGACCGCATTCACCGCGGTCGCGATGTTGCCGTAGCCGGTGAGGATGATGGCGCGCGCTTCCGGCCGGCGCTTTTTCAGGGCCAAGATGACGTCGAGCCCGTTGCCGTCGCCGAGCCGCATGTCGACGACGGCAAAGGCGGGGGCGTCCTTTTCGACCTGCAACAGCCCATCGGCGACCGATTCGGCCGTGCTCACGACAAAGCCGCGGGCCTCCATGGCGCGCGCCAGGCGCTGCAGGAACGATTTGTCGTCTTCGACGATCAGGAGCGAACGCTCGCTGGGAAGCGCACCGGCCGTTGCTGTTGTCATGGCGCTGGTCATCACGTTGGTCATGGCAATTTTACTCCACCACGGCGCACGGCGGGCCCCGTTCTATTCCTGATAGTTAAGAAACGGGCGCGGTAGGCTCAAGAGGGGCCACGACCAGCGGCCGCTCGAAATCCGCGCGGCTCCAGCTGACCTTGACCAGGGCACCGTGGAGCGGGGGCGCCTGATTCTTGAGCGAAAGCTTGGCGCCGGAGCGTTCCAGCAATGTCTTGGCAATGAACAGCCCGAGGCCGAGGCCGAAGACCGTATCTTCGTCGCCGCCCGGCCCACGCGACCCGGGCCGCCGATGGGTGACATAGGGGGCGCCGATGCGGTCCACGACTTCGGGCGCAAAGCCCGGCCCGTCATCGCTGATCGTGATACTCACCTCTTCCGTCGTCCATTGCGCGATGATTTCCACCCGCTTGTTGGCAAATTCGACCGCGTTCTCGATGAGATTCCCGAGGCCGTAGCGGATGGCCGGATTGCGCGCCCCAACCGGCTCCGCCGTGCGGTCGGGGGGGAGCGTCACACCGAGTGAGACGCCGAAGTTACGGTGCGGCGCCGCCGCCTCCTCGATCAGGGCGGAGAGCGGCATACGGTCGAACGGTCCGCCGGCGGGAAGTTCGGTGATCTTGGCGAGAATCTCGCGGCAGCGCTGCGCCTGCTCGCGCAGCAACTTCACATCCTCGGCGTATGGCGATTTTGGATCGAGCGCGCGCTCGATTTCGCGCACGACCACGGTGATGGTGGAGAGCGGCGTTCCCAGTTCGTGGGCCGCGGCGGCGGCCAGGCCGTCGAGCTGAGAGAGATGCTGCTCGCGCGCCAGGACGAGCTCGGTTGCCGCCAGTGCATCCGAGAGCTGGCGAGCCTCCTCCGCGATCTGCCACATATAGACGCCGATATAGCCGATCGCGAACAGGATCGAGAACCAGACCCCGACCATGTAGATTTCAGGAAGTTCGAGTGGATTCTCGCTGTCCCAGGGCAGCTGGTAATGGAAGAAGACCAGCACCGTCGCACATAGCATGGCGAATATACCGAGCAGCAACGTCATGCGCGGCGGCAACGCGGTCGCCGAGATCAGCACCGGCCCGAGCAGCAGGAAGGAAAACGGGTTCTCCAAGCCGCCGGTGAGGTAGAGCAGCGCCGCAAGCTGGGCGATGTCGAAGCCCAGGAGCCAGGCGGCGCGGTCTGCCTCGAGCCACTGCGTCTCGCGGAAACCCACGCGCAGCGCCACGTTGAGCAACGCCGCCAGCGCGATTACGGCAAGGCAGGGCCAGATCGGAATCTCGAATTCGAGGCCGAAATACACCACTAGGACGGCGGCGAGCTGGCCGAATACGGCGAGCCAACGCAGGCGAACCAGCGTGTCGAGCCGCACGTTCCGTGGCCGCTGATAGGTCCGTGGCAGACCGAACATACCGCTAATGTAGCGATTGGCGGGGCCTAATCCAAACAAAGCGGGCGCGGGTGGCGCGGGTGGCGGCGGGTGGCGCGGCAGTCCAATCACGGCTGCCAGGCGGCGCGCGCGGCGCTTTGCTCGACGGCGCCCCGGCGCGTCTCTTCGATCACCTTCAGTAACGCCCGCAGCACGGCGGCGACGCCCTCCCCGTTCACGGCGGAGACGACGAACGGCGGCTTCTTCGCCGCACGCTTGAGGCGCGCCACCTGTTGTTTGATCTCGTCGGCGCTCAGCGCATCGGCTTTGCTGAGCGCGACGATCTCCGGCTTGTCTGCAAGCCCGTGGCCATAGGCGGAAAGCTCGACGCGCACCGTCTTGTAAGCCTCGCCGGCATGGCCGCCCGTTCCGTCGACGAGATGCAGCAGCACGCGGCAGCGCTCGACGTGGCCGAGAAAGCGGTCGCCGAGACCGACGCCTTCATGCGCGCCCTCGATCAGCCCGGGAATATCGGCGAGCACGAATTCGCGTCCGTCGATCTCGACGACGCCGAGCTGCGGATTGAGCGTGGTGAAGGGATAATCGGCGATCTTCGGCTTGGCCGCGCTGACGCAAGCAAGGAAAGTCGATTTCCCGGCATTCGGCAGCCCGACGATACCGGCATCGGCGATGAGCTTGAGCCGCAGGCGGAGGGTACGTTCTTCGCCGGGCTGGCCGGGATTGGCGCGGCGCGGCGCGCGGTTGGTCGAGGACTTGAAATGCGCGTTGCCGAAACCCCCGTTGCCGCCTCGCGCGAGCACGGCGCGCTGGCCGAGCTCGGTCAGATCGGCGAGCAGGGTCTCGCCGTCCTCCTCGTAGATTTGCGTGCCCACCGGCACCTTGAGCACGGCGTCGGCGCCGTTGGCGCCATGGCGGTCCTTGCCCATGCCGGCGCGGCCATTCTTGGCAAAAAAGTGCTGCTGGTAGCGATAATCGATGAGCGTGTTCAGACCTTCGACCACTTCCGCGATCACGTCGCCGCCGTTGCCGCCGTCGCCGCCGTTCGGGCCGCCGAACTCAATGAATTTTTCGCGCCGGAACGACATGCAGCCGTTGCCGCCGTCGCCGGAGCGGATATAGACCTTGGCCTCGTCGAGGAATTTCATGGGCTGACGCGGGACAGTCGCTCCTCAGCGCTTGCGTTCCATAACCGCACGCTCTAACGCTTGGCGGATGTAGCGCTGGTAAGGAATGCCTGCACGCTTGGCATTCTTGCGGACGGCATCGAGCAGTTCCTCGGAAATCCGCAGATTGAGCGATTTCTGCTTCGGTTTGAACTCGAAGCGCATCGGCTTGAATTGCGAGAAATCAAGATCGGATAAATCCTGTTCGAGGAAGGCTTCGGCCTCCTCATCAGTTTTGAATCTAGGAACTTTCCTTTTCATAACCTTCGATCTCCTTGCGATGCATGTAGCGCGCGCTAATCGGACGGACGAAAAGGTCACCATTTCTCTCGCGAATTGCGAATACCACGAACATCGCTTGTCCCCGCGTGTTGCGGCCAACGGCGATGAACCTCTCCTCGACCCAAGAATGCTTATGGTCGGGCGCCACCCGCGGCGTCCCTCTCAACAACGTCTCGATTTCACTTAGCGACACGCCGTGCTTCTGGCACTTCTCTCGGTTGCCCTCGTCCCAATCGAAGCTGGCGGGCCAACGCTTCATTGGTCATAGGTATAGGCATTTGCCTATACAAACGTCAATGCGTGTCAAAGTCACGCCACGCGCCGCACCGGACCCCAGCGCTTGAGCGAGACCCAGAGCTTGCGATCGAGGCGAAAGCGGTCGACGGGCGCCGCGGAATTGATGGCGCGGATCCGAGAGAGGCGGACGCCGGTCCACTGGAAGGCGCATTTTTCCAGCACCCGGCGCGCGGCCGGGTTGCTGACGCGCGCGCCCGCCTGCAGCGTCTCATGTTGGAGATCGCCGAAGGCGTGGTCGATCACCGCGCGCACCGCCTCGGTGGCGCAGCCCCGCCCCCAAAAGGGCACTCCGAGCCAATAGCCGATCTCCAGACCGTCCTCGCGCGGATCGATCCCGCAGGCGCCGATCAGCGTGTCGTCGAGCATGATGACGAAGCAAGCTTCGCCCTCGCGCTTGTTGACGGTCTCGATGAATTGTTCGGCGTCGTCGATGCCATAGGGATGCGGGATGCGCGTCGTGTTCTCGGCGATGCGACGGTCGTTGGCGAGGAGGGCAAGCGCGGTTACGTCCTTGTGGCGCGGCGCGCGCAGTGTGAGCCGCTCGGTCTCGAGGACGGGAATACCGCGTTCTCGCCATGTCTGCGCGAGGACTTCTTCCGACAGGCTCATCTCATGGGCTCCTGCAAAAAACCGAAAGGGGAGCCGGCATCCCGGTCTCCCCTTTTCGCAGCCCATTGGGCCCGCCGGTTCGACTGGATGCCGGCGGACCTCATATGATCCACCGTGCTACTGGGCCGCGGCCTCCGTCGGAAGCACCGATACGAATACGCGGCCCTTGGTTTTGGCGCGGAACTCAACGCGGCCGCCGATCAACGCAAACAGCGTATGGTCCCTGCCGATGCCGACATTGTGGCCGGCATGCCATTTGGTGCCGCGCTGGCGCGCGATGATGTTGCCGGCGACGACCTCTTCGCCGCCGAAAATCTTGAGCCCCAACCGCTGGCCGCCGGAATCGCGGCCATTGCGCGAGGACCCGCCTGCTTTTTTGTGAGCCATTGCTGGCCTCCGAACCTTTCTTGTCTGCTAGTTATACCGGATTCGTGACAAAAGCATCACCGCTTTCGCTCACTTTTTCTTCCCTTTGGCCACCGGCTTTTTGGCTTGGGCCTTGGATTTCGGCTTTTCGGCGGCTGCGGACGCGTCGGGGGCGGTCTCGGATGCCTCCGCCGCAGGACCGGCGGCAACGTCCGGCGCCGGCGCCGGCGCCCGTCTCGGCCGCGGCGGCGCTGTCTTGCTCGGCTTCTGGCCGTCGGTGAGGATCTCGGTAATGCGGACGAGCGTGAATTCCTGGCGAAAGCCGCGCTTGCGGCGGGAATTTTTCCTCCGGCGCTTCTTAAAGGCGATGATCTTGGGACCGCGCGCCTGGTCGAGCACCTCGGCCGCGACCGTCGCGCCGGCGATGGTGGGAGCGCCGAGCGTCACACTATCGCCGCCCACGAGCAAAACTTCGCCGAACTCGACGATCTCACCGGGCTCGCCCTTGACCTTGTCGACCTTGAGCAAATCCTCGGCGGCCACCCGGTATTGCTTGCCGCCCGTTTTGAAGACCGCGAACATCTTTTGTCCTCGTGTTCGATCCTGGTGTCCCGATTCCGAAGTTCGCAAGCGTGCTCGGAATTTCGTTCCGGACCGGCTTTTCCAGTCGATGCTGCTGCTGGCTGGAGGCGCGTGCCGGCAGACCTTAACCGGGCCGCCCGGTGCCCACGCGCGGTCCTTATGGCGGGACCGTAAATCTCTGTCAAGAAATGCAAAGCCGGACCTGCCGCCGCCGCAAGGCCGGGCCGCTTCCCGCACGCGGACAAGTTTTCGCAACCTGTGATAAGAAACCCCGACAAAAGGGAGTTTGGCATGGCCACGAACGGGAAAGAGCACAAACAGAAGATCGGCTGGATCGGCGCCGGCCGCATGGGCACCCCCATGGCGGAGCGGCTCATCAAGGCCGGCTACGATGTCACCATTTGGAACCGCACGCGCGCCAAGGCTGAGCCGCTGGCGAAGGTCGGCGGCAAGCTCGCGGATCACCTTTCCGAGCTCAAGAACGTCGACGTGCTGTTCTCCATCGTCGCCACCGGCAAGGACGTGCAGGAGGTGCTGTACGGCAAGAACGGCGTCTGCAGCCAGGGCGGCAAGCTACCGCCGACGGTGGTCGATTGCTCCACCATCGCGGTCGAGGAATCCGCCGCGATCCGCGACAGGCTCAGAGCACTCGGCGCCGATTTCGTCGCCGCGCCGGTGAGCGGCAATGCCAAGGTCATCAGGGCCGGCAAGCTCTCCGCCGTGGTGTCGGGAACCGAGGCGGTTTGCAAGGCGGTGACGCCGCTGATCGAAGTATTCGCGCCTCAAGGGGTATTCTATGTCGGCGAGGGAGAACTGGCGCGCGCATGCAAGATCGCGCACAACGTCATGCTCGGAGTGGTCATCGAGAACCTGATCGAGATGACGCTCCTGACCAACAAGATGGGCGTGCCGCGCCACGCATGGCTTGCCTTCCTCAACAACAGCGCGATGGGCTCGATGTTCACGCGCTATAAATCGCCGGCGCTGGTCAATTGCGACTGGACCACGACGTTCACTCCGGAACTGTTGCGCAAGGACCTCGATCTTGGGCTTTCGCTCGGCCGCGAAATGGACGTTCCGATGCCGGTGACGGCGGCTGCGCGCGAGGTGCTGCAAGGTCATTTCGGCGCTGCCATGTTGCAGAAAAACCCGGAGGAATATTTGCAGAAGGATTTTGCGGCGCTGGCCGAGACCATGGCGCTCGCCGCCGGCATGAAGCTCGAAAGCGAGAACAAGAACGTGCCGTCGGGAATAGAGGAGTAGAGCGGGATTCGAACCGTCCCCGCGAAAGTGCGGACCCAGCGAGGTCTATTGCCGGGCCGGCATTCTTCGTCCGGATTCCCGCTCACCGCGGCAATGAGCGGGAATCGAATTCGGCTGCGCTATTTGATATCCGTCTGCGCGCTGATCGCCATCTGCCATTGACCGTTGCGTTTCACCCACACGCGCGCGGCGCGGTAGGCCGGGCGCGAATTGTCCGGCACGATTTGGCTCGCAATCATTGCCGCGCCATCGCCATAGACCGAAAGCCGCATCGTCTCCACTTCGCCGACGGTGACGGCGGCATTGCCCTCCTTCTGGCGCTCGATCATGGCGATCCGGCCGGATTTGGGGACAGGCGTCCAGCCGGTCCGGTAGCTCACGAACTCGTCGGCGACATGCTTTCCCCATTCGCCGGCATCGTGGGCGATGACGGCCTTCTCGATCGCCTGGAACGCATTGATGACGTCCTGCTCGGCCGGGGAGCGCACGCGATAGGGGATCGCCTGGCAGGGATTCTTGCATTCGTTGTGTTTTGCCTCGATACCGGGCGCGGCCGCGGCGGCCGGCGCCGCGTCTGCCGTCGCGATCGCGACGTCCTGGATCAGCAGCGCGCGCCACGTGCCCTTCTGCTTTGCCCAGATGTCGAGGAAAAACGCACCGCCGTTGGCCGCCGATTGGCGATGCCCGGTGACCATGGCGAGAAGGCCATAGAGGCGCACCTTTGCGTCGCTTGCGGGAGCGGCGGCGCCGCCCTTGAGATCGGCAAGAAAATCTTTGCGCACATGAATCCTGCCGTCGGCGTCGACGAAAGTGAATTGCAGCGAAAGGAGCCGGCGGGCAACCGCCTTGTCGCCGGCGCGCATGGCTTCGCCGAGCGCCGAATCGGCCGCGAGCACCGGGGCATCGTCGCCCGCGCTCGGCGGCGCTTTGGGTTGCGCCTTGGTTTCTGCGAAAACCGCGACCAGCACGCCGGCGACGAGCGCGCCGAGCCAGCCCCATTGCATGACCCGGCGCAACGCCGCCGATATGGCCGCTGATTTGCCGCGCTGCATGGCCTCGGGCATAGCGCCTCTTTGCGAGTTCCAGCCCCGACACGTTGGGCCGCCCCGCCCGCCGTCGCGCGCGCACCATGGCATTTCCGGGCAACAACGCTCAAGGCGTGGACTGCCCGCGCGACGCCGCGACGCAGTTCCGGCCGGTGCGATACTGACGCGCGCCTGATGAGGAAATGATCAGCCGCAATGCCGGCCGTGCCCGCAATGCACGTGGCCCCTCCACCGGTGTGCCCGATGCCTGCGGCCCTGGTGTCCGTGGGACATCGCGAGGCGGCAAGCCTCGCTGAGCTGGGCGTGCTTCGCCTTCATGCATGCCGTGATTTTCGGCACGTCCGGGATGAAGTCGGAACACACCCGCATCGCATCGGGCGTGCAAGCCTCGCGGACTTCGGGGCTGCCCTGGGCAGCGGCTCCGTTGAGGGCAATAAGAAGTGCACCGACTGGCAACGCCAGCCAGCAGAAAAGACGCATGGTCCGCAGCATATGTTTTCTTTCCCCAGTTCCGTGCGGGTCACCCCGACACCCCTGACAGCGCAGCCTAGCGGTGAACCGGCCCGCCGTCGATGGTCAGCCCCCGAGCGGCCCAGCGTAAAAGTCAGCTTGGAAATGCCGTCATGCGCGCTTTAGCGCCCGCCCCAGGCAAAGCCCATCGCGGCACGCCCGCGACCTTTGACGAGGTCACTCGGGCATTGCTCGACGGCACCCTCAGTGAGTTCCGCCGTCGCGTTATCGAACGACAGGTGACGGCAAAATGTGCCATCGGGCAGCGTATAGACGATTTCGCCCGCCCGCTTCGCCTCGCGCCCCTGCGCTGCCAGCTGCAGCAGCGGATCGATCACGGCCCGGCCGCCGACCAGCAACGCCGCCGCAAGAAGCACGAGAAACAACGAGATGACGACAGTGGCGCGCGCGGCTTTCGCGTGCCGCTCATCGCGCCGCGCCCGCGTTTGTCTGCGCGCCAGCGTAGGCGGGCTGACGGCATCCGCCGCGGCGATCCACGAATCCGCTTTCGTACCCGCTCGCAGGCCGGCGCGCATGCCGCCATAAAGCCGGGAAACTGTTCAGCGGGCGATAAGAAATCGCCGTTGATTTGAATCAATGTTCCGAGCCGTCCCGGTCAATGATATGACAACGGCATGCGAACCCAGGTCGCCATCATCGGCGCCGGCCCAGCGGGACTGCTGCTCGGCCAGCTCCTGCACAAGCACGGCATCGATAACGTCATCCTGGAACGGCAAACCGGCGAATACGTGCTCGGCCGCGTCCGTGCCGGCGTCATCGAACAGGTCACCATAGATCTTCTCGACGAGGCTGGCGTCGGCGCCCGCATGCACGAAGACGGCCTCGTGCACGAGGGCGTCCAGATCTGCGTAGACGGCATGCGCCACCGCATCTCCTTCAAGGAGCTGACCGGCAAGGCGGTGATGATCTACGGGCAGACCGAGATCACCAAGGACCTCATGGACGGCCGCGCGGCGGTCGGCGCGCCGATTGTATACGCGGCTTACGACGTGAGCTTGCACGGTGTTTTCAGCGACAGCCCGCACGTGACCTACCGCGCCGACGGCAAACCGCAGGAGATCGCCTGTGATTTCATTGCCGGCTGCGACGGCTTTCACGGCATCAGCCGCAAGAGCCTGCCACCGAGCGCGTTCACGACGCACGAGCGCGTCTATCCGCTCGGCTGGCTCGGCATTCTCGCCGACACGCCGCCGGTCTCGGAGGAGCTGATCTACGTCCGGCACCCGCTCGGCTTCGCGCTCTGCTCGATGCGCTCGCCGACGCGCAGCCGCTACTACCTCCAGTGCAGTCTCGCCGAGGACATCGATGCCTGGCCGGACGAGCGCTTCTGGGAAGAACTGCGGCCGCGGCTCGATGCGGAGGCCCGCGAGCGCCTCGTCACCGGTCCCTCGATCGAGAAGAGCATCGCGCCGCTGCGCAGCTTCGTCGCCGAGCCGATGCGCTTCGGCCGGCTGTTCCTCGCCGGCGATGCCGCCCATATCGTGCCGCCGACCGGCGCCAAGGGCCTCAATCTCGCGGCCAGCGACGTGCGCTACCTCTCACAGGCGCTGGTCGAACACTATTCCGAGAAATCCGCCGCCGGCCTCGATCATTATTCCGACCGCGCGCTTAAGCGGGTGTGGAAGGCCGAACGCTTCTCGTGGTGGCTGACCATGCTGCTGCACAGGATTTCCGAAAACCCGTTCGATCAAAAAATTCAGCTCGCCGAGCTCGACTATCTGTTCCGATCGAAGGCCGCCGCGACGGCATTCGCGGAGAACTATGTGGGGCTGCCGTACTAGGGATTAGCGCTGCGATTGCCAGGATAGCTTGCGTCATATAAGGCAATGCCTTATATGACGGCCATGCGGGTCGTCGCAACACGCGGCTACGATGGCCGGGCGCGAAAACTGTTCACGCCAGCCGAGCGGGCAGTGGCCGAATTGGAAATTGCACTCGCACCAAGCGCATGGCCGATCATTCAGGGTACCGGCGGCGCTCGTAAGGCACGAGCCGCGCGCGGCGGGCGGGGCAAGAGCGGCGGCGCTCGCATTATCTACTACGTCGTCACCCGCAGAGGCGGGCTCTACTTGCTGGACGTGTACGCCAAGAGCGCGAAGGAGGACTTAACGAATGGCGAGAAACATCAAATCCGCAAACTCGTCGCGGCGATCGAGGCCGAAGACTAGCCCCCTGGGCCGCCGCTTGATGGCGGGACTCAATGAGGCGCTCGCCCATGCGCGCGGGGAATTGCAATTGCCGAGCTACACGGTGAAGGTGCCGGAGCAGGTCGACGTAGCCAAGCTCCGTCACCGACTTGGCCTGTCGCAAATAGCCTTTGCGCGGGCCTTCGGGCTTGACGTGACGGCGTTGCATGCCTGGGAACAAGGCCGGCGTCGGCCGGATCGTGCGGCACGCGTGCTGCTCGCCGTCATCGCCAAGGAGCCGGCGGCGGTGTTACGGGCACTTGCTAGCTGACAAACTTAATTGCGTGCCTCACCCCTTCCTCGCCTTCGCCTGCTCGACGAGGAAGCGCGATAGACGTTGGCGTACCGCGTCGGCCTGCTCCGCCGTCCAATGACGCAACCCCTCGCCCGTTTTCATGCCGAGCTTGCCGGCCTTGACCTTCTCGCGCAGATACGGGTGCGGCCCCGCCGTGCGGTCGAGATCGGCATAAAGCACCTCGGCGATCTCCAGCGTGAGGTCCAATCCGACAAGGTCGGATTGCTCCATGGGGCCGAGCACGGCCAGACGCGTGCCAAATCCTTCCTTGACCACGGTGTCGATCGTTTCGGCGTCGCAGACGCCGGCGGCGACGAGCGCGATCGCCTCGCGCTTCATCGCGTGCTGCAGCCGGTTGCCGACGAAACCGGGAATATCGCGGTGCACATGGACCGGGATCTTTCCGGCATGGCGCAGCAGCTCCATGGTGTTGCGCAAAACCTCGCCGCTGGTTTTTTCATTCTCGATGACTTCGACCAGTGGAACCAGATGCGGCGGATTCCAAAAATGCGTGCCGAGGACGCGTTCGCGATGCTTGAGCCCGCGCCCGATGTCGGTCGAGGGAATGGCCGAGCTGTTGCTGGCCAGGATTGCATCCGGCGCCACCGCGCTTTCGAGCTCGGCAAAAATGCGTTGCTTGAGGGGAAGCCGCTCCGGCGCCGCTTCGAACACGAAGGCAGCGCCTTTCACGGCCGGCGCAAGCCGATCGTGCGCGTCGATGCGTTGCAGCAGCGTCGGATCGTCGCCGAGAAGATCGACGATCGCCTGCAACCGCTGCGGCAGGGATACACGGATTTCCACCACCGGCTCAAACACGCCGACGCTATGCCCCGCCGCAGCGAAAAGATAAGCAATGCCGTGGCCCATCAGGCCGCCGCCGACAACCCCGATTCTTTGCTCGCGCACGTGGACCTCGATGAAAATGATTGGGAACTATGAGGAACCTCGAACGTTGACTACGCGGTTCAATCCGCAAAGGAGCATGTCATGCCTACCCTCATGTGGATCGCGTTCTGCTGTTGCATGATGGCGGCCGCGACGTGCTGGCAACGGGCCGCGCTGCCAATTCGCGTCAAGGGGAAGGACCGTCGCGATCATCCGGCCGTATAGCCGCCGTCGACATACATGACCTGCCCGGTGCAAAAATCGGATGCCGGCGACAACAGATAGATCACCATTCCGATCAGGTCTTCAACTTCACCAAGCCGGCCGAGTGGAATGCGCAAGAGCGAGCGTTGGCGCGTCTGCCGGCCAAGCTCGTCATCGCCGTACATCCACGCGGTGAGCTTCGAGCGGAACAGTGTCGGCGCGATGGCGTTCACGGTGATGCCGTATTTCGCCCATTCGGTCGCCAGCACCCGCGTCAGCGCATCGGTCGCGCCCTTGGAGGTGCAGTAGCCGGTATAGCCGGAATAATTGCCGTGACGGCCGCGCACGGACGACATCAGCACGACTTTTCCGCGCACCTGCCTTTCGATCCAGTAACTGCCGACGGCCTTGGCCATGAACCAGGGGCCGCGCACATTGGCATCCATGACCGCCTGCCAGTCCTCGTATTCGAGGTCTTGAATGAATCCCGGTCTATTGAAGCCTGAGGCGACGACGAGTTGATCGACACGCCCGAACGTGGCGAGCGCGGCGTCGAGCATCGCCTCCGCGTCTTCCAGGCTGTCCGGACGACGCACCACGGTCGCAGGCGCGCCGCCGAGTTCGCGAACCTCGCTCGCAACTCCATCCAGTTCGGCCTCGGTGCCGGAGGCGAGCAAAACTTTGCCGCCGAGCGCGGTGAGCGCGAGTGCGGTCGCCCGCCCGAGGGCGCCCGAAGCGCCGGTGATGATGGCGACCTTGTCCTGGACGTTGAACAGCGAGAGCGGATTGCGCAGCGGCTCGGAGATCATTGGCTGGTCCTTATCGTTGATCCGTCATCTCGAGGCGCGAGCGCACCCTCGCCCGACGCGCCGCGCACGCAACTCGCCGTCCGCGTCCCCCGTTTTGTATCGCCATTCGGGCGGTCTGTATCACGGTCCAATACCGTGCGCCAAACCCGCCGCCGCGCTCATGTTGCAGCCAGCGCATTGCGCCGGTATCTATACGCGCCATTTTCGCGCCGGCCCGCGACGATCGCGGCGACTGGCGCGCTTGCCGCGAAAGAGCGCAAACGACTGTCATGGCCCGTCTCGTCATGAAGTTCGGCGGAACCTCGGTCGCCGACATCGACCGCATCCGCAACGTCGCGCGCCACGTCAAGCGCGAGGTCGAGGCCGGCCACGACGTCGCGGTCGTGGTCTCGGCCATGGCGGGCACCACCAACCAGCTCGTCGCCTGGTGCGCGGCGGCCCTGCAGAAGCGGCATATATTCGACGCCCGGGAATACGACGCCGTCGTCGCGACCGGCGAACAGGTGACGTCTGGCCTGCTCGCCATCACCCTGCAGGACATGGATGTCAACGCGCGCTCCTGGCAGGGCTGGCAGCTTCCGATCCTGACTTCGAACGTGCACGCCTCGGCGCGCATCCTCGAAATCAACGGCGCCGAACTCATCCGGCGTTTCAGCGAACGCAAGGAGGTGGCGGTCATCGCCGGATTCCAGGGCCTGCACAAGGAAACCGGCCGCATCACCACGCTCGGCCGCGGCGGGTCCGATACCTCGGCGGTGGCGGTGGCGGCAGCCATCCGCGCCGACCGCTGCGACATCTACACCGACGTCGACGGCGTCTACACCAGCGATCCGCGCGTCGTGCCGCGGGCGCGCCGGCTCGACAAGGTCGCCTTCGAGGAAATGCTGGAGCTGGCGTCGCTCGGTGCCAAGGTGCTGCAGGTGCGCTCGGTCGAACTCGGCATGGTGCACAATGTGCGCATTTTCGTGCGCTCGAGCTTCGATCGGCCCGAGGAGATCGACCCGCACGGCAATCCGCCCGGAACCCTCATTTGCGACGAGGAGGAGATCGTGGAACACCAAGTAGTCACCGGTATCGCCTTCTCCCGCGACGAGGCGCAAATCTCCGTTCGCCAGGTCCAGGACAAGCCCGGCGTTGCGGCCGCGATTTTCGGTCCCCTGGCCGAAGCCAGCATCAATGTCGACATGATCGTGCAGAACGTCTCGGCCGACGGCAAGACCACCGACCTCACCTTCACAGTGCCGGCCGCGGACTATCAGCGTGCGCTCGATGTCATCGTCAAGGCGAAGCAGGCCATCGGTTACGCGCGGATCGACGGCGCCACCGACGTCGCCAAGATTTCCGTCATCGGCATCGGCATGCGCAGCCACGCCGGCATCGCCGCGCAGGCGTTCCGCGCGCTCGCCGAGCGCGCCGTCAATATCCGCGCCATCACCACCTCGGAGATCAAGTTTTCGCTTCTGATCGACGCGGCGTTTACCGAACTCGCGGTGCGCACGCTGCACTCGCTCTACGGCCTCGATAAAGCGGAAGCCATAATCGGCCCACGAAAAAAGGCTGAAGAAAACGACTGAAGAAACGGCTGAAAACGCCGCTACACGCTGCAGCGCACAAATTCCGCCGCCGTCATATCACTGTCTCTGACTTGCGGTTTGCATGCCGGATTCGATATAGGCTTGAGAGTGATCGCAGCGGGCCGAGCCCGGGCGAATTCCTCTTCGAATACGGCCGGTGCGAGGCGGGCTTTCGTTCCGGTCACGGCAAAGCCCGAGGGACCTCACGCCATGCGTGGCGCGCTCGGCGGTCCGCGCGTGTTGCTGCGCCGGCTCCGCGAAGTCATGGCGGAGCCGGTCAGCGCGCAGGAACGCCTTGACAAGATCGTGGTGCTGATCGCCGCCAACATGGTTGCGGAGGTGTGCTCCGTCTATGTGCTGCGCGTCGATTCCACCCTCGAACTCTATGCCACCGAGGGCCTCAACCGCGATGCGGTGCACCACACCGTGATGCGCGCGGACGAGGGCCTGGTCGGACTGGTCGCGAGCCAGGCGAGCGCCATCAACCTGTCGAACGCGCAGGCGCATCCGGCCTTTTCCTACCGGCCGGAAACCGGCGAAGAAATCTACCACTCCTTCCTCGGCGTGCCGGTTTTGCGCGCCGGCAACACGCTCGGCGTGCTCGTGGTGCAGAACCGCGCCCGGCGGACCTATTCGGAGGAAGAAGTCGAGGCCCTGCAGACGACGGCCATGGTGCTCGCGGAGATGATCGCCTCCGGTGAGCTGTCGGCGTTGGCGCCTCCGGGCGCCGAGCCCGCCGCGCGGCGGTCGCTTCATCTTACGGGAAAGGCGCTCAGCGAAGGCATCGCGCTCGGTCACGTGGTGCTGCACGAGCCGCGCGTCGTCGTCACCAATTTCATCGCCGACGACATTCCGAAGGAATTGCAGCACCTCGAATCGGCGGTCGAGACATTACGCACCCATCTGGATGAACTGCTCGAACACGGCGACGTGGTGGAGGGCGGCGAGCATCGCGACGTGCTCGAAGCCTATCGCATGTTCGCCTACGACCGCGGCTGGGTTCACAAGCTCGAGGAAGCGGTGATGACGGGGCTGACCGCGGAGGCTGCGGTCGAACGCGTACAATCGGACACGCGCGCGCGCATGCTGCGGCAGACCGATCCGTTCCTGCGCGAGCGGTTGCATGACCTCGACGACCTCGCCAACCGCCTGATGCGTCAGCTCACCGGCCGCGATCACGCGCCCTCGCGCGAGAACCTGCCGGAGAATGCCATCCTCATCGCCCGCTCCATGGGGCCGGCGGCGCTGCTCGATTACGACCGCAAGCGGTTGCGCGGTCTGGTTCTCGAGGAAGGCGGGCCGCATTCGCATGTCGCGATCGTGGCGCGCGCGCTCGGCATCCCGGCGATCGGCGACATCGACAACGCCACCGGCATCGCCGATCCGGGCGATGCCATCATCGTCGACGGCTCGGCGGGGGATTTGCACATCCGGCCGCTGCCCGACCTGGAGGCCGCTTATGCCGAGCGGGTGCGGCTGCGCGCGCGGCGGCAGCAACAATATCAGGCGCTGCGGGATCGACCGTGCGTGACCAAGGACGGCGAAGAGGTGACGTTGCTGATCAATGCGGGCTTAAGCGTCGACCTCCCGCACATCGCCGATACCGGCGCCGCCGGGATCGGCCTGTTCCGCACCGAACTGCAGTTCATGGTGGCGCCGAATTTCCCGCGCTCGAGCGAGCAATATGCGCTCTACCGCACCGTCCTCGACGCCGCCGGCGACAAGCCGGTGACCTTCCGCACGCTCGACATCGGCGGCGACAAGGTGCTGCCCTATATGCGCAATATCGAGGAGGAGAATCCGGCGCTCGGCTGGCGTGCGATCCGGCTCGGGCTCGACCGGCCGGCTTTATTGCGCACGCAGCTCCGCGCGCTGCTCCGGGCCGGCGGCGGCCGCGCGCTGAAAATCATGTTTCCCATGATCGCGACCGTTGAGGAATTCGACCAGGCGAAGGAACTGGTCGAACGCGAGCTCACGCATCTGCGCCGGCACGGCCACAAGCTGCCCGATGAGGTCGAGGTCGGCAGCATGGTCGAGGTCCCCTCGCTGCTCTATCAGCTCGACGAATTGCTTGAGCACGTCGATTTCCTCTCCGTCGGCTCGAACGACCTCGTGCAATTCCTCTACGCGGTCGACCGCGGCAATCCGCGAGTGTCCGGCCGCTTCGATCCGCTGTCGGCGCCGGTTTTGCGCGCGCTCAAGGATATCGTCGACAAGGCCCAGGCACACAACAAGCCCGTCACTCTGTGCGGCGAGCTTGCATCGCAGCCGATCGGGGCGCTCGCATTGGTCGCCATCGGCTACCGCTCGCTGTCGCTCACCCCGTCTGCGGTAGGGCCGGTCAAGGCCATGCTGCTCGACCTCGACTGCCGCAAGATCGCCGCGTTCCTCTGCCCGCTGATCGATCAATCGACCCGCGGCGTGCAAATCCGCGCCCAGCTCGAAAAGTTCGCCGCCGAAAACGGCTTGCAGATTTAGGATAATCAATGACCGTCATGGCCGGGCCCGAGTGCCGGGCATGACTATATAGAGCCATGCTTCCCGACCAGAAACTCAATGCGCTCGTCGCCCGCCATGCGGGGCTGGAACGCGATCTCGCCGCGGCGCTGCCGCCCGAGACCTACGTGAAGCTGTCGCGCGAATTCGCCGAGCTGGCGCCGGTGGTCGAGGCGGTGCAGTCCTATCGGGCGGCGCAGCGCGAGCTCGACGGGGTCGCCAGCCTGATCGAAGATCCCGCGACGGAAGCCGAAATGCGCTCCATCGCCGAGGCGGAACGGCCGCAGCTTGAGGCGCGGCGCGCAGCGCTCGAACAGCAATTGCGCCTGGCGCTCATCCCCAAGGACGCGATGGATGAGCGCAATGTCATCCTGGAAATCCGCGCCGGCACCGGCGGCGACGAGGCGGCTTTGTTTGCCGGCGATTTGTTTCGCATGTACGAGCGCTACGCGGCCAAGCAGGGATGGAAAGTCGAAGTCATGACCGCAAGCGAAGGCGCGATGGGCGGCTACAAGGAGATCATCGCCGAAATCCGCGGCCGCGGCGCTTTCGCCAAGCTCAAATACGAATCCGGCGTGCACCGCGTTCAGCGCGTGCCCGACACCGAGGCCTCCGGCCGCATTCACACCTCGACCGCGACCGTCGCCGTGCTGCCCGAGGCGCAGGACGTCGATGTCGCCATCAACGATGCCGATCTGCGGATCGACACGCTGCGTTCCGGCGGCGCCGGCGGCCAGCACGTCAACAAGACCGAATCGGCGGTGCGCGTGACCCACATTCCCTCCGGTATCGTTGTCATGATGCAGGAGGACCGCTCGCAGCATCGCAACCGCGCCAAGGCGCTCGCCGTGCTGCGAACGCGGCTCTATGATTTCGAGCGGCGGAAGCTGGAGACCGCGCGCGCCGCCGAGCGCCGCGGCCAGGTCGGCACCGGCGACCGCTCCGAACGCATCCGCACCTACAATTTTCCGCAAGGCCGCGTCTCGGATCACCGCATCAATCTCAGCCTCTACAAGCTG
>JBEKNW010000025.1:0-32918 GCA_049522435.1 Xanthobacteraceae bacterium
GAGCAGATCCGCGGCAATGTTCTCCATGATTCGGGGCACGGTCATGCGCAGGAACGAGTTTCCAGTCCGTACCGCGGTGTTTTGATCCATGCTGCTTTGGACCGCGAAGAAATCGTGCACAACCTTCATCGGACCCACACCCAATGCCAGCATTGGCCAAGCAAGGCCCAAGACAAAACCAACAGCAACACTTGTTTCGACAAGTAACACGGCTTGCACTGTCGAACGCGATAAGAACAATCCCTCGCGTGGACTCATCAGACCAATGATCAGAGCAAAAGCGACGGCCACAAAGATCAAATCTTCGTGCGAAAACGCCGCTCCCGCAATCAAAAAACCCGTAAGCCCGGCGGAAACGTATCGTGTACGTAGTGTCATTTTCAGATCCACGGCGAAAAGCGCAAATACAGCAGCGAGCAACACGAAGGTGGCGCCATAAACGTGGGGCAGTTCCGTAGAAGAATAAAAAAGAACAGTCGGATTGAATGCATAGATGCTGGCAACGGCCAGCGCGATTGCTGCGTTCGCGAGTACACGGTAGGAGAGACAATAAACAATTCCAATGTTCATGACCGCAGCGGCGGCGATGAACGCTCTCATTGCAAAATCGTTCAGGCCGAGTGCCTTCATTGCGAGAACATTGAGAACGTAAAACGACAGACGATCAACGATGAAATTTATCTGGCCACGCAGAATCTCGTCGGCGTATTTCCAATACTCGAAAGTGTCCACGCCCTGCATGCCGATCACAGTTATTCCACCGAAAAGGCGATAGGCGATGCACGCCATCAACAATCCCAGCGCGAGAGCGCAGATTAAGCTGAGCGCCAACTGCGCTCGTGCCGAAGCCTTGTGGGGCCTAATACACGGCAGACGCCATCCTCTCAGGACGCCAATTGATTGAACCTCCTGCGCATGGTTCATCAGAATGCTGCCAATATCACAGACGAAAGCCAAAGTGCTGATGCACCCAGCGGCGAAAAAACAGGGTGCCGATGACAAAGGACATGGCCGTAGCGGTCGCCGCGCCGTGTATGCCGTAGAAGGGTGCGAGCACAAGATTCAAAATCGTGTTGGTGACTAAAATTAGAACGTTCAGATGACTTTGGACGAGCGGAAGACCCGCCTGAGAAAAAAACCCGCCAAATACGGCATAGGCGCCAAAAACGCAGGCGCCACCCATCAAGATCGCGAATACGCTCCAGCTCTTGCCGGCGATATCGGCATCCCCCAAGAGACCGCCATAGAAAGGATATAATGATACTGCGGCTGCACTCACAAGAATGATGAAGATCGCGCTCAGATTTCTGCCCTTGCGCATGAACAGGCGCAATTTGATTCGATTCCCCTCCAAGACCAGGGTGGTCAACATCGGATCAATGATCCGCCGCGACAATTGCGACAGCTGCAGAATTCCCTCGACGAAGAACGCGGCAAAGCTGTATATCCCGACCGCGGCGTCCGAAGTGAACAGTCCGAGCACGAGCACGTCGACCCGCGTATTCAATTCCACGGCGACGCCCCCCAATATGCTGTGCAGCCCAAATTGGACGTGGCGGCGAATCCACTCGCTAGTCGCAGCCGAAAAATAGCCGGGGAACAGCCGATAGCAGCTGATCGCGAGAGCGAGTAGTAGAAGCGCTTCGCTCACACTCAGGACCATGCTCAGGCGATTGGCGGGGACGCGGACGACTACCACAACAATGACGCTAAGCGCCAAGAGAGCATATCTCGCGCCGGTAAATAGTGCATAGAGCTTGTTCCGCCTCGCCCCATTCAACGCATTCAGGTACACCTTGTTGATCGCAAAAGCCCATAAACCTGGAAGCATATAGGGCGTGCTACTGACGACGTCTTCGCTGTAGATGTAATGCTCAGCTCCGAGGAGAGCGACGCACAGCGCGACGAGCGTGGTTGATCCGGCCAGGACAACGACGAGAGCGGAGGACAGAATCGTCACCGAGCGACGAACGTCCTGATGAATTTCGGCGACATAGCGTAGGACGGAGAATTGCACACCGAGGGTCGCAAGCTGCGATCCGAGAATGTAGAGGGCGAACACCTGATTGAAGATACCCAGTGCCGCCGCCCCGTAGTATTTCGCGATCAGGCTGTTGATGAGCAACCCGGAAACCGCCAGAAAGACGAGGCTGGACAGGTTGGCGAGCCAATCGGAAAGGAATTGCCGGCGTTCGAGCATCGCGCTGTTCCGTTACCGGCCGGCGGAAGCCGCATCGCATCCGGTCGGTGCCTGAAGCACCGGCGGGGTCTGCTCGATCGGGTCATCGCTGAAGGCGGGTGCGGCCGGCAAAAGATCCAGTCCCAGCTTCACATATTCTTCGAGCACCGCAATCGCGGTATATCGATATCTCCACCAATGTTCAGGACCCACAGCGCTGTCGGCGATGATGAGGGTTGTGGTTCGGCCGCTCTTCGCTATCACGCGGTTCATGATGCGCGCCGCCCGGCGCGCGTGAAACCAGCTGGTAACGATGAGCGCGGAAGAGAAGCGCCGCGCTAGCATGAACTCGCGCACCCGTCGCATCTCGCCAACCGTGCCGCCGCCCGGACTCGTGGAATCGAGAATGATCCGTTCGCAAGGGACATTTTGCTGCAACAGCATCGACACGATGTTCTGCTGGGGCGATGGTATGATGATATCGCGTTGCCGCAAACGCCAGCTGCTCTCGTCGGCGAGAGCATCAGAAACGTAGATCCATTTGACCATGCCGGCATTGAATAGCCTGCTTGCGGTGTTCGTCCGGTCGTATTCGTACTCACTTCTGTCACTGCGTAATATGACGACCACGTCTGATTCGACAGAAGCACTGTCGCTGACCAGCAAGCGAGCAACCGCAATCAAAACCGACGCGCGGGTGCCGTAAAGAGACACCGCCAATACTGCGAGCGCTAATATCAATCGCCAGCGCCAGCCACCGAACATGCTTCCTCCTGCAAATCGACCTGCGCCATGGAAAGACAGCCCGCTGCCGGAGATCCTTTGATCCGAGGCGGCCCAACAGAAGCAATGTCGAATGGTCCAGTCAAACCTTTTCTGCCGAATGTGCGCATGGTCATCGGCGCATCACGGTCCGTGATTTGTCTAGAACTTGCTACGCGAGGTAACGTCATAAGCGTTAGCGCTACTCCGGCGAAACAAAGCTAGACTAATTAGACCCTGCCCCAAGCATACGCGCAAAAAACCGTGCGCAAGGTTGCCGAAGCGCTCAATTATGGCAGCTGAAGGTGTTTCTGTTCGAGGAATCGAATTCCGGCGCGCTTGGGCCGGAGATGTGTCGCGCAAGTATACCGAACACGACGAAAAAGCATGATCATGTCGACTGACCTGCGAGGATAGAAATGCGGGAAGGCCTGAAAACGAACTGAGCCATGCCGCTGCACAGGATACTTTCGATAGCTCCGCGGACGCTGCGTAGTACCGAGAGACAGGGATCCACCGACTGCCGGCGGCTCCGATCCGGGTCTCTGCGGTCCCTTTTTTTAACGATCGCTCTTGCAGCATTTAAGCAATCGCTCTAATGCATATGCTCTGCATAGTCTGCAGTCAGGCGACAAGGCAGCGGGTCGGGGAGTTGCTGGGGGGGTCAGATAAGGGCATGACAATACTGCTGAATTCTTTGTCCGACTTTTTCAAATCAAAGCGCGTCATCGTGACCGGCGGCGCCGGCAGCGTCGGGACGGAACTCGTCGACCAACTCTTGCAGCTGCCCCTGAGCCTGGTACGCGTCATCGACAACAACGAATCCGCCCTCTTCCGGGTCGGCGAGCGTCTGGGAAGCGATTCAAGGTGCGAACCCCTGTTCTGCGACATCCGCGATGATTATGAGGTGAATAGGGCGTTTTCCGGGATGGATTTTTGTCTTCACGCGGCGGCGCTTAAACACGTCCCCTCGTGCGAGCACAGTCCGTTCAGCGCGGTGCAGACGAATATCATCGGCACGCAGCAGGTCATTCGCGCCGCGTTGCGCAACCATCTCGAGCGCGTTTTGATCACCAGCTCGGACAAGGCTGTGAATCCAACCAGCGTGATGGGTACGTCAAAGCTGATGGCGGAACGGCTCTTCACTGCGGCAAATGCCCTAAGCGAGGGAAGCCACCGCTGCATCTTCAGCGTCACCCGCTTCGGCAATGTCGCCGGCTCCGCGGGATCGGTAATTCCGCTGTTTGCGCAGCAGATCAAAGAGGGACGCGACATTTCGCTCACGCATCCGCGGATGACACGCTTCGTCATGACCCTGCACGATGCGTCGCACCTGGTGATTGAGTCCCTCGCTTGGGCGCGCGGCGGCGAAATCTTCATCACTAAAATGCCCGTTCTAGCCATCGCCAACCTGGCCCACGTGATGATTCGGTTCATTGCCCCGCTGTATGGCCGCCAAGCGGCGAAAGTAAAGATTAAAGAGATCGGACCACGTCCGGGCGAGAAGATGTGGGAGGAGCTGAATACAGATGAGGAGGCGCGGCGCACATATGACCTCGGCCGCTACCTCGTTGTGCTCCCCGCCCTGCGTAACTATCATGGACGCATCGATTACGCCTATGGCGATCAAGAGCTCAGATTGTGCGAAAGAATCTATCATTCGGAAAACGAAGTCCCTATGACTGAAGCTCAGATCGAGGATTTTCTGCTTCAGCCCGGCGTTCTGCCTGAGGAAAGTCGCCAACGGCTCGGGCTGGACGCGCGGGGTGCCGCATGAAGATCCTGATCCTCGGGGGCGACGGCTACCTGGGTTGGCCGACGGCCATGCGGCTCTCCAAGGTCGGCCACACGGTCATGGCGGTCGATAACTATCTGCGCCGTCGCGTCTGCCGCGAGGAATCGGTCGAGCCCTTGTTCGAAGTACCGGAGCTCAGAAGCCGCGCTAGGCTATGGCAGCAGAAATCCGGCCACGAGGTAGAGGTCCGGATCGGAGACCTGAACGATTGGAGCTTTGTCGCCGAGGTTTTCGAGTCGTTCCGACCGGATGCGCTTGTGCATTATGCTGAACAGCCCGCGGCACCCTATTCGATGCTGAACCGCCGGACGGCGACGCTTACCCTGCAAAACAATATCGGTGTGACCTTGAACGTGGTGCATGCCGTGCGTGAGTTCGCGCCCGACTGCCACATCGTCAAACTCGGTACAATGGGCGAGTATGGCACGCCCAATATCGACATTGAAGAAGGTTGGATCGACATCGAGCACAAAGGCCGCAAGGACCGGTTCCTGTTCCCGCGCCAAGCCGGAAGCCTGTATCATACGACCAAAATCATGGACACGGACCTGCTGTGGTTCTACGTGCGCGTGTGGGATTTGCGTGTCACTGACCTGATGCAAGGACCGGTATACGGCCTGGACACCGAAGAGGCCAGCGGCGACGAGGCGCTCTATCCGTTTCTGAACTATGACGAGATATTCGGTACGGTACTCAACCGCTTCATGGTCCAGGCGGTCCACGGCTTCCCGCTGACCGTGTACGGAAAGGGCGGACAGACACGCGGCTATCTGAACATCAAGGACACGTTGAATTGCATCCTGCTGTCGATCGAGAATCCCGCCGCTAAGGGGGAGCTTCGCGTCTTCAACCAGTTCACGGAAACGTTCAGCGTCAATGACCTGGCCGAGCGGGTCGCGGCAGCGGGAAAATCCCTCGGATTGAACGTGTCGATCCGCTCCGTACCTAATCCGCGCAAAGAGGCGGAGCAGCACTATTACAATCCGGCGCATACCGGCCTGCTTTCCCTCGGCTTGGAGCCTCACTTTCTGACCGAGGACATTTTGGGCAGCATGCTGAACACAATAATGCGCTATCGCAACCGCATCGATCCCTCAAAATTCGTGCGCAGCGTTAAGTGGGCGTGAACTGAAGCACGTGGGGCATTCATGAGCGTCATTCGTCTTTTGGGGCTGCTCGTCGCCAGCGGAATTCTCGTCTTCGCGTTTTTCTATTTCCGCGGTCATCGCTGGAGCCGCGAAACGTTTCTGATTTGCGCTCTTGTCGCCTCTGCGCTTTTTCTCGTGTCTCTGGTTCCCGAATCGGCCGACATCTTCCGCGATCTCCTGAAGCTCGGCGATTTCGAATATGGGCGATTGCTCGCGCTGCTGATCATCTCCAATGGTGCACTCCTGCTGCTGGTGCTGCACGAGCGGGCAAAGCTCGATTCGCTCAAGCACCTGATCGATCGCAGCTTGCGTGGTGCTGCGATCGATGCCGTGATGCCGCAGGACGAGATCGCCACGCGGCTGAAGCGTATTATGGTCATCATCCCGGCGCTGAACGAAGCGGACAACCTGAGCGTACTGCTTCCCCGCATTCCGGCTCAAATTGGTGGAATCGAACTGGGCGTTCTCGTGGTCGACGACGGCAGCACTGACGCTACCCAGAGCGTCGCCCTGGAGCATGGATGTCTCGTCGCGCGCACGCCCATAAATCGCGGCCAGGGGGCAGCCTCGCGCGTGGGATACGGATTTCTGGCGCGGCATGGCGTCTTCATCGGCGTCACTATGGATGCCGACAACCAGCACGAGCCTAGTGAGATCGCGACACTGGTCGAACCGGTTCTGGCGGGGCGCTTAGACCTGGTCATCGGATCGCGAATTCTCGGAAACGCCGATCGCGACAGTACAGTCCGTTCTCTCGGCGTGTTCGCTTTCTCGCGACTAGTCAGCCTGCTCACAGGAGTGCATATCACCGATTGTTCGAGTGGCTTCAAGGCATTCAAGATTGAACAGATGACTAAACTCGACTTGCGGGAAGACCAATTCCAGTCGTCGGAAGTCTTGATATCTGCCGCAAAGAAAGGCTTGCGGATCGGCGAGGTGCCAATTCACGTCAGGCGGCGAGGCTTCGGCCAAAGCCGAAAGGGCACAAACTTCGTATACGGGCTCTTTTGGCTGCGCACCGCGGCGAAGAGCTGGTGGCGTTAGGTAACTGACCCCGCAGCCCTCGGCAGATTATTGCCGGATGCTCGCCAAGCGTGATGCGCAAGGCATACCCGACGCCGCCCGACCTCGTCGACAGCGGCCAACGCTGACAGTTGCGCAAATGCGGTTATCGTTTCCTGCCATATCGTTAGTCCTCGTACTGTCGCAGGTATTCGTGCCAGCCGCGGTCAGTCAGGAAACCGACGCCGCTGCCATCATGGCCGCGCGCGCCAAGGAAGCTGATGCCGCCTACAATCAAAGCCGTTTCTCGGCGCTGAGCAAGGATTATATCTCCCGCTTTCGCCGCGATCCTGCCGCGCGTCCTGCCGAGAGTGAGGTCGAGATCAAGCGCTGCGTCATATTTCTGGCGGAACAGCCCTCTGCAGTCGCCCGAAACATTGCGAACCTCCTCCGTGATTTTCTGATCCGAGACATGAACGTCACGACCGAGATCGCTTCTTCAGCCAGCCGCCGGTCCGCCGGGACTTACACGATCGAGTTCGTCCCGCCGAGACCGGTCAGCCACGCTCCAGCCGGCTTCACACTTGAAGTGACGTCCGACACGGCGTCGATCCGGGGAGCCGGTGACGATGCCGTGCGCGATGGCGCGGTGCATCTAATCGAGCAGATGGGATTGCGACGTGCGCCAATCCTGAAGCTAGGCACCGAAACATTGCGACCAAAACTCGAGCTACGGCTCGGCGCTGTTCCTTGGCTCGGCTCCATGCGAGACGTCGTTCTCCTCGGATACAATGCCGTCATCATCAAGCCTTATTTGGACTTGCACGAAATCTCCACGTCCAAGGCGCTCCCCGAGATAGGCTATCTGCAAAATCCCAATGTACTTACACGACTCGCGAAGGCGGTGAGCGAGGCACGATCGTGGGGTCTGCGCGCTTACGTCCATTTGAACAACCGCCACCGCTTTCCCGACGACCACCCGTTGTTCAAGGCGCATCCCGACAGCATGGGGCCACGGGTGTGGAATGGATACGGCGGCCATATTCTCTCGACCGACAGCCCATCGGTCCGGCAATACATTGCCGAGACGATCAAGGACCTTTTCACCGCCGTGCCAGATCTTGCGGGTATCCTGATGATCGTCGGAGGTGAAGGTTTCTACCACTGCTACATGCACCCGCAGGGTCTACCTAAGGGACAGACGGACACGTCGCTGTGCGGACCGCGAGGCGCTGAAGAGACAGTTGCCGCTCTCGTCAACACGGTGTTCGCATCCGCTCGCGCGGTGAAGCGGGATGCGGACGTCATTGCATGGCCGTATTCGGCGCAGTTCGTCTGGTCGCGCGATCCTTATCAGGCCGATTTTATGGCACGGCTGCAATCGGGGGCGTCGGTAGCGACCGAGGTCGAGAACAGTGAGATCACGCGGGATCCGGACAGCATCGTCAAATCCTATTGGGATTACAGCCTTAGCATGATCGGGCCGAGTCGACGGGCCGTGCGCCAGATCGCCTTGGCGAAGAGCGATCGGCTTCGCATATATCTTCACAGCGAGCCCGAACTGTCGCTCGATTTCGGTGGCCTTCCCTTCGTTCCTTCACCGCCGCGCTGGCTCGCACGTTCGCAAGCGGTTGCAGCATCCGGCGCCGACGGCATTCTGGCCATGCCATATTTCAACAACCTATACGGATCTGCCGGAGCGGAAATCGAGAAATTCGCTTGGTGGGAGGGCGGGCGAACGCCCGAAGAAATCAGGCACGCATTGGCTCGAAGCATCGCCGGCGCCGGAGCTCAACAGCTGGAGCAAGCATGGGACCTAATCTCGCAGGCGATCGGTCTCTCGCCGCAAATTCCCATTTACTTCGAGGGACCAACTTTTCTCGGCCCGGCTCACCCCCTAATGCTGGACCCTGAGGAAGACATTCCGGCTGCCTTTCACGGTCGTTTTCTCTATTTGCTCGAGAGCTCCGAGCCGGAAGCCCTCGAATTACATTCTGTCGTAGATCGCGTTCCGCAGGTCCATACGGTGGTTCGAGTACGGGACGACGGAACAGTGGAGGCTGAAAATCCGCCCGGCAACAGCGTCGGTAGCTTTGCGAGGCGCTATCGCGCCATGCTGAAACTCGTCGACGAGGCTGTCGATAGTTTTCAACAGGCCGCCTCCGCGGAATCCGACACCCGGAACATCATGCTCGCGTCCGAGCAATCGGTCGCTCGTTGGTTTCAGCAGACGCTACGAACCACGGTCAATTTTTATGAAGCTTACGAGCTCAGAAACTGCGCTAAGGGCAATCCCGACCCGGATTTCTCCGACCACGACCGGATGGTCTGCTACGAAAAACTTGTCGTGCTTGTTCAAGACGAGGTGCGCAACAGCCGGGCTGCATTGCGTACCGTTTCAGACGACGTTCGCCTAGACGCCTATTTCCAGCCGTTTCTTGCCGTCGCTCATAGTAAAGACATGATCGAAGCAAAGCTGCACCTGCTCGATCACGAAGAGCACATCTACCTTCCGGCCCTAGCCAAGGAAATAGCCTCCGCTCAATCACATCAATGACGTGTGCTACGCTAACGGGATGTCAAAAACTTCACGGCGCGCCTCCTTGGCCGATACCGTCAACGGCTTCGACCCGGACTCATTCGGTAGACTAGACTAGATTCTGATTCAGCGGGATCGAAACGATTGGGGAACTCGCAAATCGGGCCCAAGATGTTGCTGGGAACGAAGGCCAGGAGCTTTCCCTTGATCTTCGCAAGCGCGCGGTTGCGGCCACGGCCTATTCCACTTTTTCGGGAACCGTAACGTCCTCTATTTCAAGCGTGATCGATCGCATCGGGATTGCAATCATGACGCCATTACGAAATGGCGAATGAACTTTGAAGATCATGGAGTCGTGCAGCCAATGATGCTGGACGTGGTGTTCCAGCGTGCCCGACGCAATGGCTGCCGTGACAGAGTATTCCCCGCTCCGCAGAAACGGCAGCTCAAAGACAAATTTCGCTTCGATGGTCTCCCCGGCCATGACCCTCAGGTTAGAACCGCTATATTGAAGATAGGTATTGTCACCGAACAACGGCTGCCCCAAGCGGTCCTTTACGTGGAATCCGACAATTGGATTTTCAATATCGACGTTAGCGCGAATCTTGACAATGACCTGAACCTCTTCGCCGCCTCGGATCAAGCCAAGCTCCTTTCCACCGAGGCTGAGTACGCGAGCATCGAGAATGACGGCGTCGCCGGTTCCGAACGACGCTGAGTTCTCGTTGAACTCCAGAACTTCGACAATTTGCGACAAATCGATTTTTCGATCGATCGTTGATTTCAGTTCCGGGTCCCGCTTCGCTGGTCGCACGCTTTTATCGCTGAGGCCAGTCGTTCGTGCGTAGACCGTGGCCATGTAGGCCTCGCAAACATCCTTTGCTGGTCCAGCCGCGCGCATGCTGCCGTGATCAAGCCAAACCGCGTGATGACAAAGACTTGTCACCGCGCCGGTATCATGCCCGCAAAACAGGACCGTGCCGTGTTCGCGGAACTTACGCAGCCAGCGCATGCATTTCTGCTGGAAAAATGCGTCTCCGACGGCAAGCGCTTCATCGATAATAAGCACGTCCGCATCGATGTGTGCCATGACGGCAAAGGCAAGGCGCACTCCCATGCCGCTGGAATAGGTCTTCACCGGCTGATCGATGAAGTCTCCGATGTCGGCAAACGCCAAGATGTCATCCAGCCTCGCGTCGATCTCAGCCCGCGTCAGCCCCAACACGGTGCCGTTCATATAGACATTTTCCAGTCCGGTGAATTCGGGGTTGAAGCCCGAACCGAGCTCAAGCAGCGCACCGACTCGACCGCGGACCTGGACCCGGCCTGTCGACGGGTTTAGCGTCCCGCAAATCAGCTGCAAGAGCGTCGACTTCCCGGAACCATTTGGACCAATGATTCCGACCGTCTCGCCAACCGCAACTTCGAAGCTGACGTCGCGAAGCGCCCAGAACTCCCGATAATATAATCGCGGCTGAATCGTGCGGCCGGCCAAACGCGCAAGTGGCGTGAACGCACGCTGCAGACGCGGGACGATGGACTGCTTCAGTCGATCGTGGGGGGCCTGGTAGATCAGGTAAGACTTCCCGACATTTTCAACTTGAATTGCTGGCTCACATGACATCCGCGAATCCCTTACGAGCCCTTTGGAACCACCACAACCCGAGCCAAGCAAAACCGAAAGCAATGACGGTGTAGATGGCAAGCCCTGACCAGTCCGGCAGGCGTCCGAACAGCATGACGTCGCGCGCCTGCTCAAGGATAAATGTCAAGGGATTGAGAAACAGCAGGACCCGATACTGCTCGGGCACCACCGAGATCGGATAAAAGACCGGCGCAAGGAAGAGCGTGATCATGTTCAAAAAGTTAACGATTTGCGTCAAATCCCGCACGTAGACGCCGAAGGCGCCGACGAATAGAACAATTCCGGTAATTAGAAGAATGAAGGGAACGAGCACGACCGGTAGTAGCAGTACGGTTGGCACAATGGAGCCTTGCAGTACTCCGTTAGCCGCCAAGACGACCGTCATCCCGACTGCGGCATTGATGAGCGCCGTAACAACCGTGACGATTGGCAAGACCTCAAGAGGAAATACGACCTTCTTCACATACGAGAGTCGTCCAAGAACCAGATTAGGTGCTTGTCCCAGCGATTCCGCCAGCATGCCATGGATGATCATCCCCACGAGAACGATAATAACAAAATTGGGTGCGGTCGGCTCGGTCCCCCACCGCGCGCGAAATACCACCCCGAACAAAAAGGAGAACACAAGAACCGTAATGACAGGGTTGAGCACCGCCCAAAAAATGCCAAGGACGGACCCTCGATAGCGGGTACTGAATTCGCGGCGAACGAGCTGACCGATCAAGTCCCTGTACCTGACCACGGTTGCCAGGTAATTGGGCAGTGAAGCCGAGTAGACTTGCACGTCTCTAAGTCTCCTTGTGTGTATCGCGCCGCATCAGCGGATGAGCGAAAGAATAGCGCATAATGAAACTTCACCTTGAAGACCATTCGCAAATCGTCCGTACGATTTCCTCTGAGCCCGTATCTCTTTAACTCTAGCGAAGCAGCCGACGAATCTCAAGTAGATTCGCAGTTCTTCTCGACACGCGGATACAGCATGCTTCATCACTCAAGCGCCCACAAGGGCACGCCAAGGTTACGCGTCGCCGATATTGCTCAGGGTCTTCTTAATCATCTCGCCGACCTGAACGATGAAAGCAGGGGCAATGACATCGGTGGGCATTCAGCAAGGCCGCCGGAAAATGACGCAGCCTTCCAGCAGCAAATCGGTGAGAAGTTCAGGCGAGAACAGCTCCTGGTCGAAACGTTCGAGAACCCGCCATGCCCATTCGGGTAAATCGGCTGCCTGCATAGCTCCGTAGACCTCCAGCATATACTTGAAATGTCTCGTGAACTGACCCTTGTTGTCATGAATTGGATAGACGATTAGCTGGGCACCAGCGCCTTGAGCGATGGATTCGAGCACCGATCGGGGAAATGCCCATTTATCGTTAAAGTCAGACCAGCCGGGAACCGCGTGTCGCTTGATCTGTGGTTCAAGCGTCCCGGGGATTGCTTTCACCCATTTAATTGCGCGGCTAGAAACTTTTCGGCGGTCCGCTTCCTCCGCAATGAGCATGCAGATCAATCGTAGAATGGCGTTCCCCGCTTCGAACGGCTCAAAGAATATCGCAGCGCCGCCAGGTTTGAGGATGCGCATTGCACATTGAACGAGCGCCCCCGGGTCGGCAAGGTGGTGCAGAATCGCAGAGCCAAAGACCAAATCTGCGCAAGCCTCCGCCAGATAATCCTTTTGAGCATCCATGGCCACCGGCAAGCAACGCGTCCTCAACCCACGAGCATCCAACAATCGCTTTAGGATCGACAGGAGCTGAGGGCTAATATCGGTGGCGATAACTCGAGCGGTCGGAAGCAGATCGAGCAGAGGCAACGTTCCATTGCCGAACCCACAACCAAATTCGACCACCAGCGAGGCTTCAGCAATACCGAGTTTGCTGAGGGCCTGCTTGGTCAGCATACGCCAATAGTCGAAGCCTTGGTATTTCTGGTAGTAGTCTTCGGCATTCTCCAGAAATACGGAATCGACTCCGATTTTTTTCGCGCCCACCTCAGGCAATGGTGACCACACGCCTCGAAAGTTCTGGTTTTCGGCTTCGCCCAGATCGACGAGTGGAACTTTGAAGTAATCCCAGCCAGCCGCGGGCGAATCCGAGTTAATGTCGGCAGCGACCGAGAAGACTTCCGTGTCACTCATCCTGATCCGTCTTGATCGGCCGTGCCTGCGTCGCCATTCCGTCAACCGCCGTGTGATCGACGAGAACTTATCTGGTATTTGATGCATGCCTTAAGCTCAAGGGGGAGGGCGCCAACTCTTGCGGCATCGTACCGAGCGCCGAAAGAAAACGCTCACGCATTTGATCGAGTGTGAAGTCCTGCAAGAATGCAGAGCGACCATTTAGCGCAGTTTTTGCATAAAGCGCCGGTGAAGTCACGAGCCGCTCCAGTTCGTTATAGATCGCCGGTACGCTGAGCTCTTTGCAAATGACCGCAGCTTTGCGCTCAATCAAATAGCGCCCAGGTGAGGAATACGCCGGCCCGTGAAAGAGAATTGGCCGACCTGCGGCGAAATAAAGCGGAATTTTGGATGGAAAGCTCACGCGGGCGACTTCGTCCATCTCGGGCGCAAAAGGGTAAGGGCAATACAGCACGTCCGTCTCCTGCGCCAGGATTTTGATTGCCTCTGCGGTCGGCTTCCAGCCGCGATAATCCAGTCGCGGTTCCGACACGGCGCCGGGTGGCACATATGGACCAAGAACCTTAATACGAACCGAGCGGCCAGCGACGCGCCATCTGGCCTCATGCAGCGCGGCGAGGAGCTGGTTCCATTCCTCCTCGGCGTAGAATTGGCCGGCCATGCCGATTACGATCTCATGCTGGTTGCGAAGCGCTTCGGCGACAGGCATCGCTGCGTTTGAATCCAGGCACGACAGCATGGGAACGCAGCGCACCCCATACATGTTTTCATACTGCTCCGCCATTACCCAGGACGCTGTCATGCAGCATCCGCTCTGGCGGATGGCCGCGTCGAATTGCCGCCGGGCAAGCCATCGATTCCAGGGGTCGACTTCATGCGCTCGCAACCACCAGGACAATGGATCCCAGACCTGCGTCAACAGCGGCACTCCAAGATTTCGGGCGAGCGGGCCCGCGACGCGAACGACAGTCTGTCCTTGCAGAACCGCCCAGAGAAGGTCGACGTTGTGCGCCCGGGCAAACCGCGTGGCGCGCGCAACCAGCCGCGGTGCCGAGATCCATCGCGTGCAGTTTTCGATCGGCAGCGCGGTCAAAATTCCCAGTCGCCCGCGAAGCACTCGTCGTCCGTATTCATTGGGCTTGCGGGCAACCTCCATCGGAATCCAGTCGAGATCGGGACAGAGTTCGGGATGCAAATGGCGATTGAGGATCGTGAAGCAGGCAAGCGACCCGCGCGGGAGGAACCTGCACAATTGCGCCAGGGCCAGGCCGGCAGTCAGATTGCGGCAAGGCGGAATGTCGGTCAGCAGCAAGATCTTCATGCGGAGCCCACATTGAGCGCACGCCCCTCGCGGTGTCGCCCGGCCACCGATCTGTAAAGATCAGCCATCCGTTTGGCGTGCAGCCTGATATCGTAATGCTGTTGGGCGAGTTGCCGCGATGTTTCGCCTCGCCTTCTGCGTTCATCCGGATCGGTCGCGAGACGCAAGATCGCGGCGGCGAGCGCGACGCCATCGCGCATCGGGACCGAAAGGCCGGCTGCAGGCGCAAACGTCACTTCCGGAAGCGAGGTGCCGTCGAAGACGATCACGGGCTTTCCGCAGGCCATGGCCTCGATCGCCATCATGCCAAATGCTTCCGCTGTCGAAGGCATTACAAAGAAATCAGCCGCAGTGTAAGCCTCGATCAAGCGATCCTCGTCGTCCACCCATCCAAGCTCGATGATCTGGTGTCGGCCGACAAACCGGTTAAGCAGCCCTTTATGATGCGTCGTGATGATGCACAGGGAGGCCTCTGACAGGCGTTCCAGCGCCTCCAAGAGATAATCAAATCCCTTGAAAGGACTCTCGAAGGCTCGCACAAAAATCACCGCACGATCTCCGAGCACCCCAAGGCGCTCTCGGGCACCGGCCGAATCGCGTGGGCAGAAACGATCGAGATCGATCCCGAACGGAATGAGATGGAGGCGAGCGGTTTGGGCAATTGGCGATTGTCGCGCCATTTCGAGCATGTGTCGCGAGGCGACGACCACGTCGAGTTCGGCATGAGAGCAAACCCACTTTTTTTGACGAAAGCCGAATGCCGTTCGATCGCGCCGAAATGCAAACGGCAAGTCGAGCGCGGGGCAACAACCGCACCCGATTCGCCAGCGCTCGCAATTGAGGGGATAGATACAATGACCTGTCATGATAAAGGGATCATGCCATGTCCAGATGCTCGGTTTCAGCCGCGACAGCCAGGGTAGTGCCCACAAACTGAAAAAACCATCGTGCACGATCTGGTAGTGCACGAGATCGGCGTGGCGGAAAGTCTTATGTAGCGGGAGGGCAAACGATTGAAGTTGCAATAGGGAATGGATCGATAATCTTCGTTCGACCTGTGAGACAGCGCGCGTGGCGAGACGCGTGGCGAGCCGGATGCCGCGGACATCGAATAGCTTGACCACGCTGGGATCGGTACCGGTCCGTGTCCAAACAAGATGATTCGAGTGGATCCCTTCAGCTGCCAAATATGTCCGCGCGTCGTATCCGTTGAATCGGCGACCGACGATGTCTGCGGAATTGACCTGAACGACACGCATCATCTGCTCTGTGACCCATGCTGTGGGCCGGCAAAGATTTGATCATAGAATCGGACGGCCTGCGCCGACAGTATCGTTCTGTCCAGTCGCGCTTGCACGGTCCGCCAATTGATTTCAGCGGCACGATCAACCAGATTATCATCCCTTAACGCGCGGAAAAATCGATCGCAAATGAGATCGAAATCGTCAGGCGGTACGATGAATCCGCCCTCGCCATCGGTGAACCACTCGTCGCAGCACGATGTATCCGTCTGGATCGGGAATGCACCCATGGCCATGGCCTCCAGCACCGAGGTGCTGATGGCGTCGGAAATGCTGATGCCCATGTAGAGGCGCGCCTGCCCAAACCGCGACATGATCTCATCGTGCGTCGCCAAGTCGATTACCTCGATGTCCAGTACGCCTTTTTCCTTTAGCTCGAAAGCCCGGCGCCGCGGCTCGGTGCTCACGGAGAAAAGAACGATGCGATAGCCCTTCAGCTGAGTTGCAAAATTCTCCAGCACATGCAATGCCACCATCGCGCGTCCGGCAAAGTGTTGATACCCTTTGATCATCAGCAATTTCCGCTGCGAGGGTGGCTCTGGCGAGCGCAGAGATCGAACGTGCTTCAGATCGAAGCCTCCAGAGTTGGGCAGGTTCGGAAGGACCGGTCCGCCATAGCCAAACTGCCGGGCAATCGCAATGTCCCGTTTGCACTCGCAAGAATAAAAATCGATAGCTTTCAGAAGACGCTGGATCTGCGCCCGATGGTCGGGAAAGCGTCCAAAATAAAAAATATCACTTCCCCAGTTGGTCGCAAGCCAAGTCGGGAAATCGCCTCCGTAAAGTTCCCGTGTCTGCAGGACGAGGTATCCCGCATGTTGGAATTCCATAGAATGAATAAGGTCGGGCTGCAGCCGGCGGACGACGTGTGCCAACACGCCTGGACCGTTGAGAACCGGGGCCGCACAGTCAGACTCTCCAAGCCGAACGGAACCGCTACTCACAGCATCGGCGCCGCCGAGCTCTGACAGAGACGGCTGAAAACGGTGTACCTTGACCGGCCCTGCGGGTTGCTTTGCGTCGGCAGAAGCCATGGACTTCTGCGTCCGGAACCGCCCGAGAAAACGAGGTAATCTGGCCCAAGATTTTGCATGTTGTCGAAATCGGGTAGTATGCACAGTTAGTCGGCGCACAGCCTGACCCGGATTCCGCAATGTCAAGCGACTGAACCGAGCAATTCGGCGGAAAACGCTGGTCGACGGAACGCTTGGCTCCGTCACGACGTTGTGGTTGCTGGACTTGAGCTGCCGGAGCTTGGCAGATAAAATGGGCCAGTGCAGAGTGACCCCGCGAAGCTTCTCGTTTGGCGCTGCTTGATCAACCCCAAAAACATGCAGGTCGCAATCCATGTCCGCCACCAAGTCAATCCAGCGCGCCACATGGGGGCTGTTCTGTAATGCAACAAACAGTATCCGGCGTTTCATTTTAAATTCGGCTTCTCGCGTGGCTCGCAACAGCATTACGGGGTTCACGTTTGACTCGCAACCCGCTATAAAGCGGCCTTCGCACGATCGTGAGACACGATCCAGCATCGAGGGCTTTATGGGCAATACGATGATATTGGCGCCAGTTCGGAGCAATGTCGACCACTGGAAGCAGATGCAGGAAAAGGAATATTTCGAAACGCACCCGTGCTACAATGGTCTCCGAGACTTCAGCGGAGAGGTGGATATTTCCTTCATTAATTGGTTCACGAAACCGACTCCTACCATGCGCGTGGTGGTGATCGGGTGTGGTTATGGAAGAGAAACCGCGCATTTAGCTCCACAGGTTGGCCATGTCTACGGCATTGATGTCAGTCCGCTCATCCTGGGCAAAGCTATACGCTACCTTGGCGAAAAGGGTGTCAGCAACTTCACCCCAGTGCTTGCCGAACGATATAAGGCCGAGGTCCCGGAAGGTGTTGATCTCGTCTTTTCGATTGTGGTCATGCAGCACCTGACCAGGGCTCTCGTCTTTGATTACTTTAAAAGTCTCGGGGAGAAGCTGTCTCCGAATGGAATATTCGTCGTGCAATTCTTGGAAGATTTAGAGCCCAGCGCTGCCAATCAAGACGCGGAATTGCGGGTTTATGAACCATCTGTCACCTGGACGATAGCGCAACTCTACAACCTTTCCGTGCAAAGCGGTCTCAAGTTCAAGGAGGTGCGCACGATCCAAGTAACCCCCACCGCATTGTGGCATTGGGTGTGTTTCTCGAAGACGTGAGGGGACGGCTGCGGCGCAGAACTCATGTTGCATCTTACCTTATCCTATGGCCGCGACTAGGCGTGACAGGGCGAGCTTTGTGATTGATGCCGTGTCCGGTCTGAGAGCACAAACTATCGAAAATCTCCGGTGAACTGCGGGCTCATGAAAACGACCGATGCTCGCATTGCTGTTGTCTCGACTTCGGTTCCCCCGGCACCGTCTGGACAAGCCCGCGTGCTTGGACACCTGCTTGGACCGCCGCCGGCGGAGCACTGTCTTTTGCTGGCGGATCAACCGCCATTCCCGCAGGGAGCAGCGTTTGAGCCGGCGTTCGCCAATTATCGCACCTTGTCACAACGTCATCTTCAATGGAGAAGCAACGGCTGGACTAACGAGAGCGTTGCACGGCTCGACAGGTTTGCAGGCGTGTTTCATTCAGTTGTTCAACGCGCCAGAGAGATTAGCCGCCATGTCGCCGATTTCAATGCATCCGTATTGATCGCGTGCACGGCGAGTCCATTCGATCTTCCGGCGTGTACTCTGATAGCGCTTCGACGTCGTCTTCCGCTCATCACCTACCTATTTGATGATCCCATTTATCAGTGGATGCCGGGCCCGTTGCGGACGTTTGCGCGCATGTGGGAGCCAATCTGGAGCCGCATCGCCACTTCGATCATCGTACCAAACGAAGCGATGCAGGAGGAGTTCGCGGCAAGGAGACATCGAAAAGCGATCATTGTGCGCAATCCGGTCCCTGCGGGCGCTTTCCCGAAGATCGAGCAGGCGTGGCCAGCGATCCCCACGGAGTTCAGGATCGTTTACACAGGGTCCGTTTATCACGCCCAATCCGATGCATTCCTAAACCTGCTGCGCGCGTTGGACACGCTCGATCGATGGTCGCTACATATCTACACCAGTCAGAGTGACGCCGAGTTGAAGGCCTATGGCATCCACGGCCCTAAGGTGTGTCGCCACGATCATGTCGACCAAGCTGAGTCGTACGCAAGACAACATTCCGCCGACGTGCTGTTCCTGCCACTCGCGTTCCGCTCGGCGATCCAGGACGTGCTCCGCACGTCCGCGCCGATGAAAATGGGCGAATATCTCGCCAGCGGCCGCCCGATCTTGGTGCACGCGCCGCCCGAAACCTTCATCGCGCGTCATATCGGCTCATATCGCGCTGGATTTGTCGTCGACTCCGCGGACGCCATGCAACTTGCCGATGCCCTTCGACGGATCCGTTCGCATCCCGAAGAGCGGCGCGCAGCATGCCAAAATGCGCTTCGTCTTGCGCAGGCCTATACGGTCGATCGCGCCCGGCAAGTATTTTGGGACGTAATCACGGCCGCGACAGATCGCGATGCAGAGCGGCATGCCTGATTTGCCTCTTAATTTGCCTCTTAAAGAGAAATCATGCAGGCTGTGTTGTGGCAACCATTGCCAATAAAATGTCATGATCTTCGCTACCAAGAGCGAGACCGACATGCCAGGAGCGGGCCGTGCACGTTCGAGACAAAATGAAACAGCGCATCAAGCAGTGGGCGATGCTGATCCCGGTAGCACGGCGCTATCTCGCTGAGAAGCACACGCTTGCGGAGAACTGGGCTCGAACGATAACGGAACGTGATCAGTATCGGATTGCGCTTGAGCAACAAACCACCGAACGCGATCAGTACCGGATTGCGCTTGAGCAACGAACCACCGAACGCGATCAGTACCGGATTGCGCTTGAGCAACGAACCACCGAACGCGATCAGTACCGGATTGCGCTTGAGCAACGAACCACCGAACGCGATGTGCTCTCAGCCGAACGTGATAGTCTTGTTCAGGAACGAAACAAACTAGTGACAGAGGCGGCCCAACATCGGATAGAAATGGAAAAAACAGTCGGCCAGCGGGATTGGCTCTTGCAAGAGCGCGCGCAACATCAAGACAGAGTGCTTGGCAAGCTCGCCACAGTTCAATCTCAAATCGGCACGTTGCAGCGCAATATTGCCCGAGCGGTAGAAACCCCGCATGATAAGGTTTCTCAAGTGTTGACCCGCAGTCTTTACCTCGATCTTCTAGAAGATTCGCTCATCGGGGCGTTCATGAGGGATGAGTCGATAGCGCCGCATCAACGCGGGTACGACGAGAACCGTCGCGAGTTGGGACGGGACTGGCCAAAATTCGCTTGTACCATGATCGGTAAAGCTCGCATGCGAAATATTCGCGAACTCTGCGAAACAATACTGGATGGTGACGTGCCTGGCGATTTTCTGGAAGCCGGTGTGTGGCGTGGCGGCGCGTGCATCTACATGCGCGGAATCTTAAAGGCTTATGGAATTCCGGATCGCACGGTGTGGGTGGCAGATTCGTTTGCCGGTCTTCCTCCACCTAATCCGGAACAATATCCCGCGGATAGAGACGATCCGCATCATACCTTTTTGCCTCTGATTATTCCGTTGGAAGAGGTTCGCGACAATTTCGCGAAGTATGGATTGCTTGATGATCAAGTTCAGTTCCTGAAAGGGTGGTTCAAGGACACCCTTCCGAATGCTCCTATTAAACGACTTGCAGTTCTACGTTTGGACGGCGACATGTATGAATCAACGATCCAGTCGTTGGACGCGTTATATTGGAAAGTGTCGCCGGATGGCTTCATCATCATAGACGATTACATTCTTCCGGCTTGCAGGAAAGCCGTCGACGACTTTCGGGCTCAGCATGACATTACCGCAAAACTTGAGCCGGTAGACGGCGCCGCCGTCTACTGGTGCAAAGCAGGCGATGAAAAAAACGCTGACCGGGATCGCGTTCAACGGAGTTCGCGTAAACGGGAAAAAAGCTCCGCCGGTTGAGTAAGGAATCGCTTGCGCAGCACACCCTGTATCGCAGCGGTCATAAGGAATGGCATAGGGCGCAACGACTCCTTAATTCAATGATAACGGGTTCTTATAGTCTGAGTGACTGAAAATCTTCGCTCTCTAACTTCTGAGCATTCGCCTCAACCGAGTAGGTCACGGACCAGAAAAGTGCCGCCGCTTCGCGAGCCGGTTTTTTTCTCGGCATGGTCGAAATCATGGTCTTCGGAGGAATCAGGAAGAAGTCGATATCAGCTGAGGCAAGATACACGGCGGCCAAGGCGGCCTGATCGAGGTGCCAAGCCATTGCCTGGGGGTCGGTCATCCGCTCCAGGCAATAATCCCCGACTGCGGAAAAAAAGTCGAAAGATCGAGGCGTATCGTTCGCTACGCAAATGGATGCCGATATGAGCGCCAGGAGATTGGAATGTGCCATGGGTTGCAGGAAGAGGCTTACGTCGTGGCGGCACGCCTCGTCCATAAACGCCTTCAGTGATTTTACAATGAACTGGTCGGCGTCAGTGACTAGGATGGGCCGTTTGTAGTATTTCAACAACTCGGGCAGCACCAGATATCGCGCACATGAGAAGTATGTTTGCACTTGATGCACGTCCAGCTGCCTGAAATCCGTTCTTTCTGTTGTCCACGCGATGGAGGTATTAAGCTCGGCGCGGAGCGTCTCCAATAGAGGGGGATCATTTGGTCCGGGATTAACGACGTGAAAATGCAGAGCAACGTTGACGCCCGCTTTTTCGTCGACCGACCGGGCGAGAGCGCGCGCGAACAAAGACAAGTAGCGTGAATCGCAGCAGACCAGATGGATAATATCCGCTTTGCTCGCGTGTGAACTATTCGCTGTCATTTGCTGCGACAACGATAGATCGCGGTCAAAAGGAAGCTCGCCGCTCGACGGTCTTTGTACCTCTGATCGCTGGGAGGGCAGACGAAGCAGGCGGGTGGACGTGGTCCGTCCGTCGTGCAGCGGCAGCACGTTATCTCTTTTAAAAATTTCGTTGGCGGGCCCGAACTGCCGCAACATGCCATAGCAGCTGCCGATGTAGAACCACGTCAGGTCGGTGGCGCCGCCCAGCGCCACGACTTGCCACAGATAGTCGAGAGCCGCTCCGAAGTTTCCCCGTTCGCTCTCCGTCAGACCGAGCGCGAGCAAGATAGCAGCGTCGGCAGGGAGGATCTTCTTCTCTAGAATACGCTCGTAAAGCCCAATCGCGCCGTCGAAATCACCTGCAACGCGAAGCGCCCACGCGAGCTGCATCAAGGCGTTCGCCGTTGGTTCTTGCTCCACGGCAAGCTGAGTTAGCTTGATGGCGACATCGACGGCACTGTCGGCGTAAGCCTCGGCTGCCAGGTTCAGCAGGCGCTGGCCCATGCTCAAGGATTGCGGGTCATGCTGTTCGGTCGTCATGCGTCGATGTGCCGCGTCAGTCCAATAATATGAACCGAAAGATTAGCCCTCGGCGTCGCCAGCGCTTCGGCCTTCCCAGAGCTAATGTTTAGCCGACGCTGGTAGGAGGGATTAAAAGGAACAAAAATATAAGGCGCCAGCATTTTACGATTGAACTTGTATGGGACGTTCTATGTCAAGCTGATTTTCGAGGCCGCCCGCCCCTAGATCGGCGTTCTATGCAGGTCGGCATAGATCGGACATTCGAGCCACCCGAGGATGGTGCGTGGGTGAACAGAGGCATAAACAGCAGTCGGAGTGGACTTCTCCCAAGTGCGGAGCTTTGCAACACCAATTTGTGTTCGGTCGATTTGTGACGATTGGAGCCATAATTCTGCCATGCGCATCGGCGGCGAAGCTCCAGGGGGCAGGCGGGGCCCCTTCTCCGCGGCTGAAGGACGAGGTGCGAAGCCCACAGAAATCGCAACGGCCTGAAATCACTCGCCTATTATTTGAGCCAACTTTGACCTGTGAACCATGCGAAAAAAACGGCCGGAGCAGCTTGCCGGCAATGCCATGCGGTGGCAAAATGTCAACGAGAGTAGATCACGGGTTGCAGGGCCCGTACAGGGGACGCTTATGCTACCGACGAAAAATGTCAAGGTGAGGCTGAGACGCCTTGCGGCGCGAATTCTTGGCCCGATTCCGCCGGTGCAGCGATATCTCGCAGAAAAGCGAACGATCTTTGCCGCTTGGAACGATACCCTGGCAGACCGGGATCGACTACGGACCGAGCTCGATCATTCGCTGGCTGAAAGGGCACGGGAGCGATCCGCGGCAACGGCCGAGCGTGAATTCCTGCTCGCCCAAATCAGGCAACCTCGGGCGGTCACTTCCGAGCAGAGCGCCGCCGTTCAAGCTTTTCAACGCACGGCCGCAGAAAAACTGATTGAGCTTATATCCTCGGGGGAGGATCTGCGTGCCTCGAAGGCGCAGTCGCTCGGCCGCGCAGTCGAGGCGTTCATTAGCGATCCTGACGCCGACAAAATCGGCATTCATCGGGAGATTGGCAAAGCGTTATTTTCTCGTTCGCCTGAGGTCTACTCGGGAATAGGCCTTCCTCAGCATCTTGTCCGTTACACTTATCCGCCGGTGATCAGTGTCGCCTTGAGTTCCCATTGCAACGCGGCCTGCTTTTTCTGCCGCGACAGTGATTACAAGGGCACAAGCATCAATTTCGACAACATCTTTAAGCTGGAGAGCGCGATCCGCAATGCTCGTACGATCGATCTGACCGGTTGGGGCGAGCCGTTTTTCTACCCGCGCTTCGAGGAAGTGCTTAGCTATATCGGATCGATCAACGATACGAAGCAACTGATCCAGGTCACAAGTAACGGCAGCTTCCTTTCCGAGAAATGGGGCAGGATGCTTTCGGGCAAGCTCAATCGCCTTATTATTTCGCTCAATGCGGCAACGCCGGACACGTATGCGGATCAAATGCGCTACAAGAACAAGAAGTTCACGTTCGACGTGACCTTGCGGAACATAAGAGATTTTCAGAACCATCTGACTGACGAGGATCGCAAACGCATCTTCCTTCACATGGTCGCGAACACCGGAAATTTTCGCGAGATCACGACGCTCGTGCGCCTGGCCAGCGACCTGCAAATCCCCACCGTCAACGTTGGGAACTACATTTGCGCTCATGAAGAGCACTTGGATAAGACGCTGTGGAACGTGAAGCAAGAATACAATGCAGAAATTGCGGCTGCCAAAGAGCTCGGTCAGCAGTTGGGCGTGACGGTTTACGGGCGGCAGTTCTTTGCTAGCGAACAGGAGATCAAAGGCGCCGAGAGCTGTATTGCTCCGTTCGAGCAATTCTTCATTGAAATGGAGGGGACGACGGCCCCATGCTGCTTCATGGGAACTGAGCGAATGGGCAACGTCTACGAGGACGGATTTGAAGCAATTTGGTTCTCGGATACCATGAACCAATTACGACGGCACCGGTTTCTGCCGCCATGCCAAGTGTGTACGATATTTACGCCTTTCGACAGCAAGACGGCACACATGTCCGCATTCCTTACTACCAAGGCAGAAGAAGTCGTCCTCGGTGGTGGTCCCAAGCTTGGCTCGCGAGGAAAGCGCAATGCCCCATCCGTGGGCAATGAGGTGAATGATCTTTTGGTAAACTAACGGATTTTCGTCAGATTAAGCGGTATACGATTTTAGCTCTGGCGCACTTTTAACGCATACGGCGCGGTGAAGGATCCGGTCATTCTTCACCGAGCAGCGGCGCTTACGGCAACGCTGGGTTTCCCAACGATCTCGGTCCGATCGCAGGCGCTGCAGGGGCTACAAACATTATCGCCGAGGTCGCAGTTGGCTCAGATGCTCGGAAAGCTGTTTCGCGACGGTCGGCCAAGCGTACGACGCCAACACGAAATTGCGCAGTTTTTGACCCATGCCTACGAGGTCGGCTCCGTCCGCGAGCATGTCCTGAAGGCCGTCGCGCAGCCCTTCGACATCCGCTGTCACCACGCGTCCGCCGCCGAAAGTCTGAACGTCATTGAAGCCGCATTGATCAGTGAGAAGGACAGGCGTTCCGGCGGCGCCTGCTTCCAGGGCGACGAGCGACATGGCCTCAGATCGTGACGGCACGGCGAGCAGCGTCGCTCTGCGATAGCCGACCCAGCGCTGGTGTTCGTCAGCAAAGCCGGTGAATAGGACGCGGCTGTCGAGTCCGAGTTCGTGAACCCTCTTTTCCAAAATCGCCCGCATGCCAAAATCAGACCCGGCGAAAACCAGCCTCAAGTTCGGGTCCTGCCTTTTCAAGGCCGCAAAGGCTTCGAGTAGAAGGTCGGGTCCTTTGATAGGTGCAAGACGGCCCATGAAAAGAATGAAGTGGCCTCGAGGAAAGACCCGGTCAGGTTCGGCACTTGCAGGCGCCTCTTCCACGCCATTGGAAATGACCGTCACTCGCTCCGGTTCGACGCCGAGCTGCCGGACAATCTGTTTCCGTTCCAGCGTCGTAATGGCGATGATAGAGGAGGCGTGAGCGACCATCCTTTTCCCCAGCAGGGCATGGAACACCCTTTGGTCGGGGCGAGGCGCTTCCAGGGCGGCGAATTCACCCGCCGCGCTCAGCGCGTAGGGCTTGCCGGCGTGATGCGCTAGGAAGCAGATCGCCGCCGACAGCACATTCCAATAACCGAGCACATGAATGACGTCGGCTTGCTGAACGAGCTGTCGCAGTCGCAAGATATTGAGCAGGGGAATTTGGAACCGAATGCGAACAGATCCGGTGATGTACACTGGAATCGAATTTGCAATAAGTTGCTCTGCATAACGGCCACCTTCGATTGCCACGACCTGACAATTTGTGTCCAGCGCCTTGAGGTGGCGCGCGATATGCATCGTACGCTCAGCCGTGCCGCCACCGCGCTCGGCATCCAAGGAAACGGTGGTAAGCAGGACTCTCACGGTAAACTCTGCTTCTCTGTCCGCTTGAGGAATGCGATATACTGCATCAGCTGTTGACGGAAATCGGTGTTGGACGAATATCCCATGGCTTGCAGCTTGTCAGTCGCGATGCGTCGCATCGGATTAGTGTTCGAGCGCCCACGCAGTCTTAATCCGGCCCTGAGAATCGCGGTTGGCGCCTGGGGCACCCACGCCAGCGCGGGCCGGCCAAACGCACGCATCAGACCGTCTTGCACAAACGCAAAGTTATTCTCGGGCGCATCATCGTCGGTAACGAGGATGCGCTCGCCCCCGCGAATGCTATCCGATAGCGCCAGAAACCTCAGCACATCCGCAACTTTCTCGACGCTGACCAAATGCATGCGCCTCTTGCCATAGAGGGTACGCCGGGCAACAAGTTTCAATGTCGATGCGTGCTTTGTCTCCTGCGCCAGGGCGACCATATTGCGTCCTCCCGCGCCAAATACCGCGCCGAGGCAAACGATGCAGGCCTCGATCGGCGCTGATTGGGCGATGGTCTCCGCGGCCAATTGCTCGCGTTCGTAGGGGGTTTGCGGCTCCGGCACAATCGTCTCGTCGATCCGGTCGGCAGCAGCATTTCCGTACACGTCGATGCTGCTGCAATGGATGTAACGGCGTACTCCAGCCTCGGCGAGAATTGGAACAAGCAGGTTGATCAGGCCAAGCAGCTGGTCGTCACCCTGGGGTCTCAGGAGATTTATGACAATGGCGCAGCCTGAGAGCGCGTCAACAAGGCTATCGCGGTCTGCAAGATCTACAGCTCGAATTTCGGTGCCGGACGTAGCGATCCAATCCGGACGGGAACGATGAACCAGAAGCCTCAATTGCGCGGGTCCGCCGACCGGCCATCGTTCAACGAAGATCCTGCCAACGAAGCCGGTACCTCCAAGAATTGCGACAGGCCCTTTCATGCAGATCAGCCCCAATAAGACTTGCATTCTCGCTTCATGCGTGCATAGGCAGAAGCGCGCATAACGCTCCTTCCGAGTGTTGCCGCGCTATGAAGCCACCGTGAGACGGTGATTGAACCGTGCGAATCCTGATCATTTCCCAGTACTTTCACCCCGAGAGTTTCAGAGTCAATCAGCTCGCCACTGCACTCAAGGAGCGTGGGCACGAGGTGGTCGTTCTCACCGGTCAGCCCAATTATCCTTCCGGCCGATTCTTCCTCGGCTATCGGTTCGTGGGCCCGCTGAGCGAACGCTACGAAGGCATGAACGTCATCCGCGTTCCGCTCATTCCGCGCGGTCGCGGCCGATCGTGGCAGCTCGCACTCAACTATATCTCGTTCGTGTTCTTTGCCACGCTTTTCGGCCTACCGCGGCTGCGCGGCCGTTTCGACGCCTGCATCGCATTTTCTCCATCGCCGATCATGAACGCGGCGCCTGCGATCGTATATCGTTTTTTTTGCAAAACTCCCGTTGCGCTTTGGCTTCAGGACCTATGGCCGGAAACGTTCTTTGCGATCACGAAGAGCCGAAATCGATTTCTGCAGGTGCTCTTAAGCGTCTTGGTACGTTGGACCTACCGTCACGTGGACCAGATTTGGATGCAGACTCCGGGTTTTTCGGAAAGCGTGAGGGCGCATGGTGGACACGATGTGACAACGGCTTATGTGCCGAATTGGGCAGAGGACTTGTATGACTGCGACCAGTGGGACGCGATCGTTGCCGACGCACTCCCTCCGAATTCGCTGGTATTTGCGGGTAATCTCGGCCGCGCCCAGGGACTTGAAACATTGATCGAGACCGCCGACTTGGCACGCTTCACCACGCCAGCCCCACACTGGATTATCGTCGGCGAGGGCTCGGTTCGCGAATGGCTCGCGGACCAGATCCGTGTCCGAGGACTTGGGGCGCACATAACGTTGCTGCCGAGGCGTCCAGCGCAGGAAATGCCAAGAATATTGAAGGCCGCGGCTGCTGTCCTTGTCACAAGCGATGATGATCCGGTCTTCAGCCTAACTGTTCCGTCGAGGATTCAGTCTGCGCTCGCGTCGGGTCGCCCGATTATCGCGGCTCTATCCGGGAACGCTGCGCGAGTCATTGCCGATGCGCGGTGCGGTCTTCTTTGTCCGCCCCGAGACGCCAAGGGGCTCGCACAAATTGTCAAAAGCCTAATCGAAATGCCTCAGGATGAGCGAGAAACTCTTGGCCGCAGCGGTCATGCCTATTATAAGGCGAACTTCACACAATCACGCGTCGTGCGACAGATTGAGGACTTGCTAGGCCGGCTGAGGCTGAAGTAGCTTGGCGCAAAGTGCTTGCATGCATAATCGAAGCTCGGCCCTGTTGCGAGCGTCGAGTATATCTGAGAAACAGCGTGTAGCCATCGGCGGTGGCGCGCAACCTCATGGTGTGCCTCACCGTGCCGCCGTGAGCACGGCTCTCGATCACTATCTACTTGCCCAGCGCAGCGCCCATCTTGTCGGACACGCATATTTGAATGTGCTTCAGTAGAAAAACGCGGCGAACAATTGTGGCGCAATCGTGTGATTTACTGCATCCAGCCTTCCCCGACTTATCGGCACGAATGGCTAAGCCTCGCAAGTGAAATGCCGCGGCATTCTCACCTTGCGGATCACGATCCCGTCGCCGTAGAACAAATGTGGCTGTATTTAGTGCGAGATTTTGGGCTTTCCGGTATCCCGGGCCATAACTTTCATGAGATCATGATCCGCTGCATTTGGCATCTCGAATGAGCGGCAACGGGTTCGCACAATGATTGAGATCGGAGCAGTTTCGGCGGCTGCCGGTGCGACAACAACCGTATTTGCAGCGGCGATGAGCGCGGTGCTGATTGTCCTATTATATCCATTGCTCAAACGCTACGCTTTGGCCAAGCCAACCGCTCGTTCCTCCCACCGTACGCCGACTCCTCAAGGCGGCGGCATTGCCGTCATCGCCGCTATGGTAGTCGCAATTGGCGTTGCACTAGGTCTTCGCTCCTTCGCTGCTGCACTCGACTCGCCGCTTACGTCGATCATCGCGGCGGCGGTAACGATGGCCTGCATCGGAGCGATTGCCGATATTCGTCCACTTCCCGTCGCCCCCCGCTTGTTGCTCCAGGCGATGATCGTCGCAGGTGTCATTTATACGCTACCCGATCACGTGCGTATTATCCCCCTGCTGCCGTGGTGGCTGGAACAGCTCCTGCTGTTGCTGGGCGGCTTGTGGTTCGTCAATCTGGTCAATTTCATGGATGGATTAGACTGGATGACCGTAGCGGAAGTGATACCACTGACGGCGAGCCTGGTCGTGCTTGGACAAGCTCACGCGTTGCCATCTTACGGCACTATCGTCGCACTCGCGCTCGGCGGCGCGGTGCTTGGGTTTGCCTATTTCAACCGACCGGCAGCGAAGCTCTTTCTTGGCGACGTTGGCAGCCTGCCGATTGGCTTGTTGCTCGGATGGCTTCTGCTCTTGGTCGCAGGGCGTGGGCATCTTGTTGCCGCGATGACGATGCCGCTCTATTACATCGCCGACGCCACCATTACCCTGATGCGGCGCCTCACGCGAGGCGAGCCGGTCTGGCAGAGCCACCGCACGCACTTTTACCAGCTTGCCACCGACCGCGGCTTTGCCGTGACCGAGGTTGTTGCGCGGGTATTTATTGTAAATCTCGGCCTCTGTGCATTGGCGGTCATGACCGTGATCGTGCCCGGCAAGCTCAGCGATATTGTGGCGCTGCTTGGGGGCGCAACACTAGTGACTTGCCTCCTGGTCGCATTCGCATGGGGCAAAAAATAAGCGGAACTGGACTGGTTTCCGCTTTCGCTGGCCGAGCGTATTTCATCTCAGGCGACCGCGCCTTGGAAATCCGAGATAGCGTCGCGCAGCACGCGGTAGATCGCTTCGCGCTCCTCGCGCGCGAGCCCCTGATCGAGCATGGCAAGCCAGCCGCGCATCGCTTCGATCGAGGGGTGGGCAGGGCGAGCCGCGACGACACCGACGAAACCGATTTCCACGGTCTGTTCCCCGCGCGCAAAGAGGGCTTCTTGCATGCGCTCGCCCGGGCGCGTGCCTGTGAATACGATGTCAACGTCCCGGCCCGGCTCGAGGCTGGCGAGCCTGATCATGCGCTCGGCAAGGTCCACGATTTTCACCGGCTGGCCCATGTTGAGCACATAGACCGAGAGGTCCGAGCGCTCGGGTCCAAGCGCATGACTCGCAGCGGTGACGACGAGATCGCAGGCCTCGCGAATGGTCATGAAATAGCGCACCATGTCGGGATGCGTGACGGTCACCGGACCGCCGGCGTCGATCTGCGCCTTGAACTTCGGAACGACCGAGCCGTTGGAGGCGAGCACGTTGCCAAACCGCACGGCGATGAGCCGCATCGGTCGTCGTCCGGCGTGCGCGCGCCGCGCGAGATCGGCGTCGAGCGCCTGGCAATACATTTCGGCAAAGCGCTTGGTCGCCCCCAGCACGGAGACCGGTTCGATAGCCTTGTCGGTTGAGATCATCACCATTGCCGATGCACCCGCGGCGTCGGCCGCGTCAGCGACATTCACCGAACCAAAGACGTTGGTCTTAACCCCCTCTTCCCAATCCTGCTCGAGCAGCGGCACGTGCTTAAGCGCCGCGGCGTGGAAGACAATATCCGGCTTGAACTCGGCCATAAGCCGGAACAGGCGGTTGCGATCGCGCACGTCCGCGAGCCGGCCGACGATGGCCGCACGCGAAGGCTTGGTGGCGAGAGTTTCGAGCACGGCGTGCAGCGCCGGCTCGGAATTCTCGATGATAAGCAGCCGCGCCGCGCCGAACGTGATCACGCGGTCGCATATTTCGGCGCCGATCGAGCCGCCGCCGCCAGTCACCACGATCGATCGGCCCTTCAAGAAGCTTTCCAACCGCACATAGTCGATCTTGACGCTCGGCCGCAGCAGCAGGTCCTCGACATTGACGGGCGCCAGACGCGGCATCTCCCCCGCGTCGTCGAGCGACGGCAGCCGGCTCACCGTCAGACCGAGCCGGCGCGCATGCATCAAAGCTGCTTCGGGCTTAGCATCCGGCTCGAACGCGGAAGGCGTGAAGACAACGCGTGAAACGACGGTGCCGCGCTGAGCAAGATCGTTCACGACGCGATCGAGGGCGTCGAAGCCGCCGAGAACGGGAATGCCGCGAATGCCTTGGCCCTGATCGGCGGCGGAGGGTGACAGGATGGCGATCGGCCAGGCTTTCTTGACCGCACCGCTTTCGATGGCCCGCAACAGGACCTCGGCGTCCGCGGCACGCCCCAGCACCAGCGTTGGATTCGCTTCCGCCGACCGCGCGTGCTGCCGGGTGCGGGTATAGCGGAAGTAACGATACGCGATCCGCGGCCCGCCCAGAAACACCATCTGGAGGATCCAATAAAGCACGATCGTGATTTTGCCGAAGAAGAACTGCCCGAGCACATTGGGCGCCACCAGCACATAATCGAGCACCAAAAGCGAGACGGCGAGCACCGTCGCCGCGCGAAAGATGTTCATGAGATCGGGAAGCGAGGCAAAGCGCCACTTCGATTCGTAGAGGTGAAACAGAAAATAAACGATCCCGGCATAAGCGACGAAGCCGGGCAGGAATATGAAGAGCGTGTCTTGCCGCTCCCCGAGGCCCGTCGCCTCGAAACGGATATAGAAACTCGCGACAATTGCCACTGCGGTCGCGAAAAGATCATGCGCGACGATGAGAACTCGGCGCGGGCTAATGTTCAGTCCGAGCATTCTGTGACCGTGCTGTCGCAATATCCCCGTATTCCAATACCGGGCTTTGGACCGCGACGCTACCCCGCCCCGATAGCGCAAGCGGGCACGCCCGCAAGTTCATGATTCCGGTGGCTTTGATTCGGCAGGGCGCTGCGCGTATACCGCGAGGGGTGGGTACTTCAGATCTGTCACGCTAGAGCATTTTCATGATTGTTGGCGATAGCCTTGGTTTGCTAGATAATTGGCGCATTCGTTTGCGGTGACTGTGGTGAGAGCGGCGGCGATCGCCGCGATGAGGGCCTCCAGCGTTCTGGCGGCGGCCTTTCGCAGCAGCGCCTTGAGCTTGGCGAAGAACTGTTCGATCGGGTTGAAGTCGGGACTGTAGGAGGGCAGGTAGCGCAGTTCAGCGCCGGCGGCTTCGATGGCTTCGCGGATGCCCGCGACCTTGTGGCTGGGGAGATTGTTCATCACCACGATGTCGCCCTGCTGCAGGATCGGGACGACGAACTGCTCGACATAGGCGCGGAAGCTCGGCCCATCCATGGGGCCGTCGAACACGCACGGTGCGGCGATCTCACCGACGCGCAGCGCGGCCACGAATGTCGTCGTTTTCCAATGTCCCCACGGCACGCTGGAGATGAGACGTTGACCGCGCGGACAGCGGCCATAGCGGCGCGCCATGTCGGTCGCCGCGCCTGTTTCGTCGATAAAGACCAGGCGTTCCAGGTTCAGCTCGGGCTGGCTTGCACGCCATTCATCGCGAGCTTGGGCCACATCCGGTCGATCCTGCTTGGCAGCTCGCTCCGACTTTTTTTTAGCGGGAGCTTGAGAAACTTGAGCCTGTTCCACAGGCAGCCGACGCTGACCGTGACCTGGCGCTCGGCCGCAAGCCATCCCTGCAATTCTTCCAGCGTCTCATCAGGATAAGCGGCCACGCGTGCACGAAGCGCTTCGTCGTGCGCCGCCAGCTTCGGCTTGCGTCCTGCCCGCCCCGTGCGTGCGGTAGTTTCGCCGGTCGCGCGCCGACGCCCGAGAGCCTTGTAAATGTAGGAAACACTGACCCGGAACACCGTGGCCGCCGTATAAGCCCCGGTCCCAGAGTCCACCGCCGCCATCACGCGTTCACGTAGGTCCTGTGAGTAGGGCTTGCCCATCGCGGTCCTCGCTGCCGAATCATTCGACATCGAGAATCCACATACCGCCTGGCAAGGGAATCCCCCTCGATTCCGCTAAACGTGAAAATGCTCTAGTGGTGAAATTCAAACGCTTGAGTCCGCCCGAAGTGCCGATATCTCGGTGCAAACTGCTTCATACGGGGGTACCAAGCGTCGGACTCTGACCACTAGTCGCCCGAGTCACTCAAAATGAGGGGTAGAGCCTCTTGAGCTTGACGCGGGCATGATCTGTCGTGAATTGCCAATCGGCCTTGGCGTGATGCTTGTTTCGATGGTCCTGCCAAGC
>JBEKNW010000026.1:0-32321 GCA_049522435.1 Xanthobacteraceae bacterium
GCTTGGCAGGACCATCGAAACAAGCATCACGCCAAGGCCGATTGGCAATTCACGACAGATCATGCCCGCGTCAAGCTCAAGAGGCTCTACCCCTCATTTTGAGTGACTCGGGCGACTAGTATTCCGCTCATTCAATTGAATATGAAGGTTGGCAGCGCGAAGACCGTTAAGAAGGGCATTCCGGAATTAAAATTGGCCGGATTTCATCACGGTCTCCGCTTCCGGTGAGCCAATGCTTACTGCTAAAGGCTACAAAACCTCAGTCTGACTTACCGTCACAATCTAGGTAGACCACTACCAATTGGTCACTGCAGAGCGGCAGTTGAGCGCTATGCAACTTGTTGCTCACACACACCTTCGCGTTCGGAACACTCGGAATCGCAGACCCATGCGTCTTTGGCGAACCACTCGTGCATCTCGTGGCAGAGCGGACAGTAGGTCCGGCTGAAGAATACAGGGGAGGAGCGGAAGGCCGCGAATTCAACGTATCTGCCTGTGGAGATTGGCTGCCCTGTCTTCGGGCAACGGATCATTAAGGCGCACTCTTGCTGCGGCCGCATGCGGCTTGCGTACTTTTCTGGTGTGAAGAAAAGATAAAAGCCCGGTGGCAATTTATGGGCTTTATTGCGGCCCGGCACGTCACGGATTTTGGAAGGGAAGAGGCGGCGGCGGGGCTCTGTTGAGCCGCGGGAGCGGATTGGTTGCGGCTCTTGAGTGGCGAGGCTACTTCGGCGCGCGCTCGGTAACGCAATATTAAGCAATAATGGATCGGAATCCCCCGCAGTCGTAAACCACATGGCGGTGAGGACATGTTTGAAGTTATGCAATACGAGCCTCCGCATATTTTCGTTAGATGCCGTCGAACCGGCGAGACATATAAGTTTCTAGTCGGAAACGACGGAGCCCTGGTGAACGAAGGGATATGCTTCGACCAAGGGGATGCTCGTCGAACCGCGATCGCGTATTTGTTTCGGAGAAGGGGAGCCAAAGCAGCGGAGTCGCGGACTCTATTGAACGGTTGAGGTGGAGGCTGGGGAAGACGCCGATGGTGGTAGGGGCGGGAAAAAAGAGAAAGCCCCGCGCATAATCTGCGGCGGGGCTGAGATCGTAGCGTAGCTCGGGTGCAGAGCTGCGAAGTTCAAAGAGCAATTACGGTCTGGGCTTCCTTAGCTAATCGGAGCGCTTTCAAACGTGCGGTCCTTTCCCGAGTGGCGCGAGCTTCGGCTTTGTATTCGGTCATCGCCGCTCGACCATCCCGATCGCGCTCTTCCTTTTTGAAACATGCTTCTGCCCACTTCTTCTGGGCTTCCTTCGAATTGTTTTTCACCATCATGTCCTTTTCGGCGCGTCTGTTCCGACACAAACTTTCATTTCGGCGTTGATTGAAGCTGCCACGGGCGCGGAACCTAATTAGTTATGTATATATGCACGAAACACGATGAAAAGAGCTGCTATTTTTCGCGGCGCGCAGGGCGCAGCGCTGGTTGCTTCAGCGGCGGCTCTTCGGTCTGCGCCTCGGCTTCCTTAGCTAATCGCAGCGCTTTCAAACGTGCCGTCTTTTCACGAATAATCTTTGCTTGGACTTCGTAGTCCACCGGGAGATTGTCACTCTCCCGCGCAATCTTCTCCAACCGCGATTGCACTCGCATGTTCTTCGGATTTGCGGCCATCGTTCGCTTCTTTTTCGGGCGCAGAAACACGGCCCTATAGCGTTCACGCACATATATATATATGCACGAAACACGATGAAAAAAGCCCGTAGGATGGGTTGAGCCCCTTGCGAAACCCATCGCTGAACCTCGCCACCCTAAAAAAAGGGCGTCCTGTTCCCCATAGCTTTTAACAGGCCACGTAGCACGACAGCGCCGAAGGCTTTGGAATCGATATAGTCTGTTTCATGAGTGATACATTTGTAATTTCGGGATGCGGAAAACCTGCACGCCCGGCCGTCATGGCGGTAGCGCGGCTCGGTCAGCCCGCGGCTTTGGTGCCGCGCGCATACTTTAGCAGCAGCACGAACAGCGCGCCGATAAAGCACGGCACGGCGGCGGCGTAAAAGATGCCTCCCGCGCCGACGCCCCAGCCGACAAGAATGCCGGCACCAAGCGGGCCGAAGACCTGACCGAGCCGCCCCATGCCCATACCCCAACCGATTCCCGTCGAGCGCACCGTCGTCGGATAGATCGCGGCGGCAAGCGCAATCAGGCCCGTCCCGGTGCCGCCGACGAAAAAGCCGGCGAGCGTCGACGCTACCGCCAGCGTCGCCACCGATGCAGTAGCCTGCCCGAACGCGGCGATGCATACGCCGCCGACGATGAACCCCGGCACCAGCGTCTTGTAAGGTCCGAAGCGATCCACGAGAAAACCGGATAGCACGCTGGCGCACACGCTGCCGGCGTTGTTGAGCGCAATAATGAGCGCGCCTGCCGAAATCGAAAAGCCGACGGAACGCAGTACGGTCGGCGTCCACGCCGTCACCGTCACCAGCACCATGAAGACCACAAAAAATGCGACCCAGAGCATGACGGTTGTTGCCGCCCGTCCTTCGGTGAACAAGTGCCTGACCGGAATGCCTTCGCGTTCGCGCTCGGGCGCGGCGACAAGTTGGGCATCGGGCGGAATCTCGCCCGGAGCGATGCGCGAGAGCGTCTGTCGCACCTCGTCGAAACGAATATTCCTGGCGATCAGAAAGCGCAGCGATTCCGGCAGCCAGATGCTGAGGATTACGGCGAAGATCAGCGGCACGACGCCGCCGAAGTAGAAGACGAACTGCCAACCGAGATGTGGAATGACATACGAAGAGGTCAGCGCGCCGATCAAGCCGCCGAACGGCCACGCCGCAAAGGCGATGGCGACGAATACGCCGCGCTTGCTCGCCGGCGCAAATTCGCCGCCGAGCGCGAGAAAGCTCGGCGTCGCGCCGCCGAGCCCGAGGCCCGCGCAGAAGCGGTAAATCAGAAGTTGGGGTAGCGTCGTCACGTACGCGGTCAAAAGGCTGAATACGCCGAATATGATCGTGGCGGCGACCATGAATCGCTTGCGGCCGAATCGATCTGCCAGAGGCCCGAAGCTCAACGCCCCAAGCGCGGCGCCGAGCAATGCTGCCGAAAATACCGGGCCCAAAACATCCTTCGGCAGATTGAGCGCCTGCGCGATCGCCGGCGCGGTATAGCCGATCGCTTGCGTGTCGTAGCCGTCGAGCAATGCCACCAGCATGCACATCACGAGGACCCCGATCTGATATGCCGTGATCGGGTGCCGGTCGATAGTCTCGTTGACATTGACGACAGCAGCCATTGTCTTCTCTCCCCAGACAAGTATTACATCGAATGCTTGCATCTGGCATAGCGCCTCAGCAGATCATAGAATCAACGCTATCTCGTAAGGTGAGCTAGCATGAGCGCGACGACCGCCGAAAAAATCGAGACCCTGAGCGCCTGCTTCGGGACCTACCCGCACACCCAGGCGCTGAAAAACGGCGAGATCAAATCCGATCGGGTGATGCTACGCTTCACCGAGATCAATCCGGTCAACAGAGCGTTCCTGATGATGGCGCGCGACCAGAAGTTCGACGTGAGCGAGATGGCGATCGTCACCTATCTGCAGGCCAAGGCCTACGGCAAGCCGCTCACGCTCATGCCGGCGACGATGCTGGGGCGCTTTCAGCACGGCGCGATGCTCCACAATGCCGAACGGGGAACGCTGCGGCCCGAGGACCTGCCCGGCCGCAGGGTCGGCGTGCGCGCGTTTTCGCAGACCACGGGCGTCTGGATCCGCGGCATCCTCTGGAAGGATTACGGCCTCGACCTCGGCACGGTGAAATGGGTGACGTTCGAGGACGCCCACGTGGCCGAGTTCCGCGATCCGCCGGGCGTCGAGCGCGCCGTCGGCAAGGACATGACCAAGATGCTGATCGAGGGCGAGCTCGATGCCGCCATCTACGGCGGCGTCATGCCGACCGATCCGCGGCTCAAGAGCGTCATTCCCGATCCCGAAGCGGCGGCGAAAAACTGGTACCGGGAGCACGGCACCGTGCCGGTCAACCACATGGTCGTGCTCAAGGAGAGCCTATCGAAGTCGAATCCCGCCGCGGTGCGCGAGGTTTTCCGCATGCTGCTCGACAGCAAGAAGGCCGCCGGCCTGCCGAAATCCGGCGCCATCGACTTAATCCCGTTCGGCTTCGACGCAGTCAAACCGGCGCTCGACCTCATCAGCAGCTATGCGCTGGAGATGAAGATTATTCCACGCCGCTATGCGGTCGAGGAATTGTTCGACGACACGACGCGGACGCTGCAGGCATAGATTTCCGTGGAACGCCAACATTATGGCGCGCAAGATCGGGTCATAAGGTTCTCGCAATTAATAAGCGTTCGGCCGCCGCATGACCATCCATTGACCGGAGCATTGACCCGTGGACGTGCGTCATTGTCCGCGGCCGCTATCGGCGGACAGCCGGCCGAAGCCGCTTGCGGACCGGCCACCTTCGGCAACCATCACGCGGATTTCGCCCTTGGGGGTCACCCTGCCGGAGACCTGGTAGCTTTGGTCGTCTGCTTGCACCTGGCCGTCTATGATGCGCACGGAATAACGAAGGGAACGGTCGCAATCGCCGACGAGCGTGTAGATCACGACGCTCCACTGGCCATCATAGGCCCGAGTGCGCGCCGCCCGAGACGCGGCATTGGACGGAATACTGGCGCTCGCTGCCAGCACGACGGCAATTGTCGCGACCAAGATCGGGCGCGAGAAATTTTTCATCAATTCGCTCCGGTTTTCTCAATATGGCTCGGTGGCGGCACGGGCCAGCGCGGGTAAGGCGGCGGTTGGGTGCTGAACGGAGTTGCGCTCCGGCCCTGTTCATAGCCGGTTTGAAACAACGCCCCCATGTAATCGGGATCGAAGGCGCCCTTGCTCGGCGCGTTGAAGCTTGCAGGCATGGTGGCGACATTGAACTCGACGCCGCTGCGCTTCGCCAGGATATAGGTGCGGTCAAGCATCATTCGGGTGTCGACCTTCACGGCCGCGCCGACCGATTGGGCGAGAATTGCCGGCGCGAAGCGGTCGACGACCTTGAAGTCCGGTTCGAGTCCAGTGTTGACTACGATGTAGAGCTGCGTCGCCGGCAGCCGATAGTCGCTCGTACTTGCCATCAAGGCCGACGGCGCGACGAAGAACTGTCCACCGACGCCGCCGTCCACGTGCATTTCCGCGAAGCGTTTCCCGTTCGCCTCGACATCGATCAGCACCGGCGGGAATGCGCCCGGAATGCTGGCCGAGGCCAGCAGCACGCGGCGGAACAGCTTGAGCGCATCCTCGCCGCCATGAGCGGCGATCGCCCCCATGTTCCAGACCACGGAGCGTTCGGCATCGAGGTCGGTGGAGACGACGAAAAAGCGTCGGCCGCGGCGGTGCTCGGCGGCGATATCCGCCATCAGCGCCGGCGTGATCTCTTTGGCAATCAGGTCCCCGAGCGGCCACGAATCAGCAAAGCTCTCGCCGGTCCTGCCCGCCTCGAAAACGTCCGCGGCGCTGACTTTGGTATAGACCCTACGCAGGGCATCGTCATAACGCTGAGCGGCAAAGGCAAAGGGCGCCATGAGCGCACCTGTGCTCACACCGGTGACTACCGCGTAGTCGGGCCGCTTCCCGGCAGCGGTCAAGCCGGTGAGCAGCCCGGCGCCGAAGGCGCCATCCTCTCCGCCGCTGGAGAGAATGAGCCAAGGACCCGGCTGTGGCGGCAATGCGTTGTTGAAGTCTGTTTCGGAATCCGCCCAAAAGCGCGCATCCGGAATTCCGGGAATGATGGAGACCGCGTCCTCAGCGGCGGTGAACGGCACGCGCGGCGGCAATTGCGGCTGCGCGGTTGCAACCGGAGGTGGTGTTGGCGCCCTTCGGACGTTTTTCGGAGCGACCCGCCTCACACGCGCCTGGGCGACCCACTGCGGATGAGATTTGGCCGTTGCCGGTGCCCCCAAGCCCTGCGCCAGCGCGGCCTCGAACGGCGCCTCTGAAGACACAAAAAACGGCGCCGAGAGCAGGGCGGCAGCCGCGCAGATGGTCCATCGCGTATGCATGGTCATGGCGGATGAAGGTCCCGAAATCGACAAAAGGGCCCGGGCCGTGTTTCGTTCCCGTCAATCACGCACGACTGCGCGACCATGGGCAGATAGGGCCCACCCGCGCCAACTTCAATCGGGCTGAAAGGGAGCACGACTGAGCCTAGGAATGCGCGCCCAACAGAGCAATCGCTCTTTGGCGCTTATCAACCGTCATATCGCGCTTCAAGCATGCCGGTCGGCAACGAATCTCGCGCCTTCGATAAGGATCGTGGCACCGGGCCCGAACGGCGCGAGCGCCTGTTCGGCCTCCGCCACGAGCTGCCTCAGCCGTGCCTTGGCGCCCGCTCCGCCGAGAATGCCGACTATTGTCGCCTTGCCTGCCACTGCGTCCTTGCCGGTCTGTTTGCCGACCAGGGCGGGATCGCCCTCGAGGTCGAGAAGATCATCGGCGATCTGGAATGCCTGGCCGACCGCCGATCCATAGCGCTCGAGCGCTCGACGCTGCGGACGTGTCGCCGATCCGAGCATGCCGCCGGCCTCGCAGGCGAAGCGCAGCAGCGCGCCGGTCTTCATCGCCTGCAACGTGCGCACATCGTCCTCGCCGAGCTGCTGCGGGCCGTTGCCAGCAAAGCGGCCTTCGGCGGCGAGATCCAGCATCTGGCCGCCCGCCATGCCGCCGAATCCGGCCGCGCGGGCGAGCGCGTTGACGAGTTCGATACGGACAGCCGGGTCCGGATGGGTCTGCGGGCGGGAAAGGATATCGAAGGCGAAAGTAAGCAGACCGTCGCCGGCGAGGATCGCCGTCGCCTCGTCGAATGCCTTGTGCGCGGTGGGCTGTCCGCGCCGCAAGTCATCATTGTCCATCGCGGGCAGGTCGTCATGCACCAGTGAGTAGCAATGCACGCATTCCAGCGCCGCGCCCGCCATCAATGCGTGCTGCCGTGGGACGTCGAACAAGGCCGCGCACTCAACCACCAGGAAGGGCCGGAACCGCTTGCCGCCACCGAGGCTGGCATAGCGCATGGCCTCGACGAGGCGCGGTGGCCGGCTCAGCTCGCCTTCCGCCGGCGCTGCCGATACAAGTCGATCGAGCAGGCCATCGATGTCTTTGGCCGTCGCATCGAGGCGCGAGAGGAAAGGGCTATCCTTGGCATTCATAGTTTCGTTGCCCCGGCCTTCCGGTGTCCTCAATGGGTGCTATCTGATCCTATAATTACCGGAAGGAGCTGCCCCCGGCACGGGCGATTCCGCTTCGGCATCGGTGAATGGCAGCCCCCCAATCAGCCGCCACAGGACTATCTGTGACCAACGACCTCATAGCGTCAATGGTGCTTGCGATCTGGCTCTACCTCCTGGCGGGGCGCGGAGCGTTCTGGCTCGCGAGCGAACGCGATGATGAGATCCCGGCGGTGGAGGGGTCTTGGCCCGCGATTGCCGCAATTATCCCGGCGCGCGATGAGGCCGAATACGTGGGCGAGACCATCGCTTCGCTGCTGCGGCAGGATTATCTGGGCGAATTCGCGGTAATCCTGGTCGATGACCAGAGCCGCGACGCCACCGCGCAGGTTGCGCGCGATGCGGCGGCAGCGCTCGGCGCCGCCCACCGCCTCACCGTGTTGCCGGGGCGTGCGCTGCCGGCGGGGTGGACGGGGAAACTGTGGGCGCAGCACCAGGGCGTCGAGGCAGCCGAGGCGGCGTCGCATTCGCCGGCTTACCTGTTGTTCACGGATGCCGATATCGTCTACGCCCCGGATGCGCTTAAAGTGCTCGCCGCGCGGGCGCAATCGGGCGGTTATGTCCTGACCTCGCTGATGGCGAAGCTGCGCTGCGAAAGCCTGGCCGAGCGCGTGTTCATCCCGGCCTTCATTTTCTTCTTCCAGATGCTCTATCCGTTCTCCTGGGCGAACAATCCGCGCCGCGCCACCGCCGCGGCAGCCGGCGGCTGCATGCTGGCGCGCCGCGATGCGCTCAGCCAAGCGGGCGGCATGGCCGCCATCCGCAGCGCCTTGATCGACGACTGCGCGCTGGCGAAAAAACTCAAAGGCCATGGCCCGATTTGGATCGGATTGACCAAGCGCGTATGCAGCGCCCGCGCCTACCCGGCAATGGCGGACATCCGCCGCATGCTCTCGCGCACCGCGTATGCGCAGTTGCGCTATTCGCCGCTTCTGCTCGCGGGAACCGTCTTTGGTCTGACCATCACTTATCTTGCCCCTGTGGCGCTCGCCGTCTTCACCGGCGGCATGGCGCGCCTCCTCGGGATCGTCGCCTGGCTACTGATGGCCGTCGCCTTCCAGCCCACGCTCCGCTTCTATCGCGTGTCGATGCTGTGGGGGCTGGCGTTGCCGGCGATCGCCGCGGTCTATCTGGCGTTCACGATTGATTCCGCCTATCAGCATGCGCGCGGGCGTGGCGGCATGTGGAAGGGCCGCGCCCAAGGCAATATTCAAGACAACGTTTCGGAATTGCGATGAACGATGCGAGCATAGGCGACGCCAAAAATTGGCGGTCGGGGAAGGGGCACCGGGATGAGAACTTCCCAGTCGCCTCCTGGCTCATTCATCCGCGCCACCGCAAGGTGATCTTGGCATTCTATAATTTCGTGCGCACCGCCGACGATATCGCCGATCATGCCACGCTCACGGCGCCGGACAAGCTTGGTTTGCTCGATCGTCTCGAAGCGGGCCTCACGGGTGCGAACGACGAGGATACGGTGGCGGTGCATCTACGAGCCGCGCTCGCCGAGCACAGTCTTTCGCCAAAACACGCGCAGGACCTGCTTGCAGCGTTCAAGCTCGACGTGACCAAGCTGCGATATCGCGACTGGGACGATCTCATCGGTTATTGTTCGCTTTCGGCGATGCCGGTCGGCCGCTTCGTGCTCGACGTGCACGGCGAAAGCCGCGGCACTTGGCCGGCCAACGATGCGCTGTGCGCGGCCTTGCAGATCATCAATCATTTGCAGGACTGCAAGGACGATTACCGCAATCTCGACCGGGTCTACGTTCCGCTCGACATGCTCGCCGCGTGCGGCATTGGCGTGGAAGCGCTGGGCGAGCCGCAGGCGTCGCCGGCGCTGCTCGCCGGCCTGCGCAGCCTCGCCGAACGCACCGAGCGGTTGCTCGGCGACAGCGATGTCTTCCCCCTCTTGATCAACGACTGGCGGCTCTCGCTCGAAGTCTCCGTCATCAATACGCTGGCGCATCGCCTGACGCGCATCCTCATGACGCGCGATCCCTTAAGCGAGCACGTGCATCTTTCCGTGCCGGCCGTCGTCGGCCTGACGATGACCGGCATTTTGAGCGGTGCGTCCCGGCGGCTCGGTCGGCGTTTCTCCGCCGCGTCGCAGAAGCCGCGGGGAGCGTGAGTGAACAAGCCCACACCGGCGGCCGAGCGCGCCTCCCGCAGCTCGTTTTATACGGGCATGCGCATTCTGCCGCGCGCGCAGCGCGAGGCGATGTTTGAAATCTATTCGTTCTGTCGTGCCGTCGACGACATCGCCGACGACCCGGGCCCGCGTGAGTTGCGTCGCCAGCAATTGGCCCGTTGGCGGTCCGACATTGACGCGGTCTATCGCGGCGCGCCGCCGCCGCAGCTCGTCGGATTGGCGTTAGCGGTGCGCGGATTTGAGCTGCAACGCGACGACTTCATCGCCATCATCGACGGCATGGAGATGGACGTCGTCGCCGACATCCGCGCACCTGACCGCGCGACGCTCGACCTCTACTGCGACCGCGTGGCCTGCGCGGTCGGACGCCTCTCGGTGCGCGTGTTCGGGATGGAGCACGACGCAGGCGTGGCGCTTGCTTATCACCTGGGTCGCGCGCTCCAGCTGACCAACATTTTGCGTGACCTCGATGAGGACGCAGCTCTCGGCCGCCTCTACTTGCCGCGGGACGCGCTGCAAGCGGTTGGGATCGCCGCCACCGAACCGCGCGAGGTTCTGGCGCATCCGGCGATCGGCAAGGTCTGCGCCGTCATCGTCGAACTTGCGCAAGAGCACTTTCGCAAAGCCGAGGCGATCATGGCGCACAATCCCCGCCGCGTCGTGCGGGCGCCGCGGATCATGGGCGCGGCTTATCGCGCCATTCTCGCGGCGCTGATCGCGCGCGGCTTTGCGCCGCCGCGGGCGGCGATTCACCTGCCGCGCGTAAAACTCCTTTTCATCGTGTTGCGCAATCTGGTGTGATGCAATTCTTCCAATGACCGCAACGGTGCACATTATCGGCGCCGGCCTCGCCGGATTGTCAGCCGCGCTCAAGCTTTCCGCGCGCGGCACTCGCGTGATCCTGCACGAGGCGACGGCGTTCGCCGGCGGCCGCTGCCGCTCCTATCATGACGCGTCGGTCGGCATGACCATCGACAACGGCAATCACCTTTTGCTCTCGGGCAATCGCGCCGCGCTCGATTATCTGCGCAGCATCGGCGCCGAGCATCGGCTGGTCGGTCCTCCGAGTGCGGAATTCTCCTTCGTCGACCTCGCCAGCCGCGAACGCTGGACGCTGCGCTTCAACGACGGTCCGCTGCCATTCTGGATTTTCGATCCCGGCCGGCGCGTGCCGGGAACGCGCGCCCTCGATTATGTGCCGCTGGCGCGGCTGCTCTGGGCGCGCCCGGGCAAGACGGTCGGCGAGGTCATTGCCTGTGACGGGCTGCTCTATCATCGGCTGGTCGAGCCGCTGCTCGTTGGCGCGTTGAATATCGATCCGCCGCAAGGATCGGCGCGGCTTGCAGCCGCAATCATCCGCGAGACGCTGGCCGCCGGAGGGCGCGCCTGCCGGCCGCTGATTGCGCGCGAGGGGCTTGGCCCGACGCTGATCGAGCCCGCGCTCGTCCGTCTGCAGGGGCTTGGCGCCACGGTGCGCATGGAGCATCAACTGCGCGCGATGCGCTTTGTCGCCGAGCGGGTCGAGGCGCTGGACTTCGGCAGTGAGACTATTGCCCTCAACTCCGACGATGCGATCATTCTCGCAGTGCCGCCCTACGCGGCCGCGCCGCTGGTGGGCGGACTCGACGTGCCGACCGAGTTCCGCGCCATCGTCAACGCGCATTTCCGAATCGATCCGCCGGCGGACCAGCCGCCGATCCTCGGTGTCCTCAACGGGACGGTGCAGTGGATTTTTGCCTTTCCCGGCCGGCTTTCTGTCACCATCAGCGCCGGCGATCGGCTCATCGACCGGCCGCGGGAAGAGCTCGCCAAGACGATCTGGGGCGAGGTCGCGCGCGTGACCGGACTGCCGGCCACGCTGCCGCCCTGGCAGATCGTGCGCGAACGACGCGCCACCTTCGCCGCCACGCCCGCGCAGGACGCCAAACGTCCGGGCGCGCGAACCGCGTGGCGCAATCTTGTCCTCGCCGGCGATTGGACAGATACGGGCCTGCCCGCTACCATTGAAGGCGCGATCCGATCCGGCAATTGTGCTGCGGACATCATCGCGAAACTGCCATGATCGACGATGCTCTCGAACAACAGCGCACCCGGACGGCTACGCTGCGGCAGCAGCTCGGCGAGCCGGTTGAGGCGGCGCGCGAGACCAAGATCGGAACTCACCTGGGCCGCATCGACGACACTCTGGAACAGCGCATCCAAACGGCGACGCAGGCGTTGCTCGCCTGCCAGCGCCCCGACGGCCATTGGGTGTTTGAGCTCGAGGCCGACGCCACCATTCCAGCCGAATATGTGCTGCTGCGGCATTATCTCGGCGAGCCGGTCGACGCCGCGCTCGAGGCCAGGATCGCTGCCTACCTGCGCCGCATCCAGGGCGGCCACGGCGGCTGGCCGCTGTTCCGCGACGGCGAGCTCGACGTCAGCGCGACCGTAAAGGCCTATTTCGCGCTCAAGATGATCGGCGATTCCGTCGATGCGGATCATATGCGCCGCGCGCGCGAGGCCGTTCGCGCCCGAGGCGGCGCCGCACGCGCCAACGTGTTCACCCGGATCATGCTGGCCTTGTTCGGTTTCATCCCATGGCGCGCGGTGCCGGTGATGCCGGTCGAGATCATGCTGCTGCCGAAATGGTTTCCGTTCCATCTCGACAAGATTTCGTACTGGAGCCGGACCGTCATTGTTCCCTTGCTGGTGCTGATGGCGAGAAAGCCGCAGGCGCGCGACGCCAAGGGCGTGCGCATCGACGAGCTTTTTCTCGATCCGCCGCAGAGCATCGGGCCAGCGCCGAAGGCGCCACAGCAGAAGGCGTCCTGGTTCTGGTTCTTCCGCGGCGTCGACAACGTCTTGCGCGCGACCGAGCCGTACTTTCCCAAGCGCACCCGGCAGCGCGCGATCGATCGCGCCGTCGCCTGGGTGGGCGAGCGCCTCAACGACGAGGATGGTCTCGGCGCGATTTTCCCGGCCATTGCAAACAGCGTGATGATGTTCGACGTGCTGGGTTATCCCGAGAGCGATCCGCAGCGCGCCATTGCCCGCCAGTCGATCGAGAAGCTGTTGGTGGTGCACGAGCACGAGGCCTATTGCCAGCCCTGCGTCTCGCCGATTTGGGACACCTCGCTCACCTGCCACGCCCTCTTGGAAGTCGGCGGCGCGCGCGCGGTCGCGGAAGTCAAGCGCGGCCTCGATTGGCTCGTCCCGAAACAAATCCTCGACGTCCGCGGCGACTGGATCGCGCGGCGGGGCGAGCTGCGGCCGGGCGGCTGGGCCTTCCAATACGCCAACCCGCACTATCCCGACGTCGACGACACCGCCGTCGTCGCCATGGCGATGGATCGTGTGCAAAGCCTGTCCGGGCACAAGGACTTTGCCGCGAGCCTCGCGCGCGCGCGCGAATGGATTCTTGGCATGCAGAGCGAGAACGGCGCCTGGGGCGCCTTCGATGCCGACAACGAATACCATTATCTCAACAACATCCCCTTCGCCGACCACGGCGCGCTGCTCGATCCGCCCACCGAGGATGTCACCGCGCGCTGCCTGTCGATGCTCGCTCAGTTCGGCGAGACGATCACGAGCAGTGCGGCGGTGGCGCGAGGCGTCGACTATTTGCGTAGAACGCAGCTCGCGGACGGAAGCTGGTACGGCCGCTGGGGCATGAATTACATCTACGGCACCTGGTCGGTATTGTGCGCGCTCAATGCCGTCGGCATCGACCACGGCGCGCCGGAAATGCGCAAGGCGGTGGAGTGGCTCGTCGCCATCCAGAACGACGACGGCGGCTGGGGCGAGGACGGCTCAAGCTACAAGCTCGACTATCGCGGCTACGAGCGCGCGCCGAGTACGGCGTCACAGACGGCGTGGGCGCTCCTCGGCCTCATGGCCGCCGGCGAGGTCGATCATCCCGCGGTGACGCGCGGACTAGCCTACCTCGCTTCAACGCAAGGTGCCGACGGTTTCTGGAACGAGCCGCGCTATACCGCCACGGGTTTCCCGCGCGTGTTCTATCTGCGTTACCACGGCTATGCGAAATTCTTCCCGCTGTGGGCGATGGCGCGCTACCGCAACCTCGAGAGCGGCAATACCCGCGCGGTGACGTACGGGATGTAGTTCGACCGTCATTCCGGGGCGCGGGCGTAAGCCCGCGAGCCCGGAATCCATAACCACCAAACAAGCAGTTTGGTACAGATCGAATTTCTATTGTTAGACCTGTGATTATGGATTCCGGGCTCGCCGCTGCGCGGCGCCCCGGAATGACCATCTGGTTACGCGGCCGTTGCAGCGGTTTTCACTGCTTTCGCGGCTTTCTCCCGCGGCTCGTTGGCGTGGATTTCCGACAGCCGCTGCTGCACCTGGCCGTCAAAGACGTATTGCGCCGGCCGCTGATTCTCCATCGAGATTTCCGGCGCCATTTCGCCTTCGGTCTTCACGCCGCGCAAGCCGATCGCCAGCGCCTCAAACGGATGCTTCATCATGGCGTTCGCCGCGGTCGCCTCGTAGCCGCAATGCGCCATGCAGTTCGCGCATTTCTCGTAGCGGCCGGTGCCGTAGGAATCCCAGTCGGTGCCTTCCATCAGCTCCTTGAAGGTCTTGGCGTAGCCTTCGCCGAGCAGGTAGCAGGGCTTCTGCCAGCCGAAAATGTTGCGCGTGGGCATGCCCCACGGCGTGCAGTGGAATTCCTGGTTGCCGGCGAGGAAGTCGAGGAACATGCTGGAATGCGTCAGGTTCCAGTTCTTGCCCTTGCCCAGCGCAAAGACCCTGCGGAACAGCTCCTTGGTTTTGCGCCGATTGAGGAAGTGCTGCTGATCGGGCGCCCGCTCATAGGCGTAGCCGGGCGAGATCGAGACGCCGACGCCGAGTTCCTCGGTGAGGTCGAGGAACGCCGCGATGTCCTCGGCGGGATGGCCGTCGAAGATCGTGCAGTTGACGTTGACGGTAAAACCTTTGGCCTTGGCGGCCTTGATCGCGGCGATTGCCTTCTCGAAGCCGCCCTCCATGCACACCGACTTGTCGTGGTGCTCCTTGAGGCCGTCGAGATGCACGGAGAAGAACAGATAGGGCGACGGCTCGAACAAATGCAGCTTCTTCTCCAGGAGCAGCGCATTGGTGCACAGCGAGACGAATTTCTTGCGCGCCACGATGCCCTTGACGATTTCGCCGATCTCCTTGTGGATCAGCGGTTCGCCGCCGGGAATGGCGACCATCGGCGCGCCGCACTCGTCGACCGCGTCGAGGCATTCCTGCACGGAGAGCCGCTTGTTCAAGATCGCGTCGGGATAATCGATCTTGCCGCAACCGAAGCACGTGAGATTGCAGCGGAACAGCGGCTCCAGCATGAGCACGAGCGGATAGCGCTGGCGCCCGGCAAGCCGCTGCCGCAGTACGTAGGAGCCGACGGCTACCGTCTGTCGCAGTGATACAGCCACAATCGTTTCCTTCTTCGTTTATCTTTTTGCCGCAGACCGGCGTCCAAACTAAACCTTCGCCGCGGCCCGACCCGCGTTTATGCCGTCCGTCAATTCGGGCGGCAAACGAAACTCGATGGTTTCCTGCCGACCGGTCAGCTCGCTCACCTCGACTGGACCCAGCCGGCGCAGGGCATCGATGACATCCTCGACCAACACTTCGGGCGCCGAAGCGCCTGCCGTGATGCCGACGGTCTGCGCGCCATCGAACCAATCCGGCTCAAGCTCGCTGCCGTCGGCGATCAGATAGCATGGCGTACCGGCCTCGTTGCCGATCTCGCGCAGGCGGTTGGAATTGGAACTGTTCTTGGCGCCAACCACCAGGATAACGTCCACGAGCGTTGAAAGTTCGCGCACCGCCGTCTGCCGGTTCTGCGTGGCATAACAAATGTCGCGCGTCTCCGGCCCTACGATATCGGTAAATCGCCGATGCAGCGCGGCAATTATCCCGCGCGTGTCGTCGACGCTGAGCGTTGTTTGCGTGACATAGGCGACGGGCGTGTCGGGCGGAATATCGAGGGAGTCGACGTCGTTCTCGGTCTGCACCAGGGTCACCGGCTCGGCGATTTGGCCCATCGTGCCCTCGACCTCCGGATGGCCGGCATGGCCGATGAGAATGAGCCGGCGCCCCTGCGCCACATAGCGCTTGCCCTGATTGTGCACCTTGGTGACCAGCGGGCAGGTCGCGTTCAGCACCGGAAGCTCGCGCGCCGCCGCCTCCTCCTCGACGCTTTTGGCCACGCCGTGCGCGCTGAAGATGGTGACCGCGTTAGGGGGAACCTCGGAGAGATCCTCGACAAAATGGGCGCCCTTGGCCTTCAAGCTTTCCACCACGTGCTTGTTGTGCACGATCTCATGGCGCACATAGACCGGCGGGCCGTATTTTTGCAGGGCGCGCTCGACGATCTCGATGGCCCGGACCACACCGGCGCAAAAACCACGAGGCTGAGCGAGTATCACCTTCATCAATGACCTCCCGGCCGGGTGCCGGACTGCGGCGTTGCGCCGCAAGAGCATCGCAGGCCGCCCGCAATGCTCCATGTCCAATACTTTATGTCCAATACTTTGGCCATAACGCCGTGACAATCAAGTTGGCCACGATGCTGTGACAATCAAGCCCGGTCTGAGGGGCTGCCGGGCAGCCGATCAATCGTGGCTCCTCGCGGCGGCACCATTGAGCGGAAATGCGCTCGTTGTCCAGCGCACTAGGCCGGCTAAACCCACGGCCCCGGCACCGCCGCGCGGCCCTGGGGCATCTTCCGATATATTAGGAAAATATCCATGAATTCACTTTTGCAGCATTTCAGGGCATCTAGTGTCCCGATTCCGAAGTTCGCACTCTCATGCGAACTTCGGAATCTAAGGGACACTAGCACCTCAATGATTCTAGTATGGTTTTTGGATTTGAAGTTCCTACGCAAGTTTGCGGCCCAATTGCAGGAACTGCAAATCCACCGCATTAGTGCCGCCGGTGGCCGGGAGATTCCATGAACGGCCTGCGCTCGGGCTCCCGCCCGGGAGAGCAAGCCTTCACGGACGCGCGCGGCAAAGCCCCGTCCCCTGCCGTAGGCAGGTCAAACGCGCTTGCCTCCATTTTGCCGTTCTCTTAACGCCTCAAACGTCGGTTTGCCCTACTTACATCTAACGCCTCAAACATCGGGTTGCCCCACTTACATCCCATGAAGACGATCACCGATTTCGTTGTCCGCGCGATTGCCTTGTGCACGCATTACCCTCGGTGGGTCATCGCCGGAGCGATCGTCCTTGCCGTGGTGTCGGCTTGGTATGCCGGCACTCATTTTTCCATGACGACGGACATCAATCAGCTCATTTCCAGCAATAGTCCGGAGCGGCAACGGGAACTGGCATTCGAAAAGGCGTTCCCGCAATTCGACATGATCATTGCGGTGGTCGACGCGCCGACGCCAGAGCTTGTGGAGGAGGCCACCGGCGCGCTGGTAACGCGGCTATCGCAGCAGAAGAATTTCTTCCGCTCCATCGAGGAGCCGCTGGGCAGCTCGTTCTTTGCGCAGAACGGTCTCTTGTTCGAGCCGACCGAGCAGCTCGCGCCGCAGATGAGCATGCTGTCGCAGGCGCAGCGACTCGTGCAGGTCTTGGCGGCCGACCCGAGCCTGCGCGGTGTGATCCGCGCGCTGCAGTACGGGCTCCTCGGCGTGCAGGGCGGCCAGATCAAGCTCGACGACATGACTTGGCCGATGACGCTCGCCGCCAATACGCTCGACCAGGTGAATGCGAACACGGCGGCGAGCTTTTCCTGGCGTGCGCTGGTCCGGGGCCAGGAGCCGAAACCCGCCGATCTACTGCGGTTCCTGAAAATCCAGGCGGTGCTCGATTATTCGGAGCTTGAGCCGGGACTGAAGGCGAGCGCCGCCATCCGGGCGGCCGCCGCGGACCTCAACCTTGCATCCGCTTATCAAGCGCGCGTGCGCCTGACCGGCCCCGTGCCGATGAACGACGACGAGTTCGCCACGATCAAAGACAACGCGGCGCTCAACGCCATCGTGACCATTGCCGTCGTGCTCTTCATCCTGTGGATGGCGCTGCGCTGGTGGCGAATCATTTTCGCGGTGTTCGTCAGTCTTATCGTCGGACTCTCGGTCACGGCAGCGCTGGGCTTGCTGATGGTCGGCAGGTTCAACCTGATATCGGTGTATTTCGCCGTGCTGTTCGTCGGCCTCGGAGTCGACTTCGGAATCCAGTTCAGCGTCCGCTATCGGGCCGAGCGGCACGAAGTGGACGATCTATACGCGGCCCTGCTGCATGCCGGCCGGCGCGCGGGCGCGCCGCTGACGCTCGCTGCGCTCGCCACCGCGGCGGGCTTTCTCTCGTTCCTACCGACGGCCTACAAGGGGCTGTCCGAGCTGGGATTGATCGCCGGCTTCGGCATGCTGATCGCATTTGCTACCAGCATTACCTTGTTGCCGGCCCTGCTGAGCCGGCTCAAGCCGCCGAGCGAGCCGTATCCGCTCGGCTACGCATTCCTTGCTCCGGTCGACAATTTCCTCGAGCGCTATCGCGTACCGATCCTCATCGGGACCGCACTTGTCATTCTCGGAGCATCGCCGCTGCTTTTTTGGCTGCGGTTCGATTTCAATCCGATGAACCTGCGCAATCCCAAGGTCGAATCGGTTGCAACCTTCCTTCAGCTCGAGAAGGATCAGGAAAGCGGCGCCAACGATATCCAGGCAATGGAGCCCACACTGACAGCAGCCGACCAGGCTGCCGCCAAGCTCAGGGCCCTGCCGCAAGTTGCACGCGTGGTGACGCTTTCGACGTTCATTCCGGACCAGCAGGAGCAAAAGCTGCCGCTGATCCAAAGTGCAGCAAAGGCGCTCAATCCCGCGCTCTCCCCGCGCACCGTCAGCCCGCCGCCGACGGACGCGGAAAACGTCGCCGTGATCAATTCTACCGTCGATGCGCTCAACCGTCTTGCCGGCAGCGCTCCTGGTCCCGGCGCCGACGCGGCAAAGCGCCTTGCCGCGGACATGACCGCACTTGCCAAGGCCGATCAGGCAACACGCCAACGGGCCGAGGCGGCGTTCGTCCAGCCGTTGCGAACGGCGCTCGGCGATCTGCGCAACCTGTTCAAGGCGCACGAGGTCACCCGGGACAACCTTCCAGCCGCCCTTGTGAACCAATGGGTGACACCGGACGGGCATGCCCGCTTGGACATCGCGCCGAGCAGCAATTCGAACGACAATGCGATGTTGCGGACGTTCGCGCATGACGTGCAGACCGCCGAGCCCAACGCGACCGAGGGCCCGATTTCGATTCTCGAGGCGCGCCGCACGATCATCACCGCCTTTCTCGAGGCCGGCGCCTTCGCGCTGCTTTCGATCGCCGTCCTGTTGTGGATCACATTGCGGCGGCTGGGCGATGTTCTGTTGACGCTCATTCCGCTGCTGGTCGCCGGCGTGGTCACGCTGGAAATCTGCGTGGCGATCGATCTTCCACTCAATTTCGCCAACATCATCGCGCTGCCGCTGCTGCTCGGTGTCGGCGTCGCGTTCAAGATTTATTACATCATGGCCTGGCGCGAGGGACAGACCAGATTGTTGCAGTCGGTGCTCACCCGAGCCGTGACGTTCAGCGCCTGTACAACGGCGACCGCCTTCGGCAGCCTGTATTTTTCCAGCGATCCCGGAACGTCCAGCATGGGCAAGCTGCTTGCCATCTCGCTGCTGACCACGATGACGGCGGCGGCGCTGTTCCAGCCGGTGCTCATGGGCAAGCCGCGCGAGGACGAGAAGCCGCAGCACCGCGACAACTAGCGCCGCGCGGAATTCTCCGGCGTCGGCGCGGCCTCCGATTTGTGCGCCGCTGCGCCTGTAGAGTGGTGGGGATTGAGCGAGGGATCGAGCTCGTTGTAGCCGGCATCCGGCAAACGCGTCCAATATTGATTTTGCCCCAGCAGTGAAATGCCGAGATAGCGGCGCACGACGAGTGTCTGACCGTCCGGCGCAAGCGTCATCACGGCGCTATAAAGGTGGCCGTAGCGCGGATCGAGGATGGTGCCATCCCCGTAATTCAAGCCCTCCCGCTTCATGCCGCGGATGATCTCAAGGCCTAGCCACGGCTTGTCATGGCGATCATCCGTGCACTGATCGCACACAACGTTGGGGTTTTGGCCCGGCTTCAGAAACATCTTCACGATAGTTCGATCATAGATGCCGTCATGATCGCGGATGAGAAACCAACCGGTCGGCTGCCCGGTGTCCTGATCGATCGCTTGCCAAAGCCCGGCTGCCGTCGGCTCCGCGCCCATTGCGTGACCGGCGGCGATGAACAACAGGAGCGCTGCGGCAGCCGTCATGTTTTCTGCTCGCATCTCGGTTCTCCGAAGCTCGACCTTTAATCCGTGGGGGTGCCTGACCTCGGCGGCTACGTTCACTGCGCGCGCAAACTGGTCATTTGCTGCGGCAATTCATATAAGCATTCGTCGCCTGCGCTTTCATCCATTCCATGGCGGCGAATTTCTCCAGCACGCAACGCTCAATCCCGGCGCAAGCGGTGCCCTGCCAAACGACGCAGCTTACCGTGCCAGAGGCGCAGCGAGCGCCGTCAACGGGACGCCGACACAGATCAGGTCGAGACGGCAAAATTTTGAATTTAGTGTGAAGCCGTGTCGTCGTGCAGGCACGATTTAACGGCTTTCGCAGCTTGGCTTGCAGAAGGAGCCTGGCGCACCTGCACCAGAGGGACCCGCGCATCATTGGCAAGTGATGGAGCCGCCTCGCTGATAATGGTGGCCGTAAGCTGAAAGGCGAGATATGACACCGCTTGTGGGCAGAGGGGTCTGCAGTCGTTATCACGCCGAACCGCATCGCGCCGAGTGACGCCGATGAGCGCATCGATTTTGGCACTGGACAAGGTCTCGAAGCGTTTCGGCGCGATCGTGATCGCCGATGGCATCGACCTGGCGCTCGCCGACGGCGAGTCGCTCGGCATCATCGGGCCGAATGGCGCCGGCAAGACGACATTGTTCGGCATCGTCAGCGGCACCGTGGCGCCGGATTCCGGCCGCGTGCTCTATGCCGGCCGCGACATCACCCACGCTCCTCCTGCGCAACGCTGCACCATGGGCATCGGCAGGTCCTTCCAGATTCCGCTTCCGTTCGCCGGCATGAGTGTGTTCGAGAATCTCGTCGTTGCCGCCGCCTTCGGCAGCCGCCGGCGCGAGCGTGACGTGTACGATCGCTGCATGGAGATCCTCGATCGCTGCGGGCTTGCCGACAGAGCCAACCGTCCCTCCGGCAGCCTCACGCTCGTCGATCGCAAGCGGCTGGAGCTGGCGCGAGCGCTGGCGACGGACCCCCGTGTGCTTTTGCTCGATGAAGTTGCCGGTGGCCTGACCGAGCGCGAGTGCCAGGTGCTGGTCGATCTCATCAAAGACATTAAGCGCAGCGGCGTCTCGATCATCTGGATCGAGCACGTCGTGCACGCTTTGCTCGCGAGCATCGATCGCCTATTAGTCCTGCACAACGGCGCTTTCATCGCCGCGGGCGATCCGCAGACGGTGATCCGCAGCCCGGAGGTGTCCGAAATCTACATGGGAATCGAGACCAATGTCTGAACCGCCGCTGCTCGCCGTGCGGGACCTCGATGCTTTCTACGGCGATTTCCAGGCCCTGTTCGGTCTGTCGATGGAGGTCGCGGCGGGAGAAGCCGTAGCCGTGATCGGCGCCAACGGAGCCGGCAAGAGCACACTGCTCAAGAGCATTGCCGGGCTATTGCGGGCGCGGCCGGACGCGATCACGTTCAACGGCGCGCGGATCGGCGGCATGCCCGCCCACGCCGTCGCCGCGCAAGGCATCGCACTCGTGCCGGAGGGGCGAGGGCTCTTTGCCTCGCTCAGCGTCGAAGAAAATCTTTTGATCGGCGGCCAGCTCAAACGTCCCGGGCCGTGGAATCTGCAGCGCGTTTATGAGCTTTTCCCCGTTCTCGGCGAACGCCGGCACTTGGCGAGCACGGCGCTGTCGGGCGGTCAGCAGCAGATGGTCGCGATCAGCCGCGGGCTGATGTCGAATCCGAAATTGCTGTTGTGCGACGAGATCAGCCTGGGCCTGGCGCCGATCGTGGTGCGCGACATCTACGCGCGCCTGCCGGCGATTCTCGGCCAGGGCATTTCACTGTTGCTGGTCGAGCAGGACGTCGTGCAGGCGCTCAAGACGACGCAGCGTGTCTATTGCCTGCAGGAGGGCCGTGTGGCGCTCGCGGGCGCCGCGAAGGATCTGACCCGGGAGGCAATCGCGGCGGCCTATTTCGGGGTGTGATCTTTTCCCCCTCGCCCACACGGGGAGGGAGAAGTGGGGGCATGATGGATTGGATCAACGTCATTCTTCAGGGTGTGCTGGTCGGCGGACTTTACGCCATGTTCGCGGCCGGGCTATCGCTGATCTTCGGCGTTATGCGGCTCGTTAACATCGCGCATGGCGATCTCATCGTGCTCGCGGCCTACGTCGCGCTGGTCATCACCGAAACGTTCGGCATCGGGCCGCTCGTCTCACTGGTCGTCGTCGTGCCGCTGATGGCGGCGATCGGTTATATGCTGCAGCGGCTGGTGCTCAACCGCACGCTGGGAGAGGATTTGCTGCCGCCGCTCCTGGTGACGTTCGGTCTGTCGGTGATCATCCAGAATGGATTGCTGGCGCTGTTCACCGCCGACAGCCGCAAGCTGCAGGCGGGCGACATCGAGGTGGCGACGATCCGGCTCTTCGAAGGCGTCTATGTCGGCGTGCTGCCGCTCTTGCAGTTCGTCGTCGCCGTCGCGGTCATCGCGGCGCTGCAGTTCGTGTTCTATCGCACGGCGCTCGGCCGGGCCTTCCGCGCGACCGCGGATAGTCAGTCGGTTGCGCAGCTCATGGGCCTCGACAACCGTCACGTCTTCGCGCTGGCCATGGCGCTTTCGCTTGCGGTGGTGGCGATTGCCGGCGTGTTCCTGGCGGTCCGCGCCAATTTCGATCCGTCGCAAGGGCCGGCGCGCCTGATCTTCGGCTTCGAGGCTGTGATCATCGGCGGCCTCGGCAGCCTGTGGGGGACGCTGGCTGGCGGGCTTATCCTCGGCGTTGCGCAGGCGATTGGCGCGCACATCGATCCAGGCTGGCAAGTCCTTGCTGGCCACATTTGCTTCTTGGTCATTCTCGCGGTGCGCCCCGAAGGACTTTTCCCCAAGGTGCGCCTATGAGCGTTCGCGTCGTCTTTGCCAGCCGGTCGAGCCGTGTCGGCATGGCGCTCTGCGCGGTCATTCTGCTTGCGCTTGCCGCGGCGCCGTTCTGGGGCGGCCGTGGTGACCTGCAGCTGCTGTCGCAAATTTACGCCTATGTGGCGTTGGCGAGCCTATGGAACCTGCTTGCCGGCTACGCCGGTCTCGTCTCGGTCGGCCAGCAGGCTTATGTCGGTCTCGGCGGCTATCTTCTTTTCGCGCTCGCCATCCTCGCCGGCATGTCGCCGCTGTGGGCGATCCCGCTCGCAGGCGGCATCGCGGCCCTCACCGCCATCCCCGTCGCAGGTTTGGTCTTCCGCTTGCGCGGCCACTATTTTGCGATCGGGACATGGATCATCGCTGAAGTGTTCCGCCTGCTCGCCTCGCAGGTCTCGGTGTTGGGCGGCGGCTCCGGTATCAGTCTGCCCGCTTCCGTGGTCGTCGCCATCGCCTCGACGCGGCAAATGCGCGATTTCATGGTGTACTGGATCGCACTCGCGCTCGTTGTGGCGGTCCTGGCGCTGATCGTGCTGCTGTTGCGATCGCGCTATGGTCTCGCGCTGAAGGCGATCCGCGATAGCGAGCTCGCGGCGACATGCAACGGCATCGACGTGATGCGCACCAAGGTCCTGGTCTATATCGTCACCGCGTTCGGCACCGCCATGATCGGTGCGTTGATCTTTTTCCAGAAGCTGCGCATTTCGCCCGATGCCGCCTTCAGCGTCAACGACTGGACGGCGTTCGTGATCTTCATCACGGTGATCGGCGGCATCGGGCGCATCGAGGGACCCATCATCGGCACGATCGTCTTCTTCGCACTGCGGCAGACGCTCGCCGACCTTGGCACGATCTATCTGCTCATGCTCGGGGTCGTGGCGATCCTGGTCATGCTCGCGGCGCCGAAAGGCATCTGGGGGCTCATCGTCGAACGCTTCGGCTGGCAGGTTTTTCCGCTTGAACGCAGTGTCATCCTTGACGATCGTAGCGCCTGGCGAGAAGAGCCCGGGGCGGACGGCCGGTAACCGGCGAAAAGGAGAACGACCATGGCGAACAAGACCATTATCAGCTGCGCGATCACCGGCTCGATCCACACCCCGACCATGTCGGAGGCGCTGCCGATCACGCCCGATCAGATCGCGACGCAAGCGATCGATGCCGCCAAGGCCGGCGCCGCGATCTTGCATCTGCACGCGCGCGATCCGAAGGATGGACGGCCGTCGCCGGACCCGAACGTCTTCATGCAGTTCCTGCCGCGCATCAAGCAAGCCTGCGACGCGGTCGTCAACATCACCACCGGCGGCGGCGTGACCATGACGGTGGAGCAGCGCATCTCGGCGGCGCAGCAGCTGTCGCCGGAAATGTGCTCGCTCAACATGGGATCGATGAACTTCGCGCTCTACCCCATGGCGCGGCGCTACAAGAACTGGAAATACGACTGGGAGGAGAGTTACCTCCTCAACTCCGACGCCTACATCTTCCCCAACACATTTCGCGACATCGAAAGAATCGACAAGACGCTCGGCGGGGGCCACGGCGTCAAATTCGAGCACGAGTGCTATGACACCGGCCATCTTTACAACCTCGCCCATTGCATCGACCGCGGCCTGTTCAAGCCGCCGGTCTTTTTGCAATTTGTCTTCGGAATTCTCGGCGGCATCGGCCCGGATCTCGACAATCTCCTGTTTATGAAGCGTACGGCCGACCGATTGTTCGGCGACCAATATCTGTGGTCGGTGCTCGCCGGCGGCCGTCACCAGATGAATTTTTGCACCAACGCCGCCATGATGGGCGGCAACGTGCGCGTCGGCCTCGAGGACTCGCTCTATATCGGGCCGGGCAAGCTCGCCGCCAGCAATGCCGAGCAGGTCGCGAAAATCCGCCGCATCATCGAAGAGCTCGGCTACGAGATCGCGACGCCGAACGAGGCGCGCGCGATGCTCGGCCTCAAGGGCGCCGACCGGGTGAAATTCTGAAAATAAAAAGCCCGTCTTCGCCCTACGGGCTACGACGTGGCAGCCTTCGCTGCTTGGCGGGAATGTGAAATGGATTGCCGAGCCGTAGCCGCGAAGCAGCGAAGGCTGGTGGGCGGTACAGGGATTGAACCTGTGACCCCATCCATGTCAAGGATGTGCTCTCCCGCTGAGCTAACCGCCCGACCAGGAAGCTCGATGTAGCGTCGCGCTGCCCCCAGGGTCAAGGGCGGCACCCGCCGCCGCTGCTCACATCCCTTCAGCCTTCTTGCGCTTGTCGCACGCGCTCCAATATTGCGGCCACTTCATTCCCGCCGGGATCTTTCCGGCCGCCTTGTCGGCCTTCCAGTCGGCGCCGCAGGCGCGCTCGCGCGCGATCATGGCCTGACGTCCGGCTGATTGCGGCTTCGCGGCGGGCGTGGTGGTGGGTGTCGCGGCCGGCTTCGTTTCGGCTGCCGGCGGCGTTGCTGCCGGCGGCGTTGCGGCCGCCGGTGCTGCCTCGCCCGACATGCATTGCTTGCTGAAATCGCGATATTTCATGCCGGCGGTCTGGTTCGCCGCTTTCATCTGCTTCCATTCGGCGGCACAATCTTTCATGCTCTTGGCCTGCGCCGGAACGGATACGGCGGAGTTGGCGATGGCTGCGAGAAATATTCCCGACGCGATCAAGAAAGCGGTTTTCATGGCGGCAATTCTCCTATGCCGAGGACGTGAATGGCGAGGTGCCGAGGATAGCTTAGCAATGCGGGCATGGGCGGCACAACCAGCAACCGAATGACAGCTAGGCCGGTTGCTTGCGCGCGACCAAACCGAAGGCCGCGATCGCCGCCAGCGCCAGCGAAATGAGCACGTTGTAGCCGGCAAGCGAGAGGCCGAGAAAGCGCCATGCCGCCTCGTCGCAGCGCACCACATGGACCGACTGCAACTGCTCGAGCAGCGGTCCCTTCGCGGTGAAATCGGTCACCGGCCCCGAGCAATCGGTCGGACCCGGCCACCAGTGCCACTCGACGCCGGCGTGATAGGCGCTGAGCCCGGCGCCGCAGAGAACGGCGACGATGATCACGAGAAAGCCGACGGCAATCAGTTTTTGCGGCGCACGCACCACCGCCGCGATCGCCAGCAACAGCGAGAGCGGGACCGCGACGTGGTAGGGCAGGCGCTCTTCGAGACAGAGCGGACAGGGCGGCAGTTTCAGCACATGTTCGAAATACCAGGCGCCGAGCAGCGTCGCCGAGCTGAGCACGAAGATCGCCAGCGCCGCGACGGCGGCCGGGTCGCGGCAAAGCCGATCGAACCAAGTTGCCTTCATCGCCATCTCTTCATCCCGTCCTCGCTGCCGCATCCTTGCGGGCCCGCAGCAATTTGCCGATCCAGACGGTGGAAGCAAGCCCGCCGTCTCGCTTGCGAATAGCGCCCAGATTCCGATTTTCTTTTGCCGAGAGCGCCTGCCGAAGATATAGATGGCGCTCTATGCCCGTGTGGCGGAACTGGTAGACGCGCACGACTCAAAATCGTGTTCCGCAAGGAGTGTGGGTTCGATTCCCTCCACGGGCACCAGGCCTGCACCATTCGGCCCTGCACCGTTAACGGCTTTTCCGCCGCCGCCGCGCGGACGACGGAGGCGTGAGTGTATGTCGCGCTACTGCGCCGCCCGCAACTCCGGATGCGCGTTAAGCCGTGCGGTGTTGAGCCGATGGATGGCGAAACAAACGATGGCGCCGACGGCGAAAGGCAGCGCCGACCACATGTACAGCTTCTCGACCGAGAGGCCGACGAACAGCGCGCCTGCGAGCGGGCCGGCGATCGATCCGAACCGCCCGATGCCGAGTTGCCATCCCGATCCGTTGGCGCGCAATGAGGTCGGGTAGATCAGCGCGCCGACCACGTTGATGCCGATCTGGATGCCGAGCACCAGGAATCCGGCGAAGAAGGTCGCCGTCAGCAAGGCGGCCTCCGACGTCAGACCGGCATAGCCGATCGAGCCGACCACCGGGACCGCGAGCACGAACATGATCGAAATGGCGAAGAAGCGATGCCGCTGCAGCCACCAGCAGAGCGTCAGCGCGCCGACCGTTCCGCCGACCTGCAGCGCCGCCCCGGCGAGCGCCGCCGTCGCCGCCGGCAGCTTGGCGGCGGTCAACAGCGTCGGCGTCCAACTGGCGAGGAAGAAGTAGCCCATCAGGTTGAGGGCGAAGAGAAGCCAGGCGAGTGGCGTGATCAGCCAAAGACCGTTGCGGAACAGATAAAGGGGATTTGAGGCCGGAGATTGCTTTTCGTCCTCGATGACGAAGCGCGCGTTCGCGGGCACCCGCAGATCGGGACGGATCGTCGCGATCAATTGTTGCATTCGTCGGCGTTGGCTTTCGTGCAACGCCATATATTTGATCGATTCCGGAAGGCCGATGATGGCGACAAGCGCAATGGCGATCGGAACGATGCCGCCAAGTTGGAACAGGATCGGCCAGCCATAGTGCGGAATCAGCGCCGCGCTGACGAAGCCGGCAAAGGCGCCGCCCATGGGAACGCAGCCCGCGGCGATGATCGCCAGCGTCGCCCGCAGGTTTCGCGGCGCCGATTCGGCATTGATCGCCACCACGTTGGGAATGACGCCGCCGATGCCAAATCCGGCAAAAAGCCGCAGCCAGAACAGCTGCGTCAGGTCGGTCGAATAGGCGGCCGCGAAGGTCAAGACGCCGAACAAGAGGTTGGCGCTGATCAGGGCGGCCTTGCGGCCGTAGCGATCGCCGACCCAGCCGAACATCACCGAGCCGAACAAAACGCCGATATTGCTGGCGCTGAGCACCGGTCCGAGCGCGCTCCTTTCGATGCCCCAGGAAGCGACCAGATGCGGCGCGGCGAACCCGACCGCTCCGATGTCATAGCCGTCGATGAGCGCGATCAGAATAGACCAGATGAGCACTCTGATCTGGAATGAGCTCAGCCCGCGTTCGTTCAGCAGACGCGAAACTTGAATTTCCGGTTCGCCGGCCATCGCTCCCCCTGGCAAGAATTCTGCGATGCGATCTTAAAAGCGCATCCACTCGCACATCTGTTCCGTCGGATTCGCTTGTTTATCATCCCAAGGCACCTTTGCCGGCACAAGGGCGGAATCCGCCGGACTCGGCAGCAAGGGCAGGCTATGGCGTGATTGCCCTGATGATCGGGATCGTTCTCGACGATGGATCGCTGCCGATCTCTGCATAGATGTGCAGGAGACCGATTGTGAAATCTCGAACAGGAGTGAACGAAATGGCCACGCGTGAAATCGTCCTTTGTGAAGCCGTGCGGACTCCGATCGGAACCTACAATGGGAGCCTGAAATTGGTATCGGCGCCGGACCTGGGCACGGTTGCCATCAAGGCGGTACTGGCGCGTTCGAAACTTGATCCGGCCAAGGTCGGCACGGTGGTGATGGGCAATGTGATCCAGGCCGGCAATAAAATGAACCCGGCGCGCCAGTCCGCCGTTAATAGCGGGATACCGGTCGATGTTCCCGCCATGACCGTCAACCGCGTCTGCGGTTCCGGCGCGCAAGGGATCGCCTCCGCCGCGCAGGAGGTCATGCTCGGCATGCTCGACAGGATGACCGTCAGCCAGTCGGAGGACCGCGATGGAGCGCATTGAAAACCGGACGTTCGACGAGCTGAAGCCGGGAGACTCGGCGAGCATCGCCCGTACGCTCAGCTACCAAGACGTTCAGCTGTTCGCCGACATGTCCGGCGAAATAAACCCGGTTCGTTTCGATCGCCAACTCGCCAACAGCGATTCGTTTCGCAAAGTTGTGGCGCACGGCATGTGGGGCGGCGCTCTGATCTCGACCGTGCTTGGCACCGAACTGCCCGGGCCCGGAACGGTCTTTCTCAGCCAGACGCTCCGCTTCCTGAAGCCAATTGGTCTCGGCGATACGGTAACCGTGACTGTGAAAGTCGCGCAGAAGAACGGCGCCGATCACCGTGTCACGTTCGACTGTGCAGCGAGCAACCAGCGCGGCGAGCTCGTCATAGACGGCGTCGCCGAGGTGATCGCGCCGACTGAGAAAATCTCGCGCGAGCGGGCGAGCGGGCCGGAAATGGAGTTGGTCGAGAAGGGCCGTCACCACCTACAGCTCGTCCAACAAGCGCGCGGGCTCGATCCGATCCGCACCGCCGTCGTGCACCCTGTGGACACGGTCTCGCTGCTTGGCGCGGTCGAGGCCGCCAAGGCGAAGCTCATCATTCCGGTCCTGGTCGGACCCGAGGGCAAGATCAGAGCCGCAGCGGAACAGGCCAAGCTCGATCTCTCCGGCTATGAGCTGGTGCCGACGGAGCATAGCCACGAGGCCGCGGCCGCAGCGGTCGCGCTTGCGCGCGACCGCAAGGTGGAGGCGCTGATGAAGGGCAGCCTCCATACCGATGAATTCATGGGCGCGATCGTCCACGAGGAGAAGCTGCGCACCGCCCGACGCATGAGCCACGTTTTCGTCATCGACGCGCCCGGATATCCGCGGCCGCTCTTTGTCACCGATGCCGCCATCAACATCTATCCGACGCTCGAAGACAAGGTCGACATCATCCAGAATGCGATCGAGCTTGCTCACGCACTCGGCTTGCAGCTGCCGAAAGTCGCGATCCTGTCGGCGGTAGAGACCGTATCGTCGAAGATCAAGTCCACGCTCGACGCGGCGGCATTGTGCAAGATGGCCGATCGCCGCCAGATCACCGGCGGCATCCTCGATGGACCGCTCGCCTTCGACAATGCCGTCTCCGAGGAGGCGGCCAAGACCAAGGGAATCGTCTCGCCGGTCGCCGGCCAAGCGGACATCTTCGTCGTGCCGGATATCGAGGCCGGGAACATGCTGGCCAAGCAGCTTGAATATCTGGCCGAGGCGGAGATTGCCGGCATCGTGCTCGGCGCCCGCGTGCCGATCATCCTGACCAGCCGCGCCGATAAGACGCTCGCGCGGCTCGGCTCCTGCGCCATCGCACTGCTGCTGGCGCGTCACAAGACGGAGGCGGAATCGTGAATGACGCCATCCTCGTCATCAATGCCGGTTCGTCGAGCATCAAGTTCTCGCTCTTCCCGGGCGAGCAGCGGCCGACGCGGGAGGATTTGTTCTGCGAGGGCGAGTGCGCGGGACTGGGCCACCAGGTGCATTTCACCGCCAAAGACGGCGCCGGAGCGCCGCTCCTCGACGAGTACTTGGCGCAGGGCACGATGCACGAGGACGCGCTGGCGGCGATTCTGCAGTGGCTCGAGCGCCGCTTCCCGGAGCACGGGCTGATCGCGGCCGGGCATCGCGTCGTTCATGGCGGCGGGGTCTACAACGAGCCGGTCCGGATCGACGCCGAGGTCGTCGCCGAGCTGACCCGCCTCATTCCGCTCGCCCCGCTCCATGAGCCGCATCACCTCGCCGCCATCGCGGCGCTCTCGAAACTCAACCCGAGCCTGCCGCAGGTCGCGTGTTTCGACACCTCCTTCCACCACACCCAGCCGGAGGTCGCCGCCGCCTTCGCCCTGCCGCGCAGCCTGACCGAAGAGGGAGTTCGCCGCTACGGGTTTCATGGCCTGTCCTACGAATACATTGCCAGCGTCCTGCCCGATATCGTCGGTCCGCCGACCGCGCAGGGCCGCGTGGTGGTCGCTCATCTCGGCAGCGGCGCCAGCATGTGCGCCATGAAGCAACGCAAAAGCGTCGCCAACACGATGGGATTCACCGCGCTCGATGGGCTGCCCATGAGCCGGCGCTGCGGCACTCTCGATCCTGGGGTCGTGCTCTACCTGATGGAAGAGAAGAAAATGACGGCTGCTGCCATCAGCGACCTCTTGTATCAGTCGTCGGGACTGTTTGGCGTTTCCGGCCTCAGCGACGATATGAAAACGCTGCTGGCGAGCGACAAGCCGCATGCAGCCGAGGCGGTCGAGCTGTTTGTCTATCGCATTTGTCGCGAGCTGGGATCGCTCGCTGCCGCACTCGACGGGCTCGATGCCCTTGTTTTCACCGCGGGCATCGGCGAGCACGCGCCCGAGATTCGCCGCCGGGTGTGCACGGACAGCGCCTGGCTCGGGTTGGAGATCGACGCTGCGGCCAACGAAGCGGGCGGCCCGAGGATCACAAACGCCGACAGCAAAACGTCCGCATGGGTGATCCCGACTGACGAAGACCTGATGATCGCGCGCCACACTTGGCGTCTGGTCGGCGAAAGCAAAGACCGCAAAGATTAACGGACAAATTAATCCCCGCGCGGGCGGGACGCTGCACGCACGCTCAGACCTGAAGGCGTGACGTCCAGTTGGGGCCGCTTACAGCGGTCTGCGAACGACAAAAGTCCGGTATTTTGGCAAGCAACCGGATGGGCATGGTTCAAAAAGAATTCGCGGCCGGAATGGAGGATTGATCAAGATCAAAGCGTTACTGACCGAAGGACCCTTAGGCTGTTCTGGGGGATACGATCATGATCTTATCGGAAGCAGAGTTTCATGAAGCCTCGACGCTGGAGCAGGCGTCGGAGTTAATGGGTTGCTGGGGCGCTCAAGCGCAGTTACTGGCCGGCGGGACCAATCTCTTGGTCGACCTGAAGACCGACCGGTTCCGTACCGGCCATGTGATTTCCATCAACCGCATCGCGGCCTTGCGCGGGATATCAGCCGCGGATGGTGGGGTGCGGATCGGGGCGCTCACGACGATCAACCAGTTGGCGGCTTCCGCTGTCATCCGCGAGCGGTTTCCGGCAATCCTCGATGCGGCGCGGGTAATGGCGAGTCCACAGATCCGCAACCTGGCGACGGTGGGCGGGAACATCGCCGGTGCCGTGCCGTGCGCCGACCTGCCGCCCGTTCTGGCGGTCATGTGCGCCAGCGTCAGCCTGTGGTCGCCGTCGGGATCGCGGACGCTGCCGATCGAGGCTTTCTTTGTGGGTCCCCGAGAAACGGTGCGGCGCAGCGATGAGATTCTGAGCGAAATCTTCGTCCCCGATGCGCCGGCAAGGTCTGGCGCGGCCTACGCGCGGTTCGGCCTTCGCGAAGCTAATGCCGTTGCCGTGGCGGCAGTGGCCGCCGGCCTCGTGTTGGCAGAGGACGGCACGGTCGGCGAGGCGCGCATCTGCCTTTCTGCCGTCGCTTCCAAGCCGACATTGGTTGCGGCCGCAGAGAGTTTGCTGATGGGCAAGGTTCTGGACGAGGGTGGTCTCGACCGTGCGGCGGCGGCGGCCGTGGAGGCCTCGCAGCCCATCTCCGACCTTCGCGGCACGGCGGATTATCGGCGTGAGCTGGTGGGCATCATGACCCGTCGCGCTCTGATGACTGCCCAAAAGCGGGCGACGGGAGAAAAACAATGACCACCACGCGCACTTTGACCGTGAATGGACGGCCGTTCGTGGTGGCGATGGCAGGCGGAGAGACACTGCTCGAAGTGCTGCGCGAGACGCTTGGCCTGACCGGCACCAAGAAAGGATGCAACTTGGGCGATTGCGGCGCGTGCACCGTGCTGGTGGACGGCGAACCGATGAACAGTTGCCTGGTTCTCGCCCATGAAGTGGAAGGCAAGGAGGTCACGACCATTGAAGGCCTTGCGCACAATGGCGAGCTCACGCCCATCCAGAAAGCTTTTATCCACGAGGGCGCCATCCAGTGCGGTTACTGCACGCCGGGAATGATCGTGTCGTCCACCGCGCTCTTGAACAAGAACCCGCGGCCCAGCGTCGAAGAAATCAAGGATGGCCTGGCCGGCAATCTGTGCCGCTGCAC
>JBEKNW010000027.1:0-32101 GCA_049522435.1 Xanthobacteraceae bacterium
GCCGCTCGCCGTGCTCGAAGGGCATCAGAATTGGGTCACGAGCGTCGCGGTGGCCCATGTCGGCGGCAAGGACGCCGTCGTCTCGGGCGGCGCTGACAACACCATCCGCGTGTTCGATCTCGGCAGCGGCAAGCCGCTCGCCGTGCTCGAAGGGCATCAGAGTTGGGTCAGGAGCGTCGCGGTGGCCCATGTCGGCGGCAAGGACGTCGTCGTCTCGGGCGGCGATGACAAGACCATCCGCGTGTTCGATCTCGGCAGCGGCAAGCCGCTCGCCGTGCTCGAAGGACATCAGAGTCGGGTCATGAGCGTCGCGGTGGCCCATGTCGGCGGCAAGGACGCCGTCGTCTCGGGCGGCGCTGACAACACCATCCGCGTGTTCGATCTCGGCAGCGGCAAGCCGCTCGCCGTGCTCGAAGGGCATCAGGGTCCGGTCACGAGCGTCGCGGTGGCCCATGTCGGCGGCAAGGACGTCATCGTCTCGGGCGGCGCTGACGGCACCATCCGCGTCGTCACGCTCGCACCGAAGCTGTTCAACGCTTCAAGCAAACTTTGCATCGTTCACAGTACGGGATCGGTGGTCGCGCTGAAGCCGGACGGGGCGCGCGGCGACCTCCTGGTGTCGGCTTCGTCCGACGCTTGGAGAGACTGGTCTGCGGAGTATCGCGTCGGAGATTTGCTGCACATGACGGACATCGACGACATACCGCGCGCCGCCGCGCCGTGATTGTCGCAGGTCCATGCCTTGCACGCGGGCCCTCACCCGCCTCGCTCACTTCGTTCGCTCAGCACCCTCTCCCGCAAGGGGAGAGGGTATTTCAATGCAAACTCGGCCCTTTGAGGAAGCGATCGCGCTCGCTCGACTTCACGCGCAGCTCTATCGTCTCGCCGTCGCGATAGACGGTGATCGGCACTTCGACGCCGGCCTGGCCTTGCGCCCAGACGCGGCGGAACAAGCTGGCAAGATCGCCGACCTCCGTGCCCGCGACCGCGAGCACGATGTCGCCGGTGCGCAGGTCGGCACGCTTGGCCGGTCCGCGATCCGCGAGCCCGACGATGACCAGCCGGTTCTCCACCTCGGTCGCATAAAGACCGAGCCAGGGCCGCGACGGCGCATTGCGCCGGCCGAACTTGAGAAGGTCGTCGAAGATCGGCCTCAACAGGTCGATGGGAACGATCATGTTGATGTTCTGCACCGGGCCCTTCTCGACCGCCTGCTGCAGCTGCAGCGAACCGATGCCGAGGAGATCGCCGGCGGGTCCGACCAGCGCCGTGCCGCCCCAGTTCGGATGCGCCGGCGCCGTGAAGATCGCTTCGTCGAGCACGTATTCCCAATAGCCGGCGAATTCCTGTTTGGCGACGATGCGCGCGGCGACCGAGTGTTGCCGCCCGCCGGCGCCGGCAACGACGACGCGCTCGCCGAGCGAGGACGCCGCCGACTGCCCGAATTCGAGCGCCGGCATGTCGAGCTTGGCGAGCGCTTGCACCAGCCCGAACCCGGTCTCCTGGTCATAGCCGAGCACATGGCCGGGCACCGAACGACCGTCGCTCAGCGTGAGCCAGATCGTGTCGGCCTCGGTGATCAGGTAGCCGATGGTCAGGATGAGGCCGTTGCCGCGAATGATGACGCCGTTGCCGGCGCGCTCGGTGCCGAGCGTTTCCGCCGTGAACGCGTCCGCCGGCACGGTTGCGCGCAGCGCCACCATGCAGGCCAAGGCAAGATCAAGATCGTAGGCATAATCCTCCGGCTTCGGCTGCACGGAGGACGGCACTTTCCAGTCGCTTAACGACGCCATCTGACCATTCCTTCGCTGCGGACGCGGCCTTGTGCCGGGATCGAGCGGCAGCGAAATCCGCAAGGCCGGCGCCGGCCGCGTTCCGCTTGGCTCGCTATGAGCTATTTGCGCAGCGTGAGCCTGCGGATCAAGCCCGCGCTCATTCCTTTTTTTCGGACGCCGCAGTGTTCTTTTGCAGCTCCTGGAGCCGTTTCTCGAGTTCCGGCAGGCTCTGCACGAGTTCGCATTTCTCCTTGTCGGCCTGCGCCTGCTTTTTCACCTCTTCCCAGCGATCGTTGGCTTCCTGCGAACTCCACGGCCGCCGCGTCTCCGAATTATAAACCTGCGCCCTGGCCAGGTTTTCCAGCGACCGGTGATACTCTTCGAGTTTAAGGACGCGATTGCGCGGTTGGTAATAGAAATTCGTACCGTCCAACTCATTGCAGAATCGAAACCCGTTCACGAACGTCTGCTGGGCCATACGGGCGTCGAAAATCTTGCCTTTGAGCTCGTCGATGGCAGGATTTTGCGCATGGAGCGGGGGAAAGGGAATCAAGAAGAGCGCGATAGCGCCGTAGGCAAATCGGTTCACGTCAGGTCTCCCAATGATCTCCCGGCTGCCATCCGAGCTGCAGAGTCATCAACATGACACAGTGTGACGACGGAGGCCAAAAAGTGTCGCATAGCGCCGGTTCCGTTCATTATTCATTAGCCATGAACTGTTCCAGCAGAGCCGTCGCGCGGCTGCACCACCCGTTTCAGCCACACTTTCCGCTGTGTTGCCTTGTTCCCGCCAAATCTTCTTTGCAAAGCAACGCCATGCTTTGAGGGTCATCGGGAGCCTCGCTTGCGCGTTCGTGTTTTTGTCGTCATGGCGTTTGCCTTTGCCGGTTCGCTCGGCGAGGCGGCGGCGCAATCTTATCCTCCACCGCCGCCGGATTATGACCCGCCGCCGCCGCCGTATACCAGCGCGCCGCTGCCGCCGCTCGAAGTCGGCGCGCCGGCCACGCAACAGCCCAGCGGCGCGTACCGCGCGCCCTACCTTTATCGCGACGCAAACGGCGTGGCGGTGCCGCCCTACGGTCCGGGCTACGACGAGCAAGCGGGGGAAGGCTCGCCGGGGCCTTATTCGCCGGCGGGCCGGCCCTATTTCGTACCTGCGGACCGCACTGCCGCGCAACCGCTGCCGTCGCTTGGCGGCGAGCCGGTTCCGCGGCCACCGGCCAATATCGGCGGCGGCTCGGCGCCGGCCGACCTTACCGGCTCGGTCCGTAACCCGGCGGGCGCCGTTACCGGCCCCGAACCGGACCGCGCGACGGTGATTGCTGCGTTGTCGCCGGAAGATCAGCCCGAAGGAGGCCCGGCCAGGGAGCTGCCGCCGCAACTGCGCCGCCAGCTCGTCGATTACGCGACCTCGGAGCCCGCGGGCACGGTCATTATCGATACTCCGCACACCTATCTTTATCTGGTGCGCGGCGGCGGGAAAGCTTTGCGCTACGGCATCGGCGTCGGGCGCGAAGGCTTCACCTGGTCGGGCAGCGAGCGCATCAGCCGCATGAGCGAATGGCCCGATTGGCATCCGCCGAAGGAGATGATCGAGCGCCAGCCTTATCTGCCGCGATTCATGGCCGGCGGCGAGGGCAACCCGCTCGGCGCGCGCGCACTCTACCTCGGCAACACGGTCTATCGAATTCACGGCACCAACCAGCCGTCAACCATCGGCACCTTCGTGTCCTCGGGTTGCATCCGCCTGACCAACGCGGATATCGAGAACCTCTACAGCAGGGTGACCCTCGGCACGCGCGTGGTGGTGTTGTCGGGATCCCCGGCAATTTCGGCCTCGGCGCAAGGCCCGGTTGCGCGATAGTGGTGACCGCGTGTTGATCGCTCGGCCGACGCGGCAGCGCCGACAAAATTTTTCATATTGGTTTTTCGGCGACTCAAGCTAATGTCGCAGGTTCTGGTTTCGGCGGGTCAGAGCCGTCTGCGGTTCGGCAATGGGTCGGCCCAAGGGCGCGGCCGAGTAAGGCCATAGGCCCTCGCGATGGTCTCTCGCCCAGTGTGACGCGTGTTTCTTAAGGGTCGCGCGCGGGCGTTCAGCGAGGTCGAATGCTTCCAAATGTCCGCCTGATGATCGCGGCGATTTTTGCCTCGGTCGTTGTACTGGTCTGTGGATTCGGCGTGTTCGCCGCCCTCCGCGTCAACCACGAACCGCTCGTGCACCTGGCGCCCGCCACAGCACCGCTGCAACTCGCCGCCGACAATGCCGCGACGCCTTCCACGGTGGTTGCGGCGGGGGAGCCCTTCGATCGTCGCTTTCAGATCAGCGAACCGCACGACGGAGGCGGTATGACAGCGTTGGCCTATTCCGCCATACAACCGGCCGAGCAACCGGTGATGAAAGCCGTCATACCGACTGCGGAGGATCACGCAAGCGGCGTATCCGAGCCGGCCGTCATACCGACTGCGGAGGATCACGCACGCGGCGTATCCGAGCCGGCGGCCGTGGCTCGTAGCGCGGAGGAGCCAACGTCATCGCAGGCAGCGGCGGTCGCCGAAGCGGAGCGCGAAACAAAGCCGCCTGCGGCCCCCGAGACGACCGGCGAACCGGCAGCGGCGGTGGTGCCTGGCGTCGCTGCCATCGAGCCGCCGGCGGATCAAGCGCTCGCGGCCGAGCAGACAAAGCCAGAGAGCGAACTCGCGCCCGCGAGCATCACAAAAACGGCTCCGGAGGCCGCGCACAAGACCGTCCGCAAAGCCAGAACCAGGCGTACGCGCGTCGCCGCCAGGACACACCGCGCGCGCGGACAGCGCGCCAGCGTTGTCGTCAACTCCAGCACGCAAAATTCCATGTCCTCGCAGCCGGATTTTCAAACTGCACCGCAAGCGTCGCAAACACGGTGGGCGCAAAAGCAGCATCACCGCTCGAAACTCACTTCCACAACAAATGCAAAGGCTGGATCCGCGGCCGGCGGCCCGTTTGTCAGCCCGCCGAGCCGGTGAGCTGGCATGCGGATTGACGGGCGCCCCCACTTGCGCTCGCGTTTCACCGTTGTGATCTCCATATCATCATCATCATGAACTTGAGTCCCGCCCTTAGGCGCGGACATCCGAGTCAGAATTTAGTGCCGCTGGTATGATTGCGCTTTCCGTCCTCGACCTGTCACCCGTGACCACGGCCACGCCGGGATCGGCGGCCTTGCGCAACTCGCTCGATCTGGCGCGGCTTGCGGACCGGCTCGGCTACAAGCGCTACTGGCTCGCCGAGCACCATAACCTCGCGAGCATCGCCAGTTCCGCGCCCGAGATCATGATCGGACAAATCGCGGCGGCAACGACGCGCATTCGCGTCGGTTCGGGCGGCGTGATGCTGGTGAACCACGCCCCGCTCATGGTCGCCGAACGTTTCAAGGTGCTGGAGGCACTGTTCCCCGGCCGCATCGATCTCGGCCTCGGCCGCGCGCCGGGGACCGATCCGGTAACCGCCTACGCGCTGCGCCGCCGGCAAGACGCGCGGGAAGGCGACGACTTCCTCGAACGCTTTCGGGAACTGATCCTGTTGGAGCGCGGCGGCTTTCCGGAAGGCCATGCGTTCCGCAACGTGCACGCCGTCCCCGCGGATGTGGCGCTGCCGCCGATCTGGCTGCTCGGCTCGAGCGGATACAGCGCCGAGCTTGCCGCCGCCGTCGGCATGGGTTTCGCCTTCGCGCACCATTTCGCCGAGCACGACGCCGAGAGCGCGATGCTGAGCTATCGCACGCATTTCAAGCCGTCGGCGACGTTGCGAGAGCCCTATGCCATTCTCGCCACGGCGGTGATCGCGGCCGATGGCGACACCGAAGCCGAGCGCATTGCCGCCAGCGCCGACCTTAATTTCGTCCGCCGAAACAAGGGCGAATATCTGCCTCTTGCCTCACCTGCCGAGGCGGCCGCCTATCCCTATACGCCGATCGACCGCGAGCGCATCGCGCGGCATCGCGAGCGCCTTTTCGTCGGCGGCATCGATAGCGTGATGAGTCGGCTGTTACCGCTGATCGACGCGACGCGCGCCGACGAGGTGATGATCACCACCATGGTTTATGATCATGCCGCGCGCAGACGGTCCTATGAGCTGCTGGCGGCCGCCTTCGGGCTTGCTGCGTCCGCTTGAAGCGGCCGGACACGCAACCCGCGGATCGCGGTGGCGTTATCGTCCTGTCTTACATTACCATTAATTCACGAAATTGTCGCTCATTCGCAGGTCGTCCCCGTGGCGGGAGGTCTTCGTGTCCGCTAGGATTTGGGCCGCGAATCGCATTTTCCTTTTCGGCTGGGTGACCGACTTGAGCACTGACCGTGCGCGGCATGCTTGCGCACCTTCCCGTTGTCGCCAAAGCAGACGCGCACTGCGCGGCGCCGCCTGCGCGGTCGGGTTCGCCGTCGCGCTGGCGATGGCGTCCTCGCCGGCCGCGGCCGACACCAAGATCAAGCTCAAGCACAAGGAGATCAAGCTCAAGCACAAGGAAACGGAGCATATAAGCAAGGAACCGTTCGGGAAGATTCCGAAAGGTCCGCTGCAGATCATCATTTCCATCGATCAGCAGAAGCTTCACCTCTACAGCGACGGCACGCCGGTGGCGGATGCGCTGGTTGCCACCGGAGTGCCCGATCATCCGACGCCGATGGGCGTATTCAGCATCATCGACAAGGAACGCTACCACGAGTCCAATATCTATAACCGCGCGCCGATGCCCTACATGCAGCGCATCACCTGGTCGGGCGTGGCTATGCACCAGGGTGTCGGGGTGGGTCATCGGGCCTCGCATGGCTGCATCCGCATGCCGGAGGAGTTCGCGGCGCGCCTGTGGGTCCTTCATAGTCTCGGGGCGCGTGTGATCATCGCACGCCCGGAGCTGAGGCCGCAGGAGTTCGCAGATCCGCATCTGTTCGTGCACAAGCAGAAGCCGACGGCGCCTGCTCCCATGGCGTCGGCGCCAGCAGCGGTCGATCCCGTGAAGACCGCGCAGACCGTCGATGGCAGTCAAACGACGGATGCAGTCGTAGTATCGGCGACGCGCCTCGATCCGGTCGGTCCGCATGCGCCGACGACCGCCGAGGTAAACGAGCCGGCGGCGACCGAAGCAGCAAAGCCCGAAACGCCAAAGGCGGCTGACGCGAATGAGCCCGCCGGGCCGCTGACCGCCCAACAGGTCGAGTCTGCCGCTCCGGAAACCGTACCGGTGCCGCTTCCCAAACCCGCCGAACTCGCGCGCGCCGCCACCGCCGCGCCGATCGCAGTTTTCGTCAGCGGCAAAGAAAAAAGGATTTACGTGCGTCAGGGCTTCTCACCGTTGTTCGACGCCCCGATCGCCATCGAGCATCCAGAACAGCACCTTGGAACGCATGTGTTCACGGCGATGGAATATTTGGACGACGGCTCGAGCTTCCGCTGGAACGTCGTCTCGCTTCCGGGCGAGCAACCGAAGACGGCGCGGAACCCGGACAACGAGAAGACGTCCGCCAAAGCCAAACGCAGAGACGAACGCGCGGCCAAGCCGCTCCCCGACCCGGCGCCGCCGCCAACCCTGCAAGAGGCGCTCGCCCGCATCGAAATCCCCCCGGACGTGATCGAGCAGATTTCCCAATTGATCGTCCCCGGCTCTTCCCTCATCGTCTCCGACCAGGGGCTCGGCGAGGAAACCGGCGAGGGCACGAATTTCATCGTCGTCACCCACTGAGAAGACTTCGCCCGCAGCCGCCATTCAACCGACATCGGCGACGGTATATGCTAGGCCGGCGTGCAGGGTGAGCATTGTCAGTCGAAGGAGGATCATCTTGGGTAAGCATTTCTCACTTGTCGCCTCGGACAGCTTCAAGCTCGGCGCCTACCGCGCCGACCCGAGCGGGCCGGCAAAGGGCGGCATCGTCGTCATCCAGGAAATTTTTGGCGTCAATCATCACATCCGCGCCGTGTGCGACCGCCTCGCCGGCGAAGGCTATGCCGCGGTGGCGCCGGCTGTGTTCGATCGGCAGCAGCCGGATTTCGAGTGCGGCTATTCGCCCGACGAGATCGCCAATGCGCGAAAATTCGTCGCCAATCCGGACTGGGGTGCGATGCTGCGCGACGTGCAGGCCGCCATCGACGCGCTCAAGAAGGAGGGCCCGGTCGCCATCATGGGCTTCTGCATGGGCGGCACCATCGCCTTCATCGCCGCCGCCAAGCTCAACGGTCTGGCGGCCGCCATCGGCTATTACGGCGGCCAGATCGTCAAAAACGCCGACCAGAAGCCGAAGGTGCCGACGCTGCTGCATTTCGGCGAGAAGGACGCCTCGATCCCGATGAGCGACGTCGAGACGATCAAGCAAAAGCGCGGTGGCGATTGTGAAATCTACGTCTATCCCGACGCGCAGCACGGCTTTAATTGCGACGAGCGCGGCAGCTACAACGAGGCGGCCGCCAAGCTCGCCTGGCAGCGCTCGATGGCGTTCCTGCAGAAGCATGTAGGCAAATAGACGACGGAGGTCAGATGACGGAGGACGGATAGATCACTGATCTGTCATCCGTCCTCTGTCATCCGTCCTCCGTCATCCGTCCTCCGTCATCCGCTAAAACCAGCGCTCTTGCACGTTGATGGTGTCGCCGGGACGCAGCGGAAAAGCGAGCGGGACCGCCATGCGCATCGGGCGGCCATTGTAGTTGCGGTTCAGTATGACGCTTTTGCGGAAAGCCCGCGGTGCAAATCCGCCGGCGATCGCCACCGCCGTCTCCACGGTCATGTTGGCGACGTAGGGATATTGGCCTGGCGCGGTGACTTCGCCGAGGATGAAGAACGGCCGGTAGGCCTCGATCTCGACCGCCACGTGCGGCTCGCGGATGAACCCTTCACGCAGCTTGTCGCCGATCCGAACCGAAAGCTCGTCGGTCGTCGCGCCGCGCGCCGACACCGCGCCGATGAGCGGCATGGCGATGTGGCCGCTGGCGTCAACCGCATAGGAGTTGGTCAGTCCCTCCTGACCGAACACCACGATGCGCAGCCGGTCGCCGGAATCGAGCGTGTAGGGCCCCTCCGCGACCGTGGGCGCGTAGCCCGCGACCGTGGGCGCGTAGCCATAGACACCCGACCCATAGGGAGCCATTGCATAGGGGGCCGCCGCATACGGCGTTCCGGCATACGGCTGGACGAGCCCCGCATGCGGCGTCCCGCCGTACGGCTGGCCGAGCCCGTAAGTCACGTTGTCTATGCCGGATGTCGCGGCCATGGTCGGAACCGCGACGTATGCTACGGGCTGCTGCGCACATCCCGCCGCCGCGATCGCCACACCCAGCAACAGGATGAGAGAGCGGATGACCCGCATACGCGCAATCCGGCCCTGTTCGAGCAAAGTTGAGGCCCGATTAACGCCCGGTATGGTTAACAATCCCTCACCGGGTCCCCTTGGCGCCGGCGCAATTGTGCTCAGGCCAAGCGTAATGGATCGACGGTTTTGCGGTTAGACCGCTGAAATTGATGCAAAATCCGCCACGCACTCGGCGGCTCCCGCTGGCTCACTCGACCTTATGATCGGTCCGGCGCCCGAGCCGGTCGGCGATGGCGAGCATGAGCATCGAGACGACGAACATGAGCGGGAAGGCGATAGCCCAGCCGAGCTTGGAGGTGTCGCTATATTTTTCAAGGTCGAGATACCACGCCAGCGCGTCGACCGCGGCGATGATGACAATCGAGCCCAAGAGCTTCTGCTTGAGCGCGCTGAAATCGACCTCGGTGAGGCCCTCGGGCCAGCCGTCGTCCGGCTCGATCTTGTGGATGAAGTTCTCGTATCCGGAGAAAATCACGATGAGGACCAGATTCGCTGTCAGCGAAACATCGATCAGGTTGAGCACGCCGACGACGAGGTCGTGCCAGCCGAGGCGCGGGAGCTCGGTCGCGAGATCGTAAAAATCCGCGAAGAAGCGGTAGAGCAGCAGCGGCAGGCAGCACAGAAGACCAACGAGGAACGGCGCGATCAGCCAGCGCGAAAGGAATATGGCTGCTTGAAAGCCGCGTTCGCTCCGCCGCATAAAGCCCCCACTGAGCCGCGTACGACCTCGACTGTGCCGTCAACCGATGTGCCCGGTCAATGCGCCCGGTCAATGCGCGGCGACGCCGGTGCCGATCTGGCAGCTCACCCCGGTACCGCCGAGGCCGCAATAGCCGTGGGGATTTTTTGCCAGATATTGCTGGTGATAATCCTCGGCGAAATAAAACGGCGGCGCCTCGCGGATTTCCGTCGTGATCGGCCCCATGACACGCCCCCTGCCTTCGGCCGCCAGCGCCTTGGCATAGCTCGCCCGCGACGCCTCGGCGGCCGCGCGTTGCGCCGGCGAAAACACATAGATGCCGGAACGGTATTGGGTGCCGACATCGCTGCCCTGCCGCATGCCTTGCGTCGGATCGTGGGTTTCCCAAAAAGTCTTGAGCAGGCGCTCGTAGGAGATTTTCTTCGGATCGTAGACGACGAGCACGACCTCGTTGTGGCCGGTGCGCCCGCTGCAGACCTCCTCATAGGTGGGATTGGGCGTAAGACCGCCGGCATAGCCGGCCGCGGTCACGTAGACGCCGTCGCCGAGCTCCCAGAACTTGCGCTCGGCGCCCCAGAAGCAGCCGAGGCCGAACATCGCCATGGCAAGCCCTTCGGGATAGGGACCCTTGAGCGCGCGGCCGTTGACAAAATGCTGCCGGGCGGTGGGGAGGGGCGTCGGACGCCCCGGCAAGGCGTCTTCGGCGGCCGGCATTTCGAGCTTCTTTCGCAACGAAAACATCTCGGCGTCTCCTGCGCGGCAAGAGTAATGTGGCAAGGGCAATATAGCGTCGGCGCGGATGCAACGCAGCGGACATTGCGATCACGTTTTCAGGCATCAGGTATCGGGCATCAAGTATCAGGCATCAGGATCGATCAGTCTGAGGGGATGGCCTGATTCCTGATGCCTGACCTCTTGATACCTGGACCCGGCTTCCACCGGCGGCTTTTGCCGCTTATTGTGCCGGCCGCGCGCCGCGCGACGCGGCAGGCTTCAGGAGGTGGTACAGATGTCCCGGATGCTCGCGCTTGCCTGCGCGTTGGCCGCGTTTGCCATGGCGGCCGGATCGTCCTTGGCCCCGGCATTGGCCCAGCAGCCGGCGGCGGCGACGCCGCCCTATGGACCTCCGATCACGCTCGATGACGCCAAGCGCGCCATGGCGGCGGCGGAGCTCGAGGCGGCGAAGAATTCCTGGCAGGTGGCGATCACCATCCTCGACAGCGGCGGCAACCTGGTGATGTTCCACAAGATCGACAACGCCCAGCTCGCTTCCATCACCGCCTCCGAGGGCAAGGCGAACACCGCGCTCAGGTTCAAACGCCCAAGCAAGGCGCTCGACGACGCCATCGCCGCCGGCGGCGCCGGGCTGCGCCTCCTCGCAGTCAAGGACATCACGCCGCTCGAAGGCGGCCTGCCGATGCTCGTCGACGGCAAGATCATCGGCGCCATCGGCGTCTCCGGCGCCCTGTCCTCCCAGGACGCGCAAGTCGCCAAGGCGGGAGCCGACGCGCTGGCGAAGTAACGCTTCGCACTCCCTCTCCCCGCACCCGAAGTCGGATGTTTCCGACTTCGGTCACGTATATTGCCGAACTCGGGAACACCCGAGTTCGGTGGGGAGAGGTGAAAAGCAAATCCGTTCTCGCGACGCGATCCGCGCCCGAGTCATGCCAACACCACTGGAAAACCTCCTTCAGAGCAGGATCGCGTCACGCCTCAGGCGGCGGTGGGACCGGCTTTCGGCTCGATCATGCTCTGCGAACAAGTAGCCCGGATTGAGCGTCAGCGAAATCCGGGGACGATGGTCCGGTTCGGATGCCGCTCCCGGGTTTCACTTCGTTCAACCCGGGCTACAAACTACAAACAAAAGGGAAGCGGAACGCCGGCAGGCGCATTAATCCAAACCTCCGCGCCATACGGGCGCGGCTCGCGCTCAGCGGAGCGCGCTCGCCTGTCGGCGTTCCACCACGGCGCTTGCTGCAGCGAACCAACGCCGCAGCTCAGCTCCAGAACGCGCTTCCGGGGACCTGGCTAAAGAGCGGGCGTTACCCGCCCCCGCCTGTCCCAGTCCAGCGACTGAGTCGCAGACCGGTCATCGTGCCGGCCGGGCGTCTTCCCGAAGCCGCCCGAGTGCGGAGGTGACGAGCCCCCGCCCGCGGGAACCGCTCTCGCTCCATCAACCGGTGTCGCCGGCTGACGTCCTTTAGGCGAGCGAGATTCGCGGCTTGTAACGTAATTAGGGACGACTGTCAAGGCCGGGTCACTGCAAAAGTGTCACGCCTCCGCGCCCCCAATCCCATACCGTAGTCCGGTCGGACGGCCTTGTCGCGCGGGGAGCGCAACTCGCAAACCCGCAGTGCGCCGCGTGCGGGATTGGCCGCATTCATTGTTTCACCGCGATGTTCGACGGGGCTTGTTTCCGCTCGATTGGGCCGGTGAGGTTGAGCCGATCGGCGAGTTCGGCGAACGCGTCGAGTTGTAGGGCGGGTTGGCCCAACGGGTCCGGCCCGAAGTGGCCGGCCCGATGGCAGGCTCCGGCGTAACCCGCCGGACGGAGTTGCGGCTCGTCACATCGGCGGATTAGGCTTCGCTAATCCGGCTATGCGGCGATCAGACCTTTGAGCTCGTCCAGCTGCTGGAACCGTTTCGCCAGACGTTTAGTGGAATAGTCACGATATGCGGAGAGAACGAACGCTCGCCCTTGTTCAGGCCCGCAGCCGAGAAGTTTAAATATCTCATGTCTGAAGAATGTTGCCTCGAACTCGTGGGCACCGCTCGTGCGCTGCAATGCTCCATCGAAAATCTGGCGGTCCCAGAACAGCTGCGTTGCGTCAATGGGCCAAGGTGTTCTGAGTTCAGGTCCCTGCAACCGGCCATCGACTAAAACCCCCGCGCTAGTGAGCATATATCTGTAGTTAGTCAGCACCTTTCTTTTCGTAACTTCCTCTCCGTCAATCCGCTCGTCGAGAAAGGATTTCAGGGCGCCCTCTGTAAACGCTTCGTTTTTCCATTGTCCGGCCTTCCACGCAATAGTTCGGATAAGCTCGTTCGCCCAACCCGCTACTCTACCGTCTGGCCACTTGGAGTGATGCCAGTTTCCGGATGCCGCCAAATGAAATGCAAACAACGCAAGTCTTGCGAAATCAATATCGTAATCAGCGAAGGCCCGTTCGACCAAGCGATCGACCAAAATGAAGTCTTCGTTGAGCCCACGCCTTGAGTACAAAAAGAAATTTAGTGGGATCAGTTCCCGATTCGAATCGCCTATCCGCGAGCGCTCGCGCCACATCTCCCTCGGAATTGGAGCGAGACCTAACGAAAAACCGTTTCGTATAGCGTTGTGAAGTTTCTTGTAAGATCGATGCCAGGAGAAATTTTTCGTGTAACTGCCCGGTGTGTATGTGTCGGCCATGTTGCGCTCCCGCGCGAATCGGAGAATTTACTCAATATTAGCCTATTTTCGGCAGATAGTTAATTCGCCTTAATTTGGGCCCACGTGGTCAGAGTATGAAGTCAGCAGTTGTGGAATTGTTAGAGGCCGTTGGTCGTCAGTGCTTCGCTACGATCCTTGCCGATCCGCCGTGGCAGTTCACAAACAAGACGGGCAAGGTTGCGCCTGAGCACAGGCGGTTATCGCGCTATGGCACCATGAAGCTCGATGAGATCATGGCGCTCCCTGTCGGCAAGATCGCAGCGACACCAGCGCACCTTTATCTGTGGTGCCCCAATGCGATGCTTCCCGATGGCCTCGCGGTGATGAAGGCATGGGGCTTCACCTACAAGTCTAATATCGTCTGGCACAAAGTGCGCAAGGACGGCGGCTCCGACGGCCGCGGCGTCGGCTTTTATTTCCGCAACGTCACTGAGCTTATTTTGTTTGGCGTGCGCGGCAAGAATGCGCGCACCCTTGCGCCAGGCAGACGACAGGTCAATTTGCTTGCCACGCGCAAACGGGAGCACTCGCGCAAACCTGATGAGCAATACGAAATTATAGAGGCCTGCAGTTCGGGACCATTTCTCGAATTGTTCGCCCGAGGCACGAGGAAGAATTGGGTGATGTGGGGCAATCAAGCAGACGAAAGCTATCGACCGACCTGGAAGACGTATGCCAACCACTCAGGCATCGAAAGGGAAGTTAGAGCTCTTTCTTCGGCCAATCGCTGATGCACGCCGGTGTAATCCCCACGGCGAGAACCGGACAACCGCCTTTTCGACAGGCGTTGAGGCGATAAAACAGTTTCCCCCACCACGTCGTGCTGGCGCCGTACTTCTCGTGCGTCATTCGCGGCACTCATTCGCCTTTAACGACTTTGTATTCAGGTTCCCCACCCTTGGTTAGGGCCTGTCCCAATTTCCTGAGTACTGGATTAAAACTTTCACCGCGCGTCACCAGGACGCCGACGTCGATTACACCGCTGAGAAAGAATGCGTTGAAGGCATAAAGATCGCGATCGAACATCATACTGAGCCATTTCCGATCGAGATTGACGGCAAATAAATTGCAACCGAGCGACTGTAAGAATGCACCTTAACTCAATTTGCAGTCGGCGGGATGTGATAAAGAAGACGTGCCGCTAGTCCAAGAAGCAGGGTCGATCCGATTCCGGTGAATAACTTGGCAGCGATATGTATGGTGCCGTGGACCACCCACGCAGGTTCGAGAACGCCGAGCGCCCAATGCGCAAGCACGCAGACGGTGATTACAATCACCTCGCCTCTCTTTATCGATTGCACGGGGGTAAAGAGGTAGAACATTGTTATAATTGTGGTGCTGATTATGAAATAGACGTAATGCATCGCACCAACGACGGTTAGTAGACCATCGCGGGAGAACGCTGAGGGTGTGGTGCGGCTATCTTCCAGCAAAGGAATGAATAGGAGGGCTCCCGTGAGTGCCATGATCGTGAACACTATAGCGATCGTGCCAAGATTCCAGGATTTGCTATGCGCAGACAGTAGGTAGGCAAGAAGCGGGTTGATGATAAAGAAATCCCCCCACATCCCTCCGTGTCGCCAGAAGTCCAGGAATACCTCTGGGGCTGCTGGAGAGGCGCGCACCTGCCACGGAAAGGCAAAGCCGTCCCAATACGCAAAGGCGAACTCCGCTAATATGAAAAGGCACAAAATGACGATATATTGGAGCATGCCTGCCCCTTTCTGTCGCGGCCATTTGTTACTGCCAATCGTAATTAAACCGCAATAGGACGCTGCTCCAAAGTTAATTTCATTCTGATATATCGGTATCGGTTAGCGTCGTTTTTCAATCGAGCGGCGCATCCTCCCAAACCGCTGCCAGCTTTGCTCGCGGATCAGCTCGCCCGTGCCGAGCGGCTCATAGAGCTTCGGCTCCGCAAAGATACGGTCCCGGCCAGTGACGATCCCGCGCGTGTGGTCAAGGCGCCCTAGGCCTTGGCTGACACAGCTAACATTTCTCGGCTTAGTGCGTACGCAGGCGAATACGCGGTAGACCAACGCCGAATACATAGCGCCAGCAACAGAACCAGTACAATAACAACAGCCGTGTACACGAAATCGACCCGTACTCCAAAGAAAGCCTCAGTGCTGTAAATGGCCCTCACCTTAAACCAACTATATGCAACAACTCCAATTAGAATTAGCGCGTAAACGACATTTACGCTTACCGCAATAATGTCGGCCCTGCCACGATGTTCTTGAACAAGATACTCCCACTTCAGTACGGTCGTTCCTGAAATTTCATTGATTTTGTCTTCTAGTGCACGTTTGTACGCACCAAGCCATACAATAGTTCGCATTCTCTCAAAAAAGACGTAATAAACCCCGAACAGGGCGACCGGCAAAACGAAAAAAATCTCGTTTACACGCGGTGATGCTTGGAGACCATACGCAAATCCCGCACCAATTACCGCCACCCCGAAGGCAATGAATTTATCGACCATAGACTCTAGCTGCCGAATATCGGCGGATACCCGTTCACTGTCCTTGGCCAATATTTCAACGTGTTGCTCCGGCGAAATCATTACACGTACCCTCCCTTTAGGCCCTCACTACCGAGTTTAAAGTGATTTTGACAGAACGAAGTTGAAAACTCAAGTTGCCAGTTTACCAGTTTCGACATCAGAGGTGACTTCGTCATCGAGGTCTTTGCCCTCATCAGCGTCATCTACGCCCATACATACCCCTTGAATATATTGTTATATCAATGCAGCGATAGCAAATTGATGTGAATGGATCTACTGGAAGATTCCCAAAGCTCGGCGAGTGATGTATTTCTCTATTTCGTTCTGATAGTCTCGGCCGGTTCAGGAGTGCTAACCGCGGCAATCAGCAATTTCTTTGTCAGAAATTGTCGAAGCGGCTTGGGGAAAGATTGCACAGACGCCGAAGCGAATAACGGCTACTGTCCAAACGCGCACCGGAGCAATTGCGATGAAAACTGAACCGTTTCGGATTGTGGCCTCCGACAGGTACGACATTGCCACAGAAGTCTTGTCTTCGGCGGTCCGCGTTCTTCAAGCCGCTGGGTTCACCGAGGAGGAGATACCGAGGTTGTTCCAGCAGGTTGCGAATAGGGGAGCGCGCGGACCCCTCTGGATAGAACCGTTGGAACGCAATCGTGAGCCTCACGAAACAAGGGGGAGTTCGGATGAAAGCTCCGCCTGACCAAACTGGCCCGCATTCCGCTTTGTTCCACGCTAGTTATATTACTTGCTAAAGATGCCAAGAACGCGCCGACCCAACCCGGCGGCGATCCCTGATCGCACCCGGCATATGCCGTGTAGCGAATGTGCCCAGGAAATTGTTTGGACGAAACTATATTGATCTCATTCGGAGGGAACGTCTGGTTTATCAGAGCTGCCCTGCTCTAGATCAGAGGTAATAACTAATTCGAGCTCACCCTGAACTGGAACCACTTGGATTTCAGAAGGCGGCGGCTCTATTCTCTCCTGGTAGTCGGCTACGTTTACGTATTCGTTTGGCTGATTTGGCCATTTTCGAATGTGTGGCGGCACGTATCGTCCAGGAAGGTGGCCTTTCTTTCGTCTCATGTGAGAATGCCTTGCGAAAGCGCAAAAAGCTCGACGGTGATTCGGGCATAAGAGTGTCATTCAATTTCTTACCACCCGTCGCAGGTGCAGCTCGCCGCGCATGCCCAAATGTATTTCGTCGTGCATAAGCTCCACATGGCCTGACATGCACGCGAAACCGGCTTTGCTCGCGGTCTAGCGCACCAGCCTCGTCGAGACCCCGCGTGATTTTATCTACTCCGCCGCCAGCACGCGGACCCGGCGCTCGATTTTCGGCCAATCGGTCGCGCGGGCGCGGCGCAGTTCGTGGGATGCCTGCAAGTTCATCCATAGCTCCGGCGTGGACATTCAGCCGCCCGAGCGCTGCGCCTGGGCGCGTCCGCGTTCCCTAGGCTTTCTTGCCATAGGGGTTCGTGCCGGGGTGGGGCTGGCTGTGCATACCGGCGAACGGCGAGGGGGCGGCGGCAGCTTTCTTCTTGTTCTTGTCCTGCTTCGGCTTCTTTTTTTCCTTGTTGCCTCGCATCTGGCCTTTTGCCATGGCGACCTCCGAGTTGCTCGATTAAGTGATTCGCGCTTGAACGGCGCAACTTAACCCATCTGGCGTGCACAGCGCCAATTGCTGCACCGACGCGGCAAGTAGCCCGGATTGAGCCAACGGGTCCGGCCCGAAGTGGCCGGCCCGATGACAGACTCCGCGAAATCCGGGAACTGACCGCCAGGCTTGCCCCGGGTTTCGTTACACTCAACCCGGGCTACGGTCGCTGTGCGCCCGGCCGCGACTTTCACCGCCGCATCAGCCGGCCGGCGATGCCCGTGGGAAAGAAATAGACGCTGAGCACGAAGAGGACGCCGAGCCAGAGCAGCCAGCGGTCCGGGTCGAAGATGAGCGGAACGAGCGGCAGGCCGGCGGTTAAGTGGCTGATCGCCGCCATCAGGCTCTGCAGGTAGGTTTCGGCGAGCACGAAGATCGCGGCGCCGATCACCGCGCCGTAGAGCGTGCCCATGCCGCCGATCACCACCATCAGCAAAATGTCGAGCATGATGTCGAAGGACAGCGTCACCGCCGGCCCGGTATAGCGCAGCCAAATGGCCGAGAGCACGCCCGCGAAGGCCGCGGCGGCGGCCGCGACGCAGGCGCCGATCGAGCGGTAGACCACGGTGCGATAGCCGAGCGCCTCGGCGCGGAACTCGTTCTCGCGGATCGCCTGCAGCACGCGGCCGAACGGCGAATTGACCACGCGCAGCATCAACAGGAACAGAATGAGCGCGGCGAAGAACACCAGATAATAGGCGATGATGCGCCCGTTGATGGTGAACGGGCCCGCCAGCAGCTGGAACCCTGGCCGCAGCTCCGCCGGCAGGCGAAAGGTGCGGCCGTCCTCGCCGCCGGTCAGCGAGCTCAGCTGCGAGGCGAGGATCGAGAAGGCGCCGGCGACCGCGAGCGTAATCATGGCGAAGAAGATGGCGCGCACCCGCAGCGAGAACAAACCGATGAGGAGCGCGAGCGCGACCGCGAGCAGGAGCGCCGCGCCGGTGCCGATGAGGATCGAGGTCCACGAGGGGCCGAGATTGTAGAGCGCCAAGCCGGCGCCGTAGCCGCCGATGCCGAAGAACATGGTGTGGGCGAACGATACGATGCCGGTATAGCCGAGGAGGAGATCGTAGCTCGCGGCGAGCACCACGAAATAGCAGATCTTGGCCGCGACATTGAGCGCCGCCATCCCCGGAAACAGCACCGGCGCGAAGGCGAGGCCGATCAGGATGGCCAGGAGCACGAGCGCCAGCACGCGCCCGCGCGGCGGATCGGCCGATAAAAGCGTGCGCAGGATGCTCATCGCTTCGCCACCGGATAAAGGCCGCGCGAGCGCCACAGCAGAATCAGCGCCATCAACAGGATGTTCGATCCGAGCGCGAGCTTCGGCGCCAGGAAGCCGGTGTAGTTCGCGGTGACCGCCACCAGCAGCGCGCCGATGAAGCAGCCGCCGACCGAGCCGAGCCCGCCGATCACGACCACGATGAACACCAGCACCATGACGTCCATGCCCATGCCGGGCGTGAGCGCCTCGCGGTAAAAACCCCACATCACGCCGCCTAAGCCCGCAAGCGCCGAGCCGGCCATGAACACGCCGACGAACAGCCGGCGGATATGGTAGCCGAGCGCCTCGACCATTTCGCCGTTCTCGACCCCGGCGCGGATCAAAAGCCCGATCCTGCTGCGGTTGAGAATGAGCAGCATGGCGGCGAAGACCACCAGGCCGACGGCGACCGCGATCAGCCGGTAGCGTTCAATGGCGATGTCGCCAAACACCAGCGCGCCGCGGAACGCGGTCGGCAATGGCAGCGCGATCTGCACCGGTCCAAACACCGCGATGATGAGCTGCTCGGCGACGATCAGGCCGCCGACGGTGACCAGAATCTGTTTCAGGTGCTGCCCGTAGACCGGCATGATGATGACGCGCTCGAACGCGTAGCCGATCGCGCCGGTCACCGCCATGGCGAGCGCGATCAGCGCCGCCAATGCGAGCAGATTGAGGGCGAGCGAATCGGCCAGCATGAGGCCGGCCAGAGACGGCACCAGCGCGGCGGCCGCATAGGCGCCGATCGTGATGAAGGCGCCATGGCCGAAATTGAGCACATCCATCAGGCCGAACACCAGCGTCAAGCCCGACGCGATGATGAAGATGATCATCCCCATGGCGAGGCCCGCCAACGTCAACGTCACCCAGGTCGACAGCGATCCGACCAGCGGCAGCGCCGCGAGCGCGACCAGCGGCACCAGCAGGACCGGCACGAAATCGCGGCGCCGCGCCGGAAGAGAGAATTCGCCGGGCGCCGTCATTGGTGGCTCGCCAGGCTCAGCCCCAAGAGCCGGTGCTGCAGGTCGTGGTCCCCGGCGAGCGCCGCCATGGCGCCGGTATGCACGATGCGGCCGTTGTCCATGACCGCCACGGCGTCGCCGAGCGATTTTGCGAACAGGAAATTCTGCTCGACGACGAGGATGGTGGTGTCCGGCGATTGTTTCAGCTCGCGGAACGCCGCGATCATGTTGGCGATGATGGCGGGCGCCAGACCCTTGGTCGGCTCGTCGATCAGGAACAGCTTGCGCGGCTCGATGATGGCGCGGGCGATCGACAGCATCTGCTTCTGTCCGCCGGAGAGAACGCCGGCCGCCAGCGACCAGAATTTCTCCAGCGGCGGAAACAGGCCGAAGATCCAGCGCAGGCGCGTTTGGTCGATCGGCCCGGAACGCGCCGCCAAGAGGAGGTTCTCGCGCACCGTCAGATCGGAAAAGATTGCCATGTTCTCCGGCACATAGGCGATGCCGGCCTGGGCGATGTCCGGGGTGGCCCACGCCGTGATGTCGGCGCCGTCGAAGCGCACGGCGCCGGCGGAGGCGTGCCACAGCCCCATGATGGTGCGCAGCGTCGTGGTCTTGCCCGCCCCGTTGCGGCCGAGCAGCATGGTGAGCGCGCCGCGCGGCACCTCGAGATCGACGCCCTGGAGGATATGATACGGCCCGATATGGGTGTTGACGCCGGCGAGCGTCAGCAGCGGCGCGCGATCAGACATTCGCCACTCCGAGATAAGCCTCCTGCACGACCGGCAGCGCGATCACGCTCGCCGGATCGCCGTCGGCGACCAGTTCGCCGTTGTGCAGCACGACGATGCGATCGGCAAGCGAACGCACCACGTCCATCTTGTGCTCGACCAGGAGGATGGTGCGGTCGCGGTTTTCCTTGATCGCGCGGATGAGGTCGAGAATGACCGGCACCTCTTCGATACTCATGCCGGCGGTCGGCTCGTCGAACAGAAAGACCTGCGGCCGGAGCGCGATCAGCATGGCGACTTCGAGTTTGCGCTGGTCGCCGTGCGGCAGCAGCCGGGCCCACACATCGCGACGCGCGCTCAGGCCGACCTGGCGCAACACTTCGTCGGCTTCCTCGATCAGCTCGGTGTGCTGCTTCCAGGTGCGGAAAAGGTCGAGCCCGGCCCGGCGCCGGCTTTGTACCGCAAGCCGCACGTTCTCGTGCACGCTGAGATAGGGAAACAGGTTGGTCAGCTGGAAGGCGCGGCCGAGCCCGCGGCGCGCGCGCTCCGAGGGCGCCAGGCGGGTGATGTCGGCGCCGGCAAACAGCACGCGGCCGGCGGTGGCCTTGAGCTGGCCCGAGATCAGGTTGAAATAGGTGGTCTTGCCGGCGCCGTTGGGGCCGACGATCGCGGTCAGCGTGCCCGGATGGAACGCGCAGCTCACCGCGTTGACGGCGACATGGCCCCCGAAGCTGATGCTGAGTTCGCGCGTCTCGAGCGCTGCCGCCTGATCGGTCGCCATCTCACCTTTTGTTGCGGATCGGCACCGGCAACTCCGCGATCGGGATTTCCCGGATCAGATCGAGGAGATCCCACTCGTTGGCGCCGCTGGCCTTGATCTTGAACACGTACATGGACTGCATGGCCTGGTGATCCTCCTTGCGGAACATCATCTTGCCCTTGGGGGTGGCGAACTCCATGCCCTCCATGGCGGCGATCAATTTCTCGGTATCGGTGCCGCCGGCCTTCTTGACCGCGGCGACGACGGCGCTCGCCGCCGCCATGCCGCCGCAGGTGAAGAAGTCGGGCGGCATGTTGAAGCGCTTCTCGTGCTCGGCGACGAGCCAGTCGTTCATCGGGTTTTTCGGAAAACCGTAATAGTAGTAGATCGTGCCCTGCATGCCGGCGAATTGCCGGAACTGCTTCATGACCGGAAGGATGTTGCCGCCCGGCGACAGCTCGATGCCGTAACGCTCCGGCTTGAGGTCGGCGATCTTGGACAGCGGATTGGGGCCGGCCCAGATGATGCCGATGATTTTCAGGCCCGGCCGGTCCTTGAGCGCATCGAACAACCGCTGCGCCGAGGCGGTGAAATCGGTGGTGGTCATCGGCGCGTATTCCTCGAACACCACCTTGGCGTCGCTGTGGGCCTCGGCGAGCGCCGCCTTGAATGCCGCGACGCCGTCGCGGCCGAAGGCATAGTCCTGCGCCAGCATCCCGATCGAGACCTCGCCCTTGCCGAGCGCGACCGCGGCGGCGAGCGCATCCTGGGTGGAGTTGCGGCCGGTGCGGAAGATGTAGCGGTTCCACTTGTCGCCGGTGATCGAGTCGGCGACCGCGGGCTCGACGATCAATAGCTTCTTGGCATCCTCGGCGACCGGCAACATCGCCAGCGTGGCGCCCGACGATGAGGTGCCGATGGCGAGATCGACGTTGTCGTCCGCGTAGGCCTGCTCCAGGAGCGACTTGGCCACATCCGGCTTGCCCTGGTCGTCCTTGGGCAGCACCACGATCTTGCGGCCGTCGAGCATCATGGTGCCGCCGGTCAGGTATTCGAGACCGAGCATGAGCCCGGTCTCGGTCTGCTTGGCATAGGCCTCGAGCGGGCCGGTCTTTGAGTAGATGAGCGCGATCTTGAGGTCCTCGGCATGCGCTGCCGTCCCGCTCAAAGCCGCCAGCACGCCCGCTGCAAAAGTTGCTCCGGCAAGGAATTTCTTCACGCACGCCTCCCGCTGCCGCTGCCCATCCCTTCGGCTTTAGCCGTCCCGCCGCGACGGCACAAGGGTTTCGGCGCCGGAATGCAAACGCAAATAACACTGCCACTGACCATCTTCCGGTATGCTGCGATGCGTGAGATTGTCGGGAAATCACGCCTCGGGACCGAAGGTGGAAGTAGACTGAGGTGGAGGTCGACTTGAGCGCTTCGCGGCAACTGCGTCTCGGCGCTTTCATGCGGCCGACGACCATCCATACCGGCGCCTGGCGCTATCCCGGCGCCTTGCCCGACGCCAATTTCAATTTCGCGCATCTGAAACGCTTCGCGCAGACGCTGGAGCGGGCGAAGTTCGATGCTTTCTTCATGGCCGATCATCTGGCCGTGCTCAACATGCCGCTCGAAGCGCTCAAGCACAGCCACACGGTGACGTCGTTCGAGCCGTTTACGCTCCTCTCCGCCCTGGCGATGGTCACCGAGCATCTGGGGCTGGTCGCCACCGGCTCGACCACGTTCGACGCGCCCTATCACGTGGCGCGGCGTTTCGCCTCGCTCGACCATCTCTCTGGCGGCCGCGCCGGCTGGAATATCGTCACCACCTCCAATCCGGACGCGGCGCTCAATTTCGGCATGACCGACCACATGGAGCACGGCGAGCGTTACCGCCGCGCGCGCGAGTTCTACGACGTCGTCACCGGCCTGTGGGATTCCTGGGCCGATGACGCCTTCATCCGCGACGCCGAAAGCGGCCTCTATTTCGATCCGGAAAAACTGCATGTGCTCGATCACAAGGGCAAATACCTCTCGGTGCGCGGGCCGCTCAACATCGCGCGTCCGATCCAGGGCTGGCCGGTCATCGTCCAGGCCGGCGCTTCCGATTCCGGCCGCCAGCTCGCGGCCGAGACCGCGGAAGCGGTGTTCACCGCGCAGAGCGGCATCGCGGCCGGGCGCAAATTCTATGCCGACGTGAAGGCGCGCATGGAAAAGGCCGGCCGCGCGCGCGAGCACATGAAAATCATGCCGGCCTGCTTCGTCGTGGTCGGCGATACGGTGGAGGAGGCGCGGCAAAAGCGGGCGAAGCTTGACAGCCTGGTCCATTACGACAGCGCCATCGCCTCATTGTCGATCGCGCTCGGGCATGACGCCTCGCGCTTCGATCCGGACCGGCCGCTGCCGGAAAAAATCCCCGAGAGCAACGCCAGCAAAAGCGGCCGCCAGCGCGCGATCGAACTGGCGCAGCGGGAAAATCTCACCGTGCGCCAGCTCGCCCAGCGGCTCGGCGGCTATTCCGGCCTCGCCATGGTCGGCACGGCCAAAACCATCGCCGACGAGATGGAGGAGTGGCTTTCCAGCGAAGCCTGCGACGGCTTCATCATCATGTTTCCGTATCTCCCCGGCGGGCTCGACGATTTCGTCGAGCAGGTGGTGCCGGAATTGCAGCGCCGCGGCCTCTTTCGCCGGGAGTACGAAGGAAAGACCTTGCGCGAAAATCTCGGCCTGCCGCGGCCGGCGAACCGGTTTTTTGAAGCGCGGAGGGCGGCGGAGTGAGCGCGTCGCCGCTAGTGTTCTCAGCCAAGTCAGCGAGCAGATTCGCAGGTGGCCTTTCACGCGCACGAGTAACCCATTGAATTATAACGGTAATGAATTTCTATTTTTCACTTGAAACTAGTACGGAAATTCCGTAGTTATACCGCATGAAAACCGTGATCGAAACGCCCTCATTCCTCGCGACGGCCCGCGAGGCGGGCCTCGCTGACGACATGCGCGAATTCATTGTCGCTACCATTTCGGACGACCCGATGATGGGCGACATGATGGCCGGGACTGGTGGTTGCCGAAAATCCCGCTTCCCTGGACGCGGGAAAGGAAAGCGAGGTGGCTATCGCACGGTTCATTATAACGGACCTGACGACGTTCCAGTTTTATTGCTCGTCGTGTTGGACAAAGGCGACAGAGACAATCTGAGCCACGAGGAGCGTAACGAACTGAGAAAGCTGGTGCAGGCGTATGCAGCGGAATACCGCGCAGGAGTGGCCGCAAAGGTCACCCAAATGAAGGAAGGTGCATAACTTAAACGTGGTAAAGCGAACTGGACATAGGAATGGAGAAATGGAAATGAGCAAACTGGGCAAAAAGCTGATCGCGGCCGCCAAAGAAGGCGTCGCGATCGCGCGCGGCGAGATGGATGCCGCGAGCTACCGTTTGCATGTGCCGGCTAAGATCAACGTCAAGGCGATGCGCCGGAAGCTCGGCATGACGCAAGAGGAATTTGCCTTCCGTTACGGGCTGACATTGGCGCGCGTGCGCGATTGGGAGCAGGGCCGGTCGGCGCCGGATGGCGCGGCGCGCGCATATCTCAGGGTCATTGAGAAAGAACCGGAAGCAGTCCATCGCGCGCTGGCGGCGGTCGCTTAAAGATAAGCTATGCACAACGGCACGCCCGTCGATCACGCTTTCGTTTTTAATCCGAAGTCCGTCGACTATGACATCTGGGTCGGGATAGGAACTCGTGAGGCCATCACCAAATGCAATCTGCGCGCCGACGGCTTTGTCACGTGGTGACAGGACTATTGCGCTGGCCGCACCCGCAGGATGGGAGCAGGATGGGAAACGTGACGTTCGATAAAGCGCTTCGACCGTTGTTGATCGTAGCCGCAATGATCGGCGCGGACGCTGCCAGCGCGGGACAACGCGAGGCGTTCGATCAGTGTCGTTTATACGGTTATGCGCCCTATACTCACACTTACGCGCAGTGCCGTTTGAACGCGCGGCGCTATTGGACGACGGGCCCTTGCGGCAACGCCGACTTCGCCTTTTCGCACCGCGAATACTGCCACCTCAATCCGCCGCCGTTCCTCTGATTGTCGGCTCCGCCATCCTGAGGTAACGCAACACAACGTTCAAGAGACGTGGCGAAGCGCATCGGCCATCAAGCTTGGCTTGCCGAGCCGAAGCTCGAAGAGCGAAGGCTGGCGGTCCCGACAGGACTGGAATTAGAAATTGATGGTGGCCGTCGGGCGGAGGCACCATCTAATATGCGTAATTGAATTTCACCAGATATTGATTGGTTTTTACCAGAGTATCCTTGTTCGTTCCCCAGTCATATTCAAACGAGATCGCTGAACTGCCCTGAATGGTGCAGGCCGCGGTCGCGGCAGCAATCTCTCGCGACTGTTGGCCCGATGTTTGTTTGCACGGGCCCAGTTTATAATTGATGCTAGCAGTATAATACGGTGCGTTCGCTCCGGTTTGGGTATCGTAGTAATACTCCGCACTTGCATTCACCGAAATACGACCGGCAATATCTCCCCAGCTCTTCTCGTTCTGCGCGTTTAATGGTAATATGCCTAATGTCGCACTGGTAGTTTCGCCAATCCAGGTATGATTGCCCTTTATCAGATTTGTGAGGCCTGGGTTGGAAACATCCGTAAGTTCCGCCTCTGCTTTGAATTGCCATATGAAAGTGTAGTACGCATTAGGGTCCCCTTTCGCCGAAGTGCCAAGCGCTATTTCTGGGGCGAACGGCTCCCAGGCAAAATCCGCTCCTCCAATTTGAGCGATGCCGCGAAAATCCGTTTGATAAAAGGGCGATATATAAAAATAGCTTCTGCTGATCGGCAGCATCGCGCTTGTGACCGCAAGCTGGAGGTCGGTGCCTACTCTTGCCGCGCTAGTGCTGGTCTTGGTGAGAGGCTCATTCCAGTTCCCGTTCCCTAACACAAAAGGCGCTACTGCGTAGCCGTCGACGAACGGGATATTCCTGTCAGTAAATGGATCATTGCAAAAACCGCCAAACATCAGATAGCTCGCGCGAGCATCGATGGTAGCTGTCTGCGTACCGTTCGCCACATTGTCGGTGTAGCTAATCGAGGCTCCTTTTGCATCGGCAGCCATCGAGGTCGTCGGTGTTGAGCTCAGCAGATTCACAAGATAACTATCGTAATTGAAATTGTCCATTTGGTCCGCCGCCCGGACAAACAGCTTATTAACGGCGCCGAACCCGCAAGGCCCGGTCCCGGTGGGTAGTAAACTGACAACTTGCGGCGGAGGGTTTGGAGCCGGCGGGTTTTTGACCACCGGTACTTGCAATACGGGTTGAATGGTTTGTTTTGCGGGTTGTGGATTGGCTTTTATTAGTTGAGCGCAATAGGGCATGAACCCCGGGTTTTTTTGGCATTCCCGAAGGAGCTCCAATGGAATTTTTCCCTGAACTGTTGTTTGCGCGATGCCGGTCGCTGTTCCAAGCATTAGAAAGGCAACTGCGCCGAAACTCGTAAGCAAATGTGTCATGTCTAATTCCCCTCTCACGCGGCCTTTGGATGATTGTAGCAGCACTGGATGCACTGCACGAAACCACCGAGGGTCTGACCATAGACTTCGAAATAAGGCCGTTGACACATGAGACCGTCAGTGTTGAAGCGCCCGAATTTCTCGCACGCTAGCGCCAACGTGTAGACTGGATCAGGCGGGCCCATCAGAGCACTGATTGGTGTACTGTCTGGAGTTTTCGGATTGGGATGGGGATTGGCTCCGGGAAGCGTCGCGTAACATTGGAGCACGAGCGATTTTATCTCTTGAGCGGTTATTGGAGCGACGCCGTGGTTTACGTAGCCGCATGGCAACTGGCTCAGGGCCGCGGCTTTGACAGCATAGTCAGCAGTTTGCGCCGCGACTTTTTGAGCAGTAGCTTTTTGCGCCGCGGTCCCTGGCGCGCCTTGCGGCAAATACTGTGCGATAAAGCCTTCCAAAAAGTCGGTGCCCACGTAGCCGGCCGCGATGAAGCCAATCAAAATCTGGTAGTTCGTGGCGAGATCGGTCGGGATTGCCCCATGGCCGATGGCGTAAGCGAGCGCCGCCGCCATACCGACCAAAAAGCCGATCACGATGCTCGTAATAAGACGTGCCGTTTCGAACAGATCGTTGGGGCTCAGATCAAGCGCCTTGGCATCGTCGGCCATCCCCTTAAGACCGATGGCGGCGCGGGCGCCTTGACCGAGCATCCCCAATAGGCCGCCCAAGATTAGATACGCTAGCATGTGACGCTCCCAAGTTTGTTCGCCTTATTTTCTTCATGATTTAGGCATAATTCCGCTTTGCGTGCAAGCTCAGGTAGCATTGACTTCGCAAACATCTTGAAATCGCAGGTGTATCATCCGCAACAGCCGGCGCTCGGGGAGAACGCCGGCAGTTGAAATGGGCTCAGCTCTGCCATCGATAATTGAGACGCTGATTGCGGCGCTCGGGTGGCTGATGAGAGACAGGAAACTAACCCAAGGTGGGTGCTTGCGAGCTCTTTGCCGATGGGCTGGGCGCTGTGATGCAGGCTGGCGGTCCCGACAGGACTCGAACCTGTGACCTTCGGTTTAGGAAACCGCTGCTCTATCCGGCTGAGCTACGGGACCGATTGGGAGGATGTCCTTCTTATAGCACAAATAAGCGGGCGCCGGCACGGTGGGATGTGCGCTCACCGCATGCGGACGCAAGCGTTGGCGCGCGATGTGGCGCGATGCCTCGGTAGCTACCTCGCCGTCGCCGCCTCCGGGACCTCGTCGGTGATCACCTTGAAGCTCGCGAGCGTGCAGGGGCCGAATTCGGTGACGATGGCGACGTCGGTGGCGTCGCGCCCGCGGGCCATCAGGATGCGGCCGATGCGCGGCTTGTTGTGGCGGGCGTCGAGGGTGTACCAGCGGCCGCCGAGAAAAACTTCGAACCAGGCGGAGAAATCCATCGGCGACGGATCGGGCGGCACGCCGATGTCGCCGAGATAGCCGGTGCAATAACGCGCCGGCACGTTCATGCAGCGGCAGAGCGTGATGGCGAGGTGGGCGAAGTCGCGGCACACGCCGCGCCGTTGCGTATGGGCGTCCCAGGCGGTTTTGGTCGGGCTGGCGTGCTCATAGCCGAATTTGATGCGGTCATGGACGTAAGTGCAGATCGCCTGCACCAGCGGCCAGCCTTTTGGCACATTGCCGAACTGGGCCCAGGCGATCTGGGTGAAGCGATCGGTTTCGCAGTAACGGCTGCCGAGCAGATAGACCAGCGTGTCGGCCGGGAGCATCTCCAAGGAATGCTGCTCGGCGTACGGCGCGACCTCATCCAGCGCTCCGCTGTCCTGGATCAGAAAATCGGAAGACAGCGTGAGCCGGCCCGCAGGTGCGCGGATCACGTGGCAGGTATTGCCGAAACTGTCGCGATGCCAGTTGGCGGGAATGAATGGATCAAGCCGCATCAGATCCGGAGTCAGCAAGTCGGGAATGCGCGACGGATGGACGCTCAGCGTCAGGATCATCGGCGTCGGCTGCGGACATTCGTAGGAAATTTCGTAGCCGGCGCGAATCTTCATCAAAGAACTCTTCGGCTCGCGGATTTTAGTGGTGCATGATCTTTTCGGAAAACCGGTTTCCACTTTTCCGGATCATGCACTAAGTCAATGCGTACTAAGAGCGAGGCGGCGTAAAGGCTCCATCGTCCGCCGCCGCTTTGACTTTTACTGCGACTTTCATGGCCCGATGATCCGACGCGCTGCCGTACCACGTGCCTTGCAGCGGGATCGCCTCGCGCGGGTGGGGCACGACCGCGACGCGGATGAGGTTCTGGTTTCCCACAATCCCGCCCGACGGATCGAAGTCAACCCAGCCGGGGCCGGGAACGTAGACCTGGACCCAGGCATGGGTGTTGCCGCTGGTGACGCGATCGTCGTCGTCTTCGTCGTCGTCATCCTCGTCGTCGGCCAAATGCACATAACCGGACACGAACCGCGCGGCAATCCCGCGCGAGCGCAACGCCGCGATCATCAGCACCGCGAGGTCGCGACAGCACCCGCTGCCGAGGTCGAGAGTGCGGAGGGGATCCTGGATTCCATTCTCGTGGCGCGCCACGTGCCGAAAAGTCCGCCGGATGGTCCGCGTCATGTCGGCGAGAAGTTCGTGGGTGTCGGCAGAACCGTCGTTGCGAAAGAACTGGTCGCTCCAGCGAGAAAGTTCGGGCCGCAGCAGCAGCGGCAGGATGAACCGTTTCAGACCGGGCCAATCTTCCGCCGCGTAGGTGAAGGGATAGGTGCGGGCGAAATCCTCGATGTCGGCGACGCGAAAGCCGGCGGGCGCATGGTCGAGACGAATGGTGCTGATAAAGCGAAGCTCGGTCGCCCGGTCCGCGAAATGCGCGGTCGCCACGTGATTGCCGAAGCTGTCCCGTGTCCAGGCAAGCTCCCTCGGCGTCGGCGTGATCTCCAGCTCGGAGTGGAGTACCTTTTGGTCGTCGTCGTCGCGCGGACGCAGCATAATCCGGTGTTCGCCAAAGGCGACCGGCTGACGATAGTGATAGGTCGTAACGTGCTTGATGTTGAGAATCGACATGGCCTTCCCATGATAGCGGATAAACCATTAATATGCATTTATCGGGCCAAATATTGCACATCTTTGTCGCACCGTCTTGAGCGCCGATGAACGAGATGCCGAAAAACCTGCTGGTAGCCGACGATCCGGCGCCGGTCACGGCCTACAATGCCGGCGGGCGATCCCCTTTCCTGCTGGTCGCCGATCACGCCGGCAATGCGATGCCGCGCGCGCTCGGCCGGCTCGGCGTTCCGGAGGCCGAATGCGAGCGGCACATCGCCTGGGATATCGGCATTGCCGGTCTCGGCCGGTTTCTGGCCGACGCGCTCGATGCGGCGTTGATCCAGCAAAGCTATTCGCGTCTCGTCATCGACTGCAACCGCCCGCCGGGTTCGGCGGCGTCGATCCCGGAAATCAGCGAGCTTACCCCGATCCCGGGCAATGTGGCTTTAAGCGAAGCGGACAAGGCCGCGCGCGCCCGCGAGATTTTCCGGCCCTACCATGAGCGGATCGAGGCCGAGCTTGAGCGTCGGCGGCAAGCCGGCCGCCCGGCGGTGCTGATCGCGCTGCACAGTTTTACGCCCGTCTTCAAAGGCGTGGCGCGGCCGTGGCATGCCGCATTGCTCTACAATCGCGATCCGCGTTTCGCCCATCGCCTCCTGGCGCTGCTCAATGAGGAACCCGGACTGATCGTCGGCGACAACGAACCCTATTCCGTTAGCGATGCGACGGACTACACCATCCCGGTCCACGGCGAGCGCCGCGGCCTGCAACACGCTTTGGTCGAGATCCGCCAGGACCTGATCGCGGAGGAAAACGGGCAACGCGCATGGGCTCTCCTGCTCGCGCGCTTATTGCCGCGGGCGTAACGGGGAGCGCCAAATTGGCAACGGCGATAGACCGAATACAAACGTTAGTCGCCGGGAGCCTTTCGCTGATTTTCAGAAGAGTGGTGACAGCAAACGCCGAATGACTTGCTCAGGGCCGAGAGTGCGGTGCCTGCGGCCATTTGCGTGCGTAACCTCCAGCGACTCGAGTTGGGCCGTCCGCTGCGGACCGATCGCTTCGAACTTCGCTTTCTGCTCGTCGGACAGCGTTCCATAGAAGTCGTTGAGCGCCGAACTCACCATCTTGACCGCTTGGAGCATGGTGTCGAGTCGTTTGCCGACCGCCGCGAGCCGCGCTGGCGGCGTCAGCGGATCGGCGGTGGGGCACGAGGCCTTGAGCAAATCCGCCGCCTGGGTGGTGGCGTTCTGCAGCGCGACCAGACTCGCGCGTTGCGCCTCGGTCGGGCGCACCGTCCGGTCGATCTCGGCGGTCGGCCATTCCATCACGCCGGGTGGTGCAGCACCGCAGCTCTGGGCGAGCGAGCCGGCGGTCTTCTCCGTGGTCTTGCTCTGCCGCTGATCGTTGGCGAGTGCGGTCAGCCGCTCCTTCTGCTCGTCGCTCAGGAGGCCGTAGAATTTCTCCAACGGTGGTTGCACCGTCTGTACCGCTGCGATCATCGCCTCGATGCGCTGTTGCATGGCCGCGAGCCGGCTCGGGGCGGTCAGCGCGATGTCGGTCGGGCAGGCGGCCTTGATGTCCTGGGCCGCTTTAATCGAGGCGTTGGCGAGATCGTCGAGCGCGGCGCTTTGCTCGGCGGTCGGCTGGATGGCTTTCTGGAACTGATCGATCGGCAGGCCGGCGATATCGCGGCTGTCGGCGCCGCACATTTGCGCCAGCTGGTCGGACGCTGCCGTCGGCGTGCCGGAAGCGGGCGCCGTTTGCCCAACGCTCGGGTTGCTGCTGGCGTATTGCGGCAGGTAGCCGGTGAGGTCGTCGTAGCCGTAGGGCGCGAATATGCCGGCATAAAGGTCGCCGTAGCCGTAGCCCCAGAACGAGTCGTCGTAGCCGTAGCCCCACATCGCATAGTCGTACATGTCGTAATAGGCGAACGGCCAGTACAGCGGGCCGACCCATCCGTAGCCGCCGTTATCGTGTCGCCACCAGCCATTTGCACCGTCGCGTCCGTCATGCCATCCCGCCGTCGCCGCGGTCGCGCTGATGTTGGAGCGGCTTCTCGGATCGCGTAATGCGCTCGTATTGCGCAATGCACCAGCGACCGAGCGGGAGTTCAACGTGTTGCGCACGGCGTTAGATTTGACGTTCGCGCTGCGCGTTGCTTTCCCCGCGGTGCGCGTTGCATTCCCCGCGGTGCGCGTTGCGTTCCCGGCGTTGCGCGTTGCGTTCCCGGTTGTATGGAGCGGCGTCCTTTGGCCGACGGAACTGTTCGAGGGGTGCACCGTCGAAGCTCGGTTGGCGCGCGAGCTAGTACCCGGAATCACCAATCCGCGCAGGCAACGATGCGAACAAGTGTCTCATCCGACTCTCGAATTCACTGCCCGCGCGAATCACGTTTCTATGAAAGTGGGTACTAGTCGCCCGCGTCC
>JBEKNW010000028.1:0-30019 GCA_049522435.1 Xanthobacteraceae bacterium
CACTCCGGCAACGACGCTGCCGGAGGGAACATCCGTCAGGACAACTGAGCCAGCGCCTACGACGGCGTGCGCGCCGATTGTGACGCCGGGCATAATGATCGCATGGGCACCGATCCATACATGATGCTCGATCACGACCGGCCGTTCGACCAGCGTCTCGTTCATGATCCACGCATCGGGATCGTGTGTCGCCGTCGTTATCGCCACGTGCGAACCGATCATTGTTTCTCTTCCAATTCTGACGCCGGCATTACCCCAAATATGGAGAAACGACGCAATGGTGACGTGGTTTTCTATAAATACCTTATCGGGGACCTCGATGGCGACCGGCCGCCAGATCGCGACGTCTGTCCCACAATGTCCCAATGACGCTTTCAAAGCCCGGTCATTGGCGAAATCTAACAACCGTTGAACGCGCGTGAAAAACGGACTCGCAACGATTTTCAAGGCCTGCCGCATTCGTACGTCCTCGGTTTGCGCGCAGACTCACTCATGGCTCTCGACCTTCCAGTCGGCCCGCTTCGAAACCTGGCCGAGTCGGAAATCAAACCCGCCGCCGTGAATAAAGGCGTTGTCGACCTGAATGGAAAAAGCGCCATCGATCCAATCCAAAACGTCGCCGGAGCCGAGGACGCCGCAAGCGATATCGTACTGACCGGGCGTCAGATCCATACTGGTTTTCATGCGCACCTTCGCCCGAGCCGCGCGCGGCATCGTGCATTCGGCGTCTTTCTGCATTATCATCAGCACGTCGTCGCCGGACGAATTCCGGAACAGCATCCATACCGTAGCCGTCCGCATTGCGTCCGGGTCGGCCGCAACAAGGTCAAAATCGACGACGATATCCTCGAACACCCTGAAGGAGATCGGGACGGAAGCGTTCACAAACTCGACGCATTCGATTCTGACCGCCCCGATTCCACGTCTTCGCACCGAGGACAGATCGATAGTCCGCGACTGCGCGGCTCGATCAGCGAAATCGATATAAAAGTGGATCACGTCTGCGGTTGGACCCCGCTTTTCTATTTGCCCATCGTTCAAAAGAATCAAGTTTGCGCAGAGCGAGCGGACTGCACCCATGCTATGACTAACAAACAGCACCGTCCGGCCGGCGCCCACCACCTCGCCCATCTTGCCCAGGCATTTTTTCTGGAATTCAGCGTCGCCGACGGCAAGAACCTCGTCGACAACCAATATTTCCTGCTCAAGGTGCGCGGCCACGGCAAAGGCTAGCCGCACATACATGCCCGAGGAATACCGCTTGACCGGCGTATCGAGAAATTTCTCGACTTCGGCGAACGCGACAATCTCGTCGAATCGCCGTGTTATCTCCGTACGCGTCATCCCGAGGATGACGCCGTTGAGGTAGATGTTTTCCCGCCCCGTCAGCTCCGGATGGAATCCGGTGCCGACCTCCAGGAGGCTGGCCACGCGGCCGCGCAGGTGCACGCGACCCTCTGTCGGCGCGGTGATCCGGGAGAGGATCTTTAACAGCGTCGACTTGCCGGCGCCGTTCCTCCCGATGATGCCCAGAACTTCGCCGCGCTTGACCTCGAAGCTCACGTCCTTGAGCGCCCAGAACTCCTCGGTTTCGTCGCCGGCGACGATGGCGCGGCCGCGCGCCATGTCGGCGGTCTTGCGCCACAGATTGCGGGCGTTGCGCGCCATCACGTCGCGCAGCGCGGTATAGCGCTCGCGGTCGGCGGCCTGGTGGCCGATCACATAGCGCTTCGACAGGTTCTCGACGGTGATGACGGTGTCGGACATTGCCTTAGATATTGCCTGTGCGCGCGTCAGATGAGATCGGCAAAGCTCGATTCCATGCGGCGGAATTGGCGGATGCCGAACCACAGGAACAGGATCGTAATTGCGATGCTCAGCCCGAACCCCGGCAGATACAATTTGCTGTCGCCGCCGAGAATGCTCCAGCGGAAGCCGTCGATGACGCCGACCATCGGATTGAGCGAATAGATGAGGCGCCACTGGTCGGGGATGATGCCCGAGCTGAAGCCGACCGGCGAGACGTAGAGGCCGAATTGCACGATAAAGGGGATGATGTAGCGGAAGTCGCGATACTTGACGTTGAGCGCCGTGATCCAGAGGCCGGGGCCGAGGCTCGTCGCAAAGGCGATTGCGACAAAGCCCGGCAGCAGCACGATCTGCCATCCCGGCAGGAAGCGGTACCAGACCATCAGCGCGATCAGGATGACGAAGCTTATGAGCAGATCGACCAGGGCGACAATGATCGCCGCCACCGGCACGATCAGCCGCGGGAAATAGACCTTGCCGATCAGGCCCGCATTGCTGACCAGGCTGCTCGACGCCTCCGACAGCGCCGTGGAAAAGAACGTCCACGGCAAAATGCCGGCAAACACCATCAGCGCATAGGGCGCGGCGCCTTCGGACGGCAATTTGGCGATCTTGCCGAAGATGACGGTGAACACCACCATGGTGAGGAACGGGCGCACCAGCGCCCAGGCGATGCCGATCACCGTCTGCTTGTAGCGCACCGACACGTCGCGCCAGGCCAAAACCTGGAACAGCTCGCGATAACGCCACAGGTCGCGCCAATAATTGCGCTCCTGGCGGCCCGGCTCGATGATCAGTTCGTACATTGGGCGGGTTTCACACGGCTGCGGCGGCCCGGCCGGCCGCCGCCACGCTGTGGAAGATCTCGGTAAAAATGTCGTCGAGCGACTTGGTGATGTCCCACTGCGGATAGTGCCGGCGCATCTTGGCAAGGTCGCTGATGTAGCAAATGTGATCGCCGATGCGATTGTCGGCAACGTAGTCGAAGCGCATCTTGCGGCCGCTGAGCGCCGCGATGCGCTCGAACGCCTCGATGACGGAGACGCTGTTGGCGCGTCCGCCGCCAAGATTGTAGACCTCGCCGCAGCGCGGCGCGCGGTAGAAGGCGTCAATGAAGCGGGCGACATCGTAGGAATGGATGTTGTCGCGCACCTGTTTGCCTTTGTAGCCGAAAACCTTGTACGCCTTACCGGTGACGTTGCATTTGATCAGATAGTTGAGAAAGCCGTGCAGTTCGACGCCGCTGTGATTGGGACCGGTCAGGCAGCCGCCGCGCAGGCAGCAGGTCTTCATGCCGAAATAGCGGCCGTATTCCTGCACCATGACGTCGGCGGCGACCTTCGAGGCGCCGAACAGGCTGTGCTTGGACTGGTCGATGGGAAAATTCTCGTCGATGCCGTCGGCGTAGACCGGGTCGTCGTAGTCCCAGCGGGTCGGCAGTTCCTTGAGGCGGATGCTATTGGGGCGGTCGCCGTAGACCTTGTTGGTGCTCATCTGCACGAACACCGCTTCGGGCGCGTGACGGCGGGTCGCCTCAAGCAGGTTGAGCGTCCCGACGGCGTTGACGTCGAAGTCATCGAAGGGGCGCGTCGCCGCAAGGTCGTGACTGGGTTGCGCGGCAGCGTGAACGACCAGGTCCGGTCGGATCGCGGCGACAAGATCGGCCAGCCGCGGGCGGTCGCGGATATCCAGCTCATGGTGGCTGAACGAGGCGTGCAGCTGGCGCAACCGCTGCTCGTTCCAGCGGGTATCGCCCTGGGGACCGAAGAAGTCGGCGCGCATGTTGTTGTCGACGCCGTGCACCTCCCAGCCGCGGCTGCAGAAATAGTCGACGACTTCCGATCCGATCAGACCGGATGAGCCGGTGACTAGGAGCTGGTGTCGAACCACGGCAGAGCTGTCCCGTCGTTTTTCATGATTTCGGTTGGCGTCTGGCGACGGAGCCTCGATCAGCGGCCGCCGACCGGCATTGCTAACCGCTGCTGCCTGAGCGTGGTGAGAGATTGCGGCCGCGGAGCCGAAGCAGCGGCGGCGAAATGTTCGGCGACATAGCCGGCCCAGCCGCGCAGCCCGCGCGCCGGCGTGCCCGTCGCCTCTCTGAGCCATCGATCCACGGGCGTGGTGAAGCCGGTCTTGGCCCGCTCGGCCAGCGCTGCCGGCAACCGGTTAGTGCACGCCAACAGGTCGCGCTTGCCCGGCGGGCTGTTCGAAGCGATGGCCGGGCCCAGGCTGTCGAGCACGATGGGGTCGACATAGGGCAGGCGCACCTCGAGGCCGTGGGCCATGCTCGCCCAATCGGTATCCCGCAACAGCTGGTTGCCCATATACCATGCGGATTCGAGCGCCGCGATCTGCGCATGGTACGGCAGATCGGCGCTGGCCAGCGGCTCAATCGTCTGCTCGAGCTCAAGCGTCGTCGACAGCCGCTGCAATCCCTCGTTCAAAGTCCGTTCATCGAGCAGCTCGCCGAGCTCGTCTTCGAGATGCAACGCCCGCCGCAGCAGATAGGCGTGCGCCAGCGTGTCCGAATGCGACAGCACCCCGGCTGCCTTCGGCGGAAGCCATTTGGGTGCGACCATGCGCAGAAATTTCTGCAGCCGCGCGGCCATCGGGCGCGTGACGGCGAACCTTCCCCAATTCAACAATTTCGGCACCTGATCGAAAGACGGATAGCCGCCGAACAGCTCGTCGCCGCCCAGTCCGGAGAGCGCGACCTTGAGCCCCTGCTTCGCCGCGGCATAACTGACGAGATAGGTGTTGAGACCGTCCGTGGTCGGCTGATCCATGCTGTCGAGAAACTCGGCCAGCAGCGCGTCGAATTCATCGCGGCCCAGGCGTACGGTGACGTGATCGGTTCCCAAAAGCCGTGCCACCCGTTCTGCAACGGGCGCCTCGTCGTCCGGGCTGCCGGCGAATTCCTTGAAAGCAAGTGTGACCGTGACCGGACGCCAGCCAAGCTCGGTCGTCATGGCGGCAATGACGGAGGAATCGACGCCGGCGGAGAGAAATATGCCGACGGGAACGTCGGCGACCAGATGATAGCACACCGAGTCCACTATGACGTCGCGCAGCTCGCGACGGCTCATCGGATCGCGCGGGTGATTGACGTAGGCGTCCTGGATGGCGGCGTACCGCCGCGGCGCGGACGGCGCTTGGCCGAGGCGAATCCGCTGCACGTGGCCGGCCGGCAGCAGCTTGATCGCCTTCCACCAGGAGAACGGTCCCGGCACATGGCCCCAGAGGTAGAAGCCGACCTGCGCCGCCGGATCGGGCTGCGGCGTCACCGCCGCGCAGCGGGCCAGGGCGCGCGCCTGCGAGGCAAACCAAAGCGCGCCTTGGTGCTGCATGACGTATAGCGGCTTGATCCCGTAGGGATCGCGCACCAGCCACAATTCCCGCAGCTCCGCGTCCCACAGCGCAAACGCGTACATGCCGCGCAACTTCAACAAACCGATTTCGCCCCACTGCGCCACCGCCTGGATGAGCACTTCGGTGTCGCTGCTCGTGGTGAAACGGCAGCCCAGCTGCTGCAGCTCGAGGCGCAGTTCGCGATAGTTATAGATCTCGCCGTTGAACGTGATGGCCCAGCGTCCCGTCGAATCCAACATCGGTTGGGCCCCGGCGGCACTGGTGTCGATGATCGCCAGCCGCCGATGCCCAAGCACGATCCGATGATCGTCGGACGCCCACAGCCCTTCGCCGTCGGGCCCCCGCCGGCGTTGCAAATCGTTCAGACGAGCGACCGCGGCGGGATCAATCGGCCGAGCGTTGAGGTCGAGAGAGATCGCGCCGGCAATGCCACACATGCGGGGGTCTCGATCTAACGTTAGGTAGCGCTGTGCACGCGAAGTTGCGTGAGCCGCCGCGCGTGTTGTTTGAGCCGATGCCGGGCCGAGGCGTGAACGTTCACGCGGCAACCCTGTTCGCGGCACCGTGTTCGAGCGACCTCACCGCCGCTGCAATCACCTGCCGCGGCGGTATCGATCGGATCGTCCCGGTTTTCGACGAGGGATAGAGAATCCTGTGGCCGTTTCCAAATGGGAACCACCGCCCGGGTGGGTTGCGCCTGCTAAATACTGCAACGCAACGCGTGCCTGCCGCGGCGGCGAGATGCATGGGACCGCTGTCATGACAGAGCAACAAATCGATCCGACGAAGTACGGCGGCGCTGATGCGCGGCGCGATCATACCGCATAAGTTCACCGCGGCTCCCGGCCACGCCTGGGCAAGTTTTTCCGAACGCTCCCGATCGTGCGTCGCTCCCAGCAGCACCAGCGTGCCTAATTGCAACTTCCCCACGGCGCGCAACACCGTTTCCCAATTGTCATCTCCCCAATCATTTATATTTTGTTTGGTGCCGATGCTGAGGCCGACGAGCCGGCGGCTTGCTTGTCCGTTGCAATAGACGCGACTATCGAGAATGTGGTTTGCCTCGGCGATCTCCGCAGCAGAAAGATTGAGCCCCCAGTTTTCGCGCAGCGTGAAATCAATCCCGCCGATGGACGCAATTTGCCGTCCCAGCCGCACCGCCTCGCTTTCCCAAAGGATGTGGCCCGTGGCCGGGCGGCGAGGCTCCATGAACATCGGGTTCAGCGGCAATCCGACGATACGTGGAATTCCGCATCCCCATCGAAAAAACACGTAATCCCGCATGTTCGATCCAAATCGGCGCGATGGGGCCAAATACACCAGCGTGTTCGGAGCGAAGCGCTGGATGATCGTCTTTAGTTCGTTCAATCTCCTTGGATTGCGAATACCGATGGGATATTTGATGAACTGATCGACAAGCCCGGACCCTTTGAGAACGCCCTCGGCCGGAACCTCGCGATCTGTAACGGGTTCATTTACCAACAGCGCCACTTCGTCATTCGGGTACGTCTTGCGAAGCAGGTGCAGGCACGGCAACGAGATGAGAAAATCGCCGATGCTCCCGATGCGAAAGACCAATATCCTAGCCATGCGTTAGCGCTCCGTCGTATCCGCCGACGAGGTTCTCGGGTTATCCATGGCGGTCGAAGTGCCTGCCTGCAAAAAGTTACTGCAGCTCGGGTGGAATCTCACCCGAACTGCTCAATTCCGCCAGCGCAACCCTCAATTCGAGCAATCAGAAGCTCACGCCCGGGCATCATAGCGCCTTGACTTGCAAGGCAAACCGAACCTCGTGGTGTAGTAAAGCGGCTTAATCCTGTACGGATCACGCGCTGGCAGCAAGCCTTGCTTCTCCAACTTTATGCGGCGACGGACACCGCCATGGCAAACTGCATGGTGGGGCGGACCGAATGGCAGCTGTTGCTGCTATCGGTCAGCACTACCCAAAGCTACCGCCTCCCGGGTGATAGGCCCCGGGATACCCAGTACTGCGCAAGGACCATTGCCCTGCATTGTAACTGCTTTTTTTACGTCAGAATAAGAGCGGGGTCGACATCTACTATCGTTCCAATCTGTGGGACTGGAGTTCTCGCTGTTTATCGAAACCTGCCCCTTAGTCGCTATTGCGGCCTGAACTCAGCCATTTTCATTTGCGCCATACTTCCGGCCAATCAATATCTTCGCCCCACCGTCCGCGGGGCTGTCGCACTGGGTTTGGTGGAGCGTTTGTGCTTCGGCGCGGCTCTAGTGACGGACGCGGTTCGAGGCCGCGAGAGCCAGCTGCACCGGCCGATACTCTCAGCTCTTTGCGCTCTGCCGTCCCTTTCCCGTCTCCTGGTGCGGTATTCACCGCGACTTCAGCGGCTACCAAAGGCTCAACCAGCAGCGCGCAGCAAAATGCTAAGATCGCCATCATCGCTCCAGTCCGCAAGGGATAGTCCACGAACGAATGCGCGATAAGCAGCGCTATACCCACAGTCGCGGCCCGCATAAGTGAAAGATCAAGCTCTCTCGCACCAGCTGCGGGCCTCCACCAGAGCTGCACAGATCTGAGACCCAACCAGATCACAAACAAGCCCAGAAGAGCCATGCCCATGACCCCGGTCTCGAGCCATAACTCTAGAATATCGTTATGCGCGTGATTGGCATAGGTGTTCGCAAGTGCGTCGCTTGGCGGTTCAAACATTCCATACACTGGAACAAAAGTCCCCAGTCCTGCTCCAAAAGGCATAAAGGCCTTCGCAGCTTGGATCGTGTTACGCGCGAACGGTATCCGGGCATCCGCCAGTGGGTCGATAGCGAATTGGCCAAGAATTCGATAGAGAGCGAATTGAGCCGCCAATATGATCGCTAATGTTGTTGCCCCGAGCAGCAACTTCCTGGGCGTCACTCCAGACGCGTTACGCCGATCGGCGGAGGCCAGTGCGAATACGCCAGCGAGCGCAACTATTGTCAGGATAACGCCCGCACGCGAGCGCGCCATGGCTTCACTCGCTATTAATACGATGAAAACTACGAAAAACGCAGTTAGCGCCACGATCGTGGCGGGCTCAAAGCTTCTGATGTCCCTCCAGGACCCTACTTTGAAGGCAACGTCAATTGCCCACGCGGCCGTAAATAGCAAAACTACATACAACAGCGCAGCAAAATGATTCCTATTGGCAAAGAATCCGACCGCCTCCGTGCCGTTGGTGATTGCAAAGAAGCGCAGCGCGCTCGTGGGGCCCTGGGCGACCTGGGTCAACCCGATAAAGGCGCTGACGACGCCTACCGCAACAACGATCAAGCTTAGTCCGCGCCGTTCCCGGTACCCAAGTTGAATTACTCCGAGAAAAATTGCGATTGGGGGCAGAAGCGAAAGGGCGCTGAGCCAGGTCGAATTCGGCGAGACGCTGATCGACATCCACGGCCGCTGGCGCCCCAGCAGATCAAAGACCGCCTCAATTGCTTCTCGGCCGGGCAGTCTTGTCCAGATCCACGGCGGCAGCGGGACAAGCTGAATGAGTGGCAAGAACGCGACCGCAAAACAAAATGCGAGCACCCAGTGTCCGCGGCCCTCATTATGTAAACCTCGCCACGGCAAGTCCATGAGTGACGAAACCGAAATCAAAAAAGTCGGAACAGCGAGCAACTCGAGGACCGCATCCGACAAAAAACCACCCCGCGTTCCGCCGCCGAGGAGAAGGGAACAGATCAGCGCAAATGCACAAGCGCAGAATACAACGCTAGGCCTGCGATCCAGCACCTTTGCAGGTACCAGTCTGTCTAGCAGCGTCGCTAACGACTGCTCTCGAAGTGTGCCTAGCGAAACCATGAGCCGGGGACTTTTTCTCAGAACGGGATTGATGTTCGGGTCGATCCTCGTCACGCTGGCGGCTTTTGCACACGCGATATTCGCAGCTCGTCGAACAACATGGATCCAGTGACGAGCTGTTCAGACGCCATTCGCGTGTCAAGATCCAGTCGAACATATTGAGCAGGGCAATCCGTCGCCGGAACTGTGAAAGTAAACGCCACGTTTCTCCAAGCAGGCGTCATTCCTATGATCATAGGACTTTCTCCGACCCGCGTCATGGCTCCGCCGGCACACACAATCCGCCATTTCAAGCCGCGCGGGCCATCGAGCTGCCCTTGGTATTTGCCTTTGAACTCATACGTGCCGGGCGCCAACATAACAAGCTCGGTGACGCTATGATACTCGACCCGTCCGTATTGAAAACTGACCAGCAGTCCGTGCTTACCGTTGTTGTCCGATCTCGGCACAATATCAATTGTTACGCCCGCTCCCGGTGTGATTTTCCAATCAAACGGCAGCCCCGAGGGCGTAAGTTCGAAACTGCCATTGAACAGCATGCCTGCGTTGCGTAGCTCCTCGGGCGGAAGAAATTGCAGCCATGTGTAATAGGCAAGGCCGTACAATTTGTGCGTGATGAGGGAGTTGATGTAGTAGCCGACCTCCATCGTCGTAGGCGGCGCCGTACTCGTTCTCAGCGCCGACAACAGATCGAGCGGGGTCCGCGCATCCGTCATACTATTCGGGAGTCCTTCAAAGAACTGTTTTCGCCATGGCGGATTGCCGACGAGAACCGTCTTGAGAAGTCCATTCGATCTTTTTTCTTCCGCGAGGCGGGCCAATACAGGTACGACATAGGCCCCCAAATCAGGCTTCGTCCTGAGAAGAACGTCCGCGTAATAGATGGCGGACTTGTCGTCCTTTGCTTGCGCGCTTTTTTGCATCAGCCAATAAACGGCAACGCTCTCATGCAGCGAGAGACGCGCGGCAGCGTGCATGAAGTTCGAAGCGCTCACGTCGTCGTCGTCGGCCTCGGCGAGCTGACCTAAAATGCGCAAGGCGCGTGCATTCAACGGATCGTTCAACAGGGCGGTTTGTACCCACATGCGGACGGTGCGGGCATTATCGAGCGCGATTGGCCGGTTGACGCTTTGATTCTGTCCGATGGTCTCGAACGCTGAAAAAGCGCGGTCCAGAGTTGTCATGCTGGTCGAAGCGTGGCTCATGCTGTCGGAGCCGCGTTCCGATCGCGCCGATGTTTGATCCTCGGCGCTCGTCTCGGCCCGCGCCGTTCGCTCGGAGGCGTTGAGCGCACGATCAGCGAGAGTGACCAGACCTGAAGGCTGTTGCGGGTGAAGCCACAATGCCGCGTCCGGCGCGAGATCGGCAATGTAGGCGCCAAAGCTTTGCGAGACGACCAGCCATACCAATAATACGGCGAACGCGGAAAGGACGATCGTTCGCAAGCGCGGAGCCTGACGTGCTTTGGTCATCGCGGTGCTTCACGCATGGCTTGGGAGAATGCCGGGTTGGGAGCCTGACCCGGATGTGTTGCTTTCCCGCAATTGCACCTCGCTTGCCAGCCGTTTTTGTCAGCCATATAGCGACGAATGACGTTGACGTGCAGCAATGTTGAGAACGCGTTCGCGTCTTTGTAGGCGAAGTGCGTCGTCGCCGCGCCTAGTTTTCGAGATTCCATAGGCTTTCCCTTCAGTACCCCCATTGCCAAGTTCTCCCTGACATCAGAACGGGCGAATTCACTGCTGCGGCATATGGAAGAGGACCGAGAGGGCTCGGCGCAAGAATCCTCCTCGCTCCTTTGTGTATACCGATGGCGCTCCCTGACCGGGGAACGGCCTTTTGTTGCCGCGCCGCCAGGGAGTCCTGCCGCCTTTGGCGGCGGACCTGCTGTCAACCCTTTTGTCCCGGCGCACTGCATCGTAGGCAGCGCGGCGTTCCGGCGTCTTGAGGTCATTCCAAGCCGCCGTGACCCTGCCAATGAAGATCGACCGCTCTCCCCGCGGATCGAGATCGGGGTGCAGCCATCGTAGCAGAAGCGCGACATTCCGCCTGAGCTCGCCAGCACTTGCCTGCGGACTGGCGCCGAGCACCTGGTAGCTATCAGCATTGGGAGCAAACAGTATTTGTTCGATAAAAAACGTAGCCGCTTGCCGTACGACAGTTCGCGATCGGTCCATTAAAGCGGCCGCAGCTCGTTCCGCCTCGGCATCGCCCGCCGCAATGCGTAGCAGTATAAGCAGGCCATCCGGCAGAGGCTCCGATCTGAGGAGCCGCACCTGGGAAGGGACATGCATGAGATCGATGGCGATTTTCAATGCCATCCTGTCCGACATTATCCTTCCGCCCCCGCGTTCGTCAGTCTTGGCCGCCGTTCCTCCTCGGCGGTCGCGATCGACCGCTCTGCGGCGCGGCCACCACCGTAGCCGTATCCGCCATAACCGTAGCCGTAGCCGTAGCCATAGCCATAGCCATAGCTGCTACGAGCGTCGAACCTGGTGACGACCGCGCCAATGAGCGAGGCGCGGGAAAATTGCAGCCGCTTGACCGCGGCGCGAACGAGCCGCGTTCGCACTTGGCCAGAGCCAACGATAAAAATTGTCGCCGCAACTGCGCTCGACAACAAGGGCGCATCGGCGAGCCCCATGACCGGCGGACTATCGACCATGATCAGATCGAACACTTCTAAACCGACCGAAACCAACGACAGTAAGCGCGAGCTCCCGAGCAGATCGGCGGCATTGGGAGGAAGCGGGCCGGAGGCTAAGAAGGCGAGGTTGGGAATATCGGTTTTTTGGAAAAGCTCCGGCGGCGTGGAAGCACCAGTGAGATAATTACTCAGCCCAGTGGCATTATCGAGATTGAGCCTGGTGTGCAGCGAGGGCTTACGCAGATCCGCATCGACAAGGAGAACTTTGAGCCCAACAGCCGCAAAATGCCGTGCCAGCGTCAAACAGGTCGTCGATTTCCCCTCCGCCGGACCCGCACTGGTCACCAGCAACGTTTTCGGCAAGCCTCGTTCGGTTGAGAGCTGCAGCGCAGTGCACAGCGAGCGGTAAGCTTCCGACGTTTGCGAGCGGGGATCCGCCAGTTCTGCCTCAAGGCTCATGCCCAACCCGATCTTGGGAATGATGCCGAGCGTAGCCATTCCCAGAGTTCGCTCGACCTCTTCTGGTGATCGTAATGTATCGTCCAGCCGCTCTAGCACAAAAGCCACGCCGAGAGCGGCTGCCAACCCCAGGGCAAACGACACAAGAAGCGCGCGCGAGTGATTTGGCGACGATGGAGCACCGGGCAATGTAGCCCTGTCGACAATAAAAACGTTGTTGGCTCCCGCGCCGCCGGCAATATCGACTTCCTTGAAGCGCTGCAACAGGCCGTTGTAAAGTAATTGGTTAGTGTCGACCTCCCGTTTCAGAATATTGTATTCGATACTGCGTTTTTGCAGATCCAGAACCGCCTGCTTCAAGCCCTCGATCCGCTTCTTCGTCTCGCCTTCTTGATTTAAAGCAGCCTCATAGGCTGCCTTGAAAGAGCTCTTCAGCGTTTTAACCTCAGTTGCAAGCTGGCGATCGATTTCGGCAATTTGGTTGCTGAGCTGGACCATGGCCGGATAACTCGGCTTGAAGGTCTCAAGCTTCTCCTGGTACTCGGTCTCCAGCGCATTCCGCTTGGTGCGCAACCCCTCGATGACGCCATTGGACAAAAGTTGCGGTAGATTGATGGCATTTGCCGATTCGAGCTGCTTCCATAGCTGTTCACTCTTTATTCGTTCTGATACGAGCTGGCCAAGGGCGACGGTCGCGCCGGCTAAGTCACTCTCCGCAATCGAAGCCTTGTCGTTGGTCTGCACGATTTCTTGCTTTTGCCCGAAGTCCAAGAGCGCCTTTTCGGACTGCTCCAGACGCAGCTTCAACTGATCGAGCTGATCCTCAAGAAACACCTTCGCGTAGGAATTGGCCTCGAAACGCTTATCCAGATTCGAAGCGATGAACGCGTCTGCGTAAGCTGCCGCGATTCTTTGGGCTCGCGCCGGATCGGGATCCGAATAGGCAATGTCGACCAACCGCGAGCCAAGTAGCGGCTTTATCGCGCGGTTCGCGGACACTATACCGGCGGCTGCTCGCTCATAATTGACCCTTTTACTGACTTGGGCGGTAGGCCCGGCACCCGAACCAACTAGGCCTCTCACAAATCTCGGAATCGAGAATTCTCTTGGCGTGAAAAAACTGGAGTCATCCCCGAGCTTGAGAGCCGATGCCACCCGTTCGGCGATAGCCCGGCCCTGCAGAAGCTCGTATTGCGTTCGCATAAACTCGTTATCAGCCCCTTCGAACGGCGTGACGTTGCCGCCCTCGACAATTTTGACGACGTTGCGATCGATCTGCAGTCGAACCGTCGACGTATAGAGCGGGGTCTTCATCAGCGTGACGAGGGCGCCAAAAACGACGGATGCTGCGATGATGCTCAGAATGACCCAACGGCGCTTGATCAAGATGCGCAGGTATTCGAGCAGATCGAGCTGAAAATCCGAAGACGCTTCCGCTCCTGCCCCAGCATAGGCGCCGACGGAGCTGTAGTAGGCATCACGGGCCGCCGGAACGGCCTGAGACGCTGCGACGAGCTCGCCCGCTTTCGCTTCCCCGCCATCCGATGCATTGGTCCGAAGATAGTTCATTATGAGTGCTGCTTCTTCTTTAGCTACATCAGAGGCGCGAAAACCGCCGCTGACGTTGCAAGCGGCAGGAACCGCAAAACGTTGTTTAGAGCAACCTTTGTGGACGACGTATCGATGACGACGACATCACCTGGTTCCACCTCCGGATCTTCAGCTTCACCCTTCTTGATCGCTTCGACATCGAACCTAGCGGCGGAACGTTTTCCGTCGATGGTTCTGAATACCACCACGTCGCCCGAAGCAACCGTGGTATCGATGCCACCGGCCATTGCGACCATTTGAATGAGCGACGTTCTGCCCTTTAGGGCGAAAATGCCCGTGGTTTTTACCGAACCCTCAACGGTTACGCGCTGGCTGTTATATTCCCTGACAAATACTGAAACCTGAGGGGAGCGAAGGTATTTACCACCTAGCTTCTGCATCAGATCACGTTCAAGTTGGTGCGCGGTTTTTCCAGCTGCCGGAATCTCACCGACAAGCGGGTAATTGATGGTTCCGTCATCGGCAACTTGCACGGTCTTCGTCAAATCGGGCACCTTGAAGACCGATACGTCGAGAACGTCCAATGGGCCGATCTTGTAGGCGCTATTCCCAGGTGTTGCTACCGATGTGAGTTTGGCGGCGGCTTCGGCGGCCGGAGTGGCGGCGAAGGCCGTGGACGTACTACTTGAAGAGCTGCCGCAACCGCCCAGGCAAGCCACGCAAACCATCAGCAACGTGGCGGTCAGCATGCATCGCGCCGCGCCTATGAGATAGGTCGGCTTCTTCCGAGCGGGTCCGCGATTTGCCATCTGCACCCCCTAACGGCCCCGGTAAGTTCGAAGGTGGTTGATCCTTCAATATTCCCATCGGCCGCGTCACCACCAAGCACTGAGCTTCTTCAGCGCCAACGCGTTTTGCGACGAACTCGCGGCCGGCAGCTAAATCCGGCGGACGGTGCTCCATATCGTGAGCATCGGTCGCAATAAGGTGGACGCACCCGTCGTCCAGCATTCGCTCTGCCCAGTATAGGGCATTACGACCGAAGGTGCCAGTGAGCGATCCTGCCGTGATTTGCATCCATACCCCCGCCTGAACCAGTCGTTTGATGGTCTCGTAGCGCGACGGAACCCAGGAGAGCCGTTCCGGGTGGGTCAGGATGGGTACATAGCCGGCGACAACCAAATTGAAAAAAAACTCCTCCAGGAGGGGAGGGGCCGTGTGATGCGGCGGTTCAACCAGCACGTAGCGCGAATCGGCGAGAGAAAGGAGGTGGCCGGAGCGAAGCCCCGCGACGAAATCGGGGGTCATGTGAACGTCCGCACCGGTGGTCAGCCGCAGCGGGATTCCTTCTTTATCGAGAACATCTTGGAGTTGCAGGGTGGCCTGCCGGATAGCCGGGCCGGAATTATGGTACAATCCAGGTAGAATGTGGGGGGTGCAGGCGACGACCGTTACGCCCTGCGCGACCGATGCCTTCGCCATATCCAGCGATACGGACAAGTCATTGGCCCCATCGTCTATCCCCGGTAGTATATGGCAGTGAAGATCGATCATGGCTTGGTACCGACGCCGGCGGGTAAAATTCTGTAGCCGCGAGTTCCAGGTTCCCCGTCACGAGTCCAAGCAAAGTATGGTAATATTATGTTAAATTAATATGTAAAATTAATATGTTACCTATTGTGTTGCAGAAAAGCCACTAGGATGGAAATTCGGATGGAAATGGTGGAAATTCGGATGGAAATAGCGAGTCTTTGGGGGTTGCAATGCTCGGCTTGCTTGCGTATCCTTCATGGCATTATGCTGCCGCGTGAGAGATTCGGGGGGAGGGGCTATGCGTGAGTCCTTGGGCGTGATGTGTTTCACGCTTTCCCTGTTAATTGGGACGGCGTGCTCGGCGGCGACCCTCGAACCGGTGCAGGGGGACCTGTCGATCAACCAGGGGCAGGGGTTCCAGAAGGTAGATAGCCGGATCGATGCCAACGTAGGCGACTCCGTGATGGTGGGCCCTGCGGGGTCCGCTACGGTTTCGTATCCTGACGGGTGCAAGGTCGACGTCCAGCCCGGGGCGGTGATGACCATTGCCCCGTTGTCGCCATGCGCGTCGGGATCATATGCTGCGGACTCTTCAGATTTAACAGGTGCCCTGATCGGCGGCACGCTCTTTGCCGCTGGAATTGGTGCCGGCATAGTCGGCATAACGCAGTCGTCAAGTAGTAGCCCTGCGAGTCCCTGAGCGCAGAAACTCCGCTGGCCTTAGCGCAGTGCGTTCTTGTTATTTGAGCCTGTTTGCTTCACTCGGCGCGCAGTGTAAGCACCCGTAGGCATAGGTCTGTGGGTGCGCGCTAATGCTTGCCCGTGAAGGATTACGGGGTTTTGTGCGCGCGAAGCAGCCTTTCCCGTTAGCAAGTTGGGTGCTGGTAACGTGCTTTGCAGCGGTCTTCGCTGCAAGCATGCCGCCTGCAGCTGCAGGTGTACTGCGAATCAAAGACGATCGCGGCGGAAATATCGGGGCCTACTGGTCTCGCTATACTGCTCTTCGCGATACCGGAGAACAGGTGATCATCGATGGAACGTGTTCCTCCGCCTGCACGCTGGTGCTCGGCATTGTGCCTTCCGACCGAATTTGCGTGACAGCGAACGCGCAGCTCGGTTTTCATGCGGCTTGGCGATCGGGCTTTCTTGGGTTTAGGGTCATCAACGAGCCGGCGACGCGGACTCTTCTGAGTTTCTACCCCAATCCGATTCGGCAATGGATCGCCCGCAATGGCGGCCTCGGCACCGAAATGATGTATCTCTCCGGCCGCGATCTCATGGCTATGTACCGGGAATGCCACTGAGACCAGCTGCGACCACGCGCAAATTGCAGACCCGGACAGGGCCGCGCTCCGCGCCGAGAGCGTGAAAAGCGCTCACCAAAATGTGTCGGACATCTCGCTGGCGGACAGCTCACCGGTGCAGCGAAGCAGTTGTCAGACCGGGCCAACCCGAGCGCAGCGGATCAGCATCCCGACGGAAATCTTTCCCGGCCAAAGGCTTTCGATCGATCTTGCGTCACGATTTTGGCGAGATAGAAACTCGTCTCGATGATCGAGACGGCACCGTCCGGCCGCATTGATTTTCAGAATGAAGCTATGAGTACCTCTATTATCGGATACGATAACGACGATCTTGGACATGGCATCGGATTTGATAATACTCGGCATCAACGCCTACCACGCGGACGCGGCCGCTTGCATCCTGCGCGACGGCGTCTTGGTGGCCGCGGCCGAGGAGGAGCGGTTTCGACGTATCAAACACTGGGCTGGCTTCCCGTCCCAGGCGATTCGCTACTGTCTGAACGAAGCCAAGGTCGACCTGGGCGACGTAACCCACGTCGCCGTCAACCGCAGCGGCCGCGCCAACTTTCTCCGCAAGCTCAGCTATGTCGTGTCCCGCCGGCCAAGCCCGCGCTTGCTTGTTAACCGGTTGCGCAACCGCAAACGGGTCGCGGGCATTGCGGAAGAGCTTGGCGCTCTGCCTGGCCGGCCATTTACCGGCGCCATCGAGTACGTCGAACATCACCTGGCTCATCTCGCGTCAGCTTTTTATCCGTCCCCTTTTCGCGAAGCGGCCGCGGTGTCGGTCGACGGCTTCGGTGATTTTGCCAGCGCGGCGTGGGGTTGCGGAATTGGGACTTCGCTGTCGCTCGACGGCCGGGTCCTTTTCCCTCATTCGCTTGGCATCTTCTACCAAGCCATGACCCAATATCTCGGGTTCCCGCATTATGGCGACGAATACAAGCTCATGGGCCTCGCCGCCTATGGCGGTCCGTCTTGCCGCGAACAGGTGAACAAGCTCGTCTCATTGCGCGATGACGGCAGTTTTACCTTAGACTTGAAATACTTCCGCCATCACAGCGACGATATAGCCTATGAGTGGCCCGGCGGAGAACCGGTCTGTGGTCCGTTGTTTTCGCAGGCCCTGGTGGATGCGCTGGGGCCGCCGCGCAGCTCCGATTCACCGATCGAGAACCACCATCGCAACCTCGCCTGGGCGACTCAGGCCGTCTATGAGGAGGCCTTCCTTCACCTCTTGAACACACTCCAGCATCGCTATGGACACACCGCAGTCGCGCTCGCCGGCGGATGCGCCTACAATTCCGTCGCCAACGGCAAGATCCGCGACCGCACCGCCTTCAAGCGATGCTATTTGCAATCGGCCGCCGGCGACGCCGGCGGTGCGATTGGCGCAGCCTATGCCGTCTGGCACCGAAACGGCTCCCGCACACCGGAAATGACACACGCTTTTTGGGGCCCGTCGTTCACGGAGCCCGAACTGAGCGCTCTTCTTACCGATCGGCAGGCAGCGATCGAGGCCGCGGGCTGCAGCGTGCGGCACATCGCTGATGAGAATGAGCTCGTCGCAATGACGGCCCGCGCAATCGCCGACGGGCTGGTCGTCGGCTGGTTCCAGGGACGCATGGAATGGGGACCCCGCGCGCTCGGCAATCGCTCGATCCTCGGCGATCCGCGACGGGCCGACATGAAGAATATTCTCAATTTGAAGATCAAGCGCCGCGAGTCCTTCCGCCCATTCGCACCTTCGGTCTTGCGCGAGGCCGTTGCCGATTGGTTCGAGCGCAACGACGATGTTCCGTTCATGCTGCAGGTTTTTCCCATCCGCCTGGAGCGCCGCGGGCAAATACCGGCAGTCACCCACGTCGATGGGACCGGGCGGCTGCAGACCGTCGATCGCGCCAGTAATCCCCGATATTATGCACTGATCGAGGCGTTCTCCCGGCTCACCGGCGTTCCGATGCTGCTGAACACGTCCTTCAACGAAAACGAGCCGGTCGTCTGCCGGCCCGAAGAGGCTTTGGACTGCTTTCTCCGCACCAAGATGGATGTTTTGGTGCTCGGCAATTACCTGGTGCGGCGCGAGCCCCAAACTGGCTGAGAGCATGGCGGAAGGTGCGCCGCGATCCGCTCGGGTCCACCTTTACTGGCTGTGCCAAGGCGGTAGAACCGTGACCGCACTCGGGCGAAGAACAGCCCGCGCACGTCGGGAGCTTCAGCGCCGAAAAACATGGTGGCTCAGATATTTCGTGATACACCATGCGGGCAATATTGCGATCGACCTAACAGGGCGTCGCCCAGGCAGCGTTTACAACGCCTGATTGTCACAATTCGCCATAGCATCTGATTAACATATCATGTTACCATAAGTTAAACGTTCCATGCTATCTGTCGCCCTAGTTCTGGGTAGGGTTGGAGTGTGGATGTTTGACCTGATTTTAGGTCTTGTCGTCGGCGCCGGCATCGGTTACGCCGTTCGCGCGTACATTTCCCACCGCAGACACGTTGCGAGGCGGCGGCCCAGCGTTGCCTGAATCCAGGCGGTTTCACCGTGAGTTCGCAAGACACGATCGCATTGCGGTGACGGGTGAACCTGATTGCTCCGGGAATTACCGTGCATGCATCTCGAAACACGCGTGCTTGTGACAGGGGGTGCCGGATTTCTCGGGTCGCATCTTTGCGAGCGATTGCTCAAGCATGGCGCGAGCGTCATCTGTGTAGATAATTTTTTCACCGGCATGCGGCGTAACGTCGATCGCCTGCTCGACCACCACGGCTTCGAACTGATACGTCACGATGTGACGTTCCCACTCTATGTCGAGGTGGACCAGATCTACAATTTGGCTTGTCCCGCCTCGCCCATTCATTATCAGCACGATCCCGTCCAGACCACCAAGACCAGCGTTCACGGCGCCATCAATATGTTGGGGCTGGCCAAACGTGTAAGGGCCGGAATTCTCCAGGCCTCGACCTCCGAAGTATACGGCGATCCCAACGTTCATCCCCAGATCGAGGACTATTGGGGCCACGTGAACCCGATCGGCCCGCGCTCCTGTTACGACGAAGGCAAGCGCTGCGCCGAGACGCTGTTCTTCGATTATTGGCGCCAGCACAAGTTGCGCATCAAGGTCGCGCGGATATTCAATACCTACGGGCCGCGCATGCACCCCAACGATGGCCGGGTGGTATCGAACTTCATCGTGCAGGCATTGCTCGGACGCGACATCACCGTCTTTGGCGACGGGTTGCAAACACGTTCGTTCTGTTACGTCGATGATCTCATCGATGCCCTCGTTCGGCTCATGAGCACAGCCGATGAAGTGACCGGTCCAATCAATATCGGAAATCCGAAAGAGTTCACCATCTTGGAACTAGCGTCTATGGTGATCGAGATCACGGGATCGCGCTCGCGCATCGTGCATCGACCACGGCCGCAAGACGATCCGCGGCAGCGTCGCCCGGATATTTCGAAGGCCAACGATGTGCTGGCCTGGGCGCCGCAGACCGCGCTTCTGGATGGCCTCAGTCGGACAATTGAGTATTTCGAAGAACTGTTAAGCGATGAAGCGATTCGGCGATCTATCGTCCACGAAGCATAGGGCACTGAGGCGTGATGTGCACCCAAGCCTAATCTCTGCCGCTCCTGTACCGGCTCTCGTCCTCAGAGCAGGACGCTGCAGGGTTGAAGGGGCCGTTCAGGAAATAAAGCCGAGCTCCGATGCACCGATTGATTTTTATTAATAGATTTTTCTTTCCCGACCATTCGGCGACAAGCCAAATCCTCTCCGACCTCGCTTTTCACTTGGCCGGCACAGGAAGAGAAGTGCACATTGTTACGAGCACACAAATCTACGACGACCCCAAAGCTTCGTTGCCGAATTATGAAATCATCCATGGCGTACGCGTCCACCGCGTTTCGTCGACTCAATTCGGACGCGCCGCCTTGCTCGGCCGCTCGATTGACTATCTTTCGTTTTACCGATCGGTCTTGCGCCGCCTCCTCGACATTGCGCGGCGAGGCGATATTCTTATCGCAAAAACAGACCCGCCACTGGTGTCAATCGTGGCTATGGTTGCCGCGCGCCGCAAGGGCGCACGGCTGGTCAATTGGCTGCAAGATGTCTACCCGGAACTCGCTGTGGAGCTGGGCGTACCATTCATTCGCGGCCCTCTCGCCTCCGGCCTAGCCGCGTCTCGCAATCGCTCCTTGCAGTATGCCGAAGCGACCGTCGTCGTCGGCCATCTAATGGGCCAGAGGGTCGAAGTCCTCGGCGCTCCTCGGGCACGGATCCATGTCATACCGAACTGGTGCAACGACGAGGAAATCAAACCCCTCGGGCAGTCCGCCAATCCCTTGCGCGAGACATGGGTGCTGCAGAACAAATTCGTGGTCGGCTATTCGGGCAATCTCGGGAGGGCTCACGAGTTCGGCACTGTGCTCGCCGCCGCCGAGCGGCTCCGCGATGACCCGCGTGTTCTATTCCTGATGATCGGCGGGGGGAAACGTTTTGACGAATTGGCCCGGACGGTTAAAGAGCGCCGTCTCGAGAACTTGTTCCGCTTTGTCCCCTATCAAGGACGGACGATTCTCACGTATTCTCTAGCCACGCCTGACGTCCACTGGATATCTCTCAAACCAGAGCTCGAGGGCCTCATCGTTCCCAGCAAGTTCTACGGCGTCGCCGCCGCCGGCAAGCCCATGATAGTCATCGCCGCGAAGGACGGAGAGCTTGCACAGCTGGTGCAGGAACACGCCTGCGGCGTCGTTATTGCACCGGGCGACGCCGTTGCGCTTGCTTGCACCTTGTCGCGCCTGTCGAACGATCCCGGCAGCCTCGCAGAAATGGGCGCGCGGGCGCGAAAAATGCTGGAGGCGCAGTTTACCCGGCAGAAAGGGTTTGAGCGATGGCGCGAATTGCTCAATGCGCTGGATTAGTTGGAATGTCTGGGACGAAAGCCCTGTCCGCCACCCTCCGGGAAATCGCCGGTTGAGATCGCCGACACGGCTCGGGACGACCGGTGCGCTGTCACCGCCGGTGCTTTGGTGGTCAACGGCAGTTTAGCGGCTGCCGACGATCGGCACGGCAAGGACTGGACATGGCGCCTTGCGCAGGACGCGCTCGGTCGTGCTCCCGCGAAAGGCATCGAGAATACCGTTGTGTCCGGCGGTTGCCATGCCGATCAGGTCGGCTTCCACGTCAGCCGCAGCCTGAACAATGCCGTCGACGACGTTTCCGCTGCGCAGCTCTACCGGAACGGGAGAGCTCGCCTCGGACTTCAGCGCCGGCGCCCTCGCACCAACGTGTACGACGTGAAATATCGCCTCTTTGCCGGCCAAGATTCGACAGAATTGCTTGACCGCGCGCAAGCCGGTGGCTGGAGGCGAGCTATGGTCAACCGGGACCAGGATGCGCTTGAGCTTGATCGCGCCGTTTGCCTGATCGACAAAGCCCCGGCATTGCGCGGAGATGAAGAGGGTCTGGTTGGCCGAACGGCGCGACATCGCTTCCGCAATCGAGGGCCTCAACCAACGCGGAAGGCCTTCGCGACCGTGCGTCCCCAGCACCATGAGATCGCTTGGATGCCGGGCGAGAAAGCGCAATAGGCCAGTCACGTGATCCTGAGACTCGACCTCGACCTTCGCGACCTTAATGCCGAGTTTGGGGGTCAATTCCGAAGGCAATTGGTTCTCATCGAAGAGCCCCCAGCGGGCCAGCGTCTGGCGAACGTGGGGAAAAGCGTGCCGCGGATCCTCATTCCTCCGCTCCGCTATATGCAACACATAGAGCTTGGTCTTGACGGTCAGGCCAATTTTCAGTGCGTGCACAAAAGCGTTGATGCTCAGATCGGAAAAATCCGTCGGATGCATAATAGAACGAATGTCGGATGTCATCTGCACCTCGCATAGTATCCGCCATGGCCGCGGCAATGGTGGCACGCGGCCAGTATGGACGTCGAATACGGTCGATCAATCGCCCATCGGATTCCGGGCGCAACGTCCCGCCGGCTTGGGGTCGGCAATGAGCTGGTATTCGCCGCTTTGTATTGGTGGGCTATGGCGCACCAAATACCAATTGAATTGCGTCAATCCAGCCCTCGTCGTTCGATCACCAGGATCATGCGGATTGCCATGAACCAGCCGAGCATCGGCTCGAGCCAACGCTCGATCCGGAGAAGCGGCTGCACGAGGCCGGCCGGAAGCAAGCTCCAGGGACGGAACCCGCCGGACAAGGGATAGGCGAACAAGCTCAGCCGGCGGGTCTCGATCAGCCGCAGGGCCGGAAACTCGGCAGCAAACCGGGCCTTCTGTCGGCTGAAGAGCAGTGTCGGTATCGCCTGATTCGCCTCGAACGCATCGCGGGACGGATCGAGCGGACCGTCGAGCAACGGGTCGGCCGACATGATCACCGCTTCCGGATGGAAAGTGCGATAGAATACCCCGCTTAACGGCGTGATAGCCGGCTCGACCATTACGATTCGTGCGCCAGGCCGCAGCACGCGCGCCGCCTCGTCGAAAAACATCCGCGGCCGTTCGATATGGTGCAGCACATCAAACAGCACGATATTGTCGAAACTATCCGAAGCAAACGGCAGGCGCTGCGCGTCGGCGACGGCGTCGAGCCATGGCGCCGACAGGATGTCCGTCGATATCACCGCCGGCACGAAACTTTTGAGATTGCCGGAGCCGCCGCCGATCTCGAGCGTCCGCCCCGGCCGGCAGCGTTCGAGGATTTCCTGATAATAGGCGCGATAGATTGCACGCAGCGCCGGCTTTTCGTCCCAGACGATCCGGTATTCGAGCGGGCGTTCATCGGTCGCCATCAGATGGCCTTCAGCTTCCACCAGGCGAACAGCACCATACGCAGCAACAGTACGCCATGGCGGAAGCGCGAGATCTGAGTCTCGCCATAAGTGCGCGCCATATAGCGGATCGGCACCTCCAGCGATTTGAGATTGAGCTTGGCCGCGCCGAATATCAGATCGAAATCGCCGAACGGATCGAAATCGCCGAAATAGCTCCGTCCGGCCACGAGCTGCCGATAATCTGCGCGGGACAACGCTTTGGTGCCGCACAACGTATCGGTAATCCGTTGATTCAGCAGATATGAGAAAAGCATCGCAAAAACCCGATTGGCGATGAAGTTGAGGAACTGCATCGCCTGGTCCTGCATCGGATAGACCAGACGTGAGCCATTAACAAACTCGCCCTTGCCGCTCGCCAGGACTTCGTAAAACTTGCCCAGATCCTCCGGCGGCATGGTCAGATCGGCATCGAGGATCATCAGCAGATCGCCCTCGGCCATGTCGAAGCCCTTGCGCACCGCGTCGCCCTTACCCTTACCGTCCTGCACCGCGGCTTTGATCCGCAGATTCGGATAAGCCGCGATCACCCGATTAATCTCCTCCCAGGTCCCGTCCTGGCTGTGACCTTCGATAAATATGATCTCCTGCATCGGCGCGATCCGCGGCAGGCGCCGTACCGCCGCCTCGATATTGCCGCGCTCGTTGCGGCAGGGCACGATCACCGACAGCGACGGCTGCCGCAGCCGCACTACCCGCCGGCTGCGTAGCACCAAATAGTTGCGCAGTGAAAGCTTCCGCAAGATCGGCAACGTGCCGATGAAGCGATTAACCAGAGGCCCCAGCCCCACCAGCCGCTTGGGCAGAAGCTGCCGCCACTCCTGCTTGATCTCCTCGAAATCCGCGAGCTCAGCGATCGCGCCAATGTCATCCGTCGACAGCCAGTTCTGAGCTGGCGTCGGCATTTTGAGTCCGATCCACTCGGCGAGGCGGAGGATCGGCTCCCACAGATGCGAATAATACGACACCACGATACGGGTTTCACTCGTGCAAAGCGGATGCAGCAATTCAAAACTTCGCTGAATGTCTTCGAGCGATCCGATCGTATCGGACAGCAGGATCACTTCGAAGGGTTGCGGCCCCAGGAGCCGTATAGTCTCCGCATCCTCGATATCGCCAAGAATGAATTGGTGGCTCGGATGGCGTTGCTTGGCGATCGCTACCATGGCCGGGCTGAAATCGATGCCGATCCCTTCCGAAGGACGCAGGCTCGCCAATAGATCGCCGTTGCGACAGCCAAGCTCGAGCACTCTGAGATCAGGCCGGATCAGGAATTGCAGATAGCGGGCATCTTCATCGTGGAAATAGCGGTTGCGCCGCCGCCATTTCTCGAGATCTGGTGCGAGGCTTTCACTGGCATCGCGGATCGCCCGTTTGCGCGCGCTCATCCTTGGCGCGGACGTCTGTTCGACCACAATGTCGGCACCCTCCGATCCGCTCATCTCATTTTCCCCGCCTTCGAATCGGCGGCTGATGGCTACACGTCTCAATATCACCCTGGGTCCAGTTTTATCCGTCGCTTGACAACCGGTGCTCGCCGTGGGCGCCAAATCAGCCACAGGATACCGCCGGGAATGCCCGCAAGCATATTGATGAGACCAAAGGCGACGGACAAGGCCAGCGCATCGGCGGGCAGGACGCCCACCTGACCAAGAGCAATGACCATCGTGCCCTCGCGGACGCCCCATCCGGCAATCGAAATCGGAATCGCCATCGCCAGCAAGGTCGGTAGCATTAGGATCATGGTAGAGATCGGATCGAGCGCGATATTCATGGCAATCGCGCACAGCACGACGATGGCGCCGGAGATGAGGTGCACGGCAGCCGCCAGAGGCACGGTCAACGTAACGAGACGGCGATTGATGAGGAGGGCGGACGTGGCTTGGGACAGTTCGATCAGCACACGCACCACCCGCCAACGAAGCCACGCTTGCGGTAGAAGAGCCGGCAAGGAGACAAAGACGACAATGCCGAGCACCAGCGCTCCGGTCAGCCCAGCCATGCCGTACGCCAGACGCGTCTCGACGATGTTCATGGCGAGCAACGGAAGAGATGCAGCCGCCAAACCGATCAGGACGATCAAGGCCAGAACGCGGTCGATAGCGACGCCGAGAAAGGCGAGTTTGACACTAACACCTTCGCCGACGCTGAGGAGAATGCGGATCGAGTCGGCCCCCAAGGTCCCCGGCAAGGTCTGATTGAAGAACATGCTTATGATGGAGAAGCGCACGGCCAACGCAACGCCAATGCCGGCGCGGCAAAACTCGGCAATGAATGACCATCTAACGGCGAAAAGCACGATCTGTACGAAAACAAGCGCGAATATCGCGGCCAAGAAGACCGGCCGGAGCAGGCGCAATCGATCAACAACGAGACCGAGATCGATGAAGTGGAAGAGCGCGGCAATGACGAACAACGAGATCGCTAACCTTAGTATCAAGCCTGTCCGTAAGCTCACGAGTGGATCTGCCACGGCACGACCGGCACCCAGGCGTCGATGCTCAGATCGGAAAAATCCACAAAAATCCATCGGGTGCATAATTGAATGAATGTCGGATGTCATCGGCATCTCGCATAGCATCCGCAGCGGTTGCGTCAAGGTGCACGGCGAGTGAGTGTCGAATGCGATCGATCGATCGCCGATCGGATACCGGTGCAACGCCCCGCCGGCCTCGCGCCATAGCGTTTTCCGTTAACGGCTGAAAAATCGTCCTGCAAATGGCGCCGCATGGAGTCTCTCCGACATAGACTTGTTACACGGGAATAGAGATGATATTGGTTGTTATTCTCACGACAAGATCACACGACAAGATCAACAGTCACGTATTCAAGGCGATGACAGTCGGTTCAATTCGCTCGGAAAATCTCGCAGAAGAGATCGTGCCAAGGCATCCCGTCCCGCTCCGTGAGGGTGAGCGATGGTATGCCGTCCACACGTTGCCGTTTGCCGAGAAGCGCGCTCAGGCCCAGCTCGAAAATCAACAATTTCGCACTTTTTTGCCCAAGCGCCAAAAGACCATTCGACACGCGCGGAAACTGAGCACGGTCATTGCCCCATTCTTTCCCCGCTATTTGTTCGTGGTACTCGACTTGAGCCGCCATCAATGGCGGAGCGTTAATGGTACGTTCGGGGTGTCGAGTCTCGTCATGGCCGGCGACCTCCCTTGCCAGGTGCCGCCGGGGATCGTTGAATCGATGGTCGCCCTCGCGGATGCGCAGGGCCTCCTGCAGCTCCGGTTGGACATGAAGGTGGGCGAACCGGTGCGGTTTGCCGCGGGACCGTTCGCCGAACAACTTGGAGTCCTCGACCGTTTGGACGATTCCGGACGGATTCGAGTTCTCCTTAACATTCTCGGCCGGCAAGTGCCGATTTGTTTAGATCGCGCTCACGCGTTACCAGCATAAGGTTCGCACTTGGTCTGGTAGGTAGCGTCTCTAGGCTGGCGAGCGGATGTTTTATTTCTGGTCCGTTCTTTCGGGCGGTCGCCAACTGGGTCAGCGGGAAAATCATGCGTATAGCTATGATCGGCACGGGGTATGTGGGATTGGTCTCCGGTGCCTGCGTCGCTGACTTCGGCCATCACGTCGTCTGTGTCGACAAGGACACCGCGAAAATCGAGGCGCTCGAGCGCGGAGACATTCCGATTTACGAACCGGGCTTGCATGATCTGGTTCATTCGAACGTCCGAGAAGGAAGGCTGTCGTTCACAACAGCGCTCGAGGAGCCGGTCCGTGCCGCCGATGCGGTATTCATCGCGGTCGGCACGCCGTCGCGCCGCGGCGACGGGCATGCAGATCTCTCCTACGTCTACGATGCAGCCCGCGAGATCGCGGCGGCGCTTGACGGCTTCACCGTGGTCATTACCAAGTCGACCGTGCCCGTCGGCACTTGCGATGAGGTCGAGCGAATCATCCACGAGGCCCGGCCGGACGCTGACGTCGCCGTGGTTTCAAACCCCGAGTTTTTGCGCGAGGGGGCGGCTATCCACGATTTCAAGCACCCCGATCGTATTGTAGTTGGGACCCATGATGAACGTGCTAAAAAGGTCGTGGCTGAGATCTATCGGCCGCTGAGCCTTAACCAGGCGCCCATTCTTTACACGACCCGCCGCACCGCCGAGCTCACCAAATACGCCGCTAATGCGTTCCTTGCGACCAAGGTCACCTTCATCAATGAAATCGCTGATCTCTGCGAGAAGGTCGGCGCCGACGTGCAGGAGGTCGCACGCGGGATGGGCCTCGACAACCGCATCGGCAGCAAATTCCTGCATGCGGGGCCGGGATTCGGCGGCTCCTGCTTTCCCAAGGATTTGCGCGCTCTGATCAAGACCGCTCAGGACCACGAGGTGCCACTTCGCATCCTTGAAGCCGTTGTTGCGGTTAACGATTCCAGGAAGCGCGCCATGGCGCGCAAGGTGTCGGCCATGTTTGGCGGTGCGCTGCGCGGCAAGACCGTCGCAGTGCTTGGTCTTACCTTCAAGCCCAACACCGATGACATGCGCGAGGCTCCCTCGCTCGCGTTAATCACGGCCCTACAGGACATGGGTGCCCAGGTGCGAGCATTCGACCCCGCAGGTATGGGCCAAGCTCAGACCTTACTCAACAACGTCGTGTATTGTGACAGTGCCTACGACTGCGCCGAAGCCACCGATGCTCTCGTCATTATGACAGAATGGGAGCAGTTCCGGGCCCTCGATCTCGACCGGCTGCGTGACCTGATGGCGTGCCCAGTTGTCGTCGACCTCCGGAACATTTACCGGCCCGAGGAGATGTATCGGCATGGCTTTGCCTACGTCTGTGTGGGGCGGTCATTGGCGGAGCCGACCGTCACGGACGACGCATCGCTCAAGCGAGTGCCGGCAAAGGTGCGAGCAAGCACCCCGAGCTTGTAGGGCCGGTGACAACGAGAATTCAGCGATCAAAAATTCTTTTTTCCGTGGAGGAGAACGAAACTTGGGAGCCACCGTCACGGCTCCTTCATCCTGCATTCCGCGGATGCTGCATTGATTTGCGCACCGATTTAGATATAAGCATCAGCACTTATCGTGGATCGAGCGAGGCGGCGATGGCGAACTCGGCAGGTAAATCAAACGACGAGGTTCTCAAGCTCGATTCTAACCGCCGCTTGATGCTGCAATTTCGTGGGTCCGTGGTCACGTCCGATGTAGGGTTGTTGGCCTAGGCGATCCTCCATGGACACCTTGTGCGTGGTACGGCTGGCTCAGATCGCGGACCGTCGCGGATGACAGCGAACCCGAAAATCGATGAGGTCGCGGCAACGTCATCGGAAGGGCAAATGCGCAATGCCATTCTTGTAACCGGGGCAGCTGGCTTCATCGGATTTCACGCGGCGCGCCGGCTTTTGGCGGACGGTTGGTCGGTCGTCGGTCTCGACAACCTGAACGCCTATTACGATCCGCTACTCAAGAAATCGCGACTCGCGGAGCTTGCCGGTTACTCGAATTTTCAGTTCGAGCAGCACGACTTGGCGGATCGGCAGGCAATCGCCGAGCTGTTTGCTGCCTACCGGTTCGCCCATGTCCTGCATTTGGCCGCGCAGGCCGGAGTCCGACACTCCCTCACCGAGCCCCATGCCTATGCGGACTCCAATCTGATTGGCTTTCTGAACGTGCTCGAAGGCTGCCGACAGGCCGAATGCCGGCATCTGGTCTATGCGTCGTCGTCCTCGGTTTACGGCGCCAACACGCGTCTGCCCTGGCGGGCGAGCGATATCGCGGATCATCCGCTCAGCCTGTACGGGGCCACGAAACGGGCAAACGAACTCATGGCGCACGCTTATGCCCACCTGTTTGGAATTCCGGCGACGGGCCTGCGGTTTTTCACCGTGTACGGCCCGTGGGGGCGGCCGGATATGGCGATTTGGCTGTTCACCGCGGCGATCATGGACGGCAGGCCGATTCGCCTGTTCAACAACGGCCGCATGCGCCGCGATTTCACCTATGTCGACGATGTGACCGAAGCGGTCGTGCGCCTGATCACGCAGCCGGCGGCGCCCAATCCCGATTGGTCGGGCGATGCGCCGGATCCGGCATCGAGCAAGGCGCCGTGGCGTGTCTATAATGTCGGTAATAGTCGACCGGAGGAGCTGACCACGGTTGTCGCTCTCATCGAACAGGCGGTCGGTCGTACCGCCATCCGCGAGTTGTTGCCGATGCAGCCCGGCGACGTGCCGGAGACCTGCGCCGACACGACCGAGCTCGAACGCGCGGTCTGCTTTCGACCCGCGACGGCGATCAGCGACGGCATACGCCGCTTTGTGGAATGGTTCCGCGACTATCGCCGTTCAGACGCTGATGCGCGAAGAATGTTGGTGCGCGACCGTCTTGCATTCCCGCCGTCGAACGACAGCGAAAGGAGCCCACGCAGCACGTTCTCCAGTTCGATTTGACGATCAAATAATATTCGATGATGCCGGGCGAAGATGACGAAATGCTTGATATCAGCGTCGTAGGCTTCATCGACCACATATTGGATCAGCGGCCAGTCGACGACCTTTGTAGCAATAAAACATTTAGCGCGGGTTCGGTTCACATTACTGACCAGTTCATAAGTTAGTGACTATGCTGCGGCGGCATAGCGGGTGGTCTCGGTCTGGAAGAACGCGCGCACCTTGGCTGGATTTCTTTGCAGCAACCTGAGCCGGGAATTGACGGC